>CAYQRM010000018.1:0-3910 GCA_964419785.1 uncultured Solibacteraceae bacterium | reverse complement strand
GAGGGCCCGCGCTTGCTGTAACATCGGCCTCACCATCCCCCGGAGGCACCCTATGCACCGTCGGACGACGCTCTCGCTGACGTTCGCCGCGTCGTGCGCTGCATTGCTGATCACGTTTGCCGGCATCGGCGCGCAGGCGCCGGCCGGCAGCGATCACGCCGCACATCTGAAAGCCTGGGACGCGCACGTGGCGATGGCGGCGACCTCGCCGTACCGCGCGATGAACTGGTCGTACATCGGGCCGACCAACATCAGCGGACGGACGACCGACGTCGCAGTTGCCGATCACGGCACGTCCCGCCGCCTCTACGCCGGCAGCTGCTGTGGCGGCGTGTGGGCCTCGGACGACCTCGGGCAAACGTGGCAGCCGGTCTTCGACAAAGAAGCCTCGACGAGCACGGGCGCGCTCGCCGTCGCGCCGTCGAATCCTGACATCCTCTGGATCGGCACCGGCGAGTCGAACATCTTCCGCAGCTCGTACACCGGCGTCGGCGTCTACAAGTCGACCGACAACGCCAAGACCTTTCAACACATGGGTCTGACCGACACCGGCACGATCGGCCGCATCGTCATCCATCCGACCGATCCCAACACGGTCTACGTCGCGTCGGCCGGTCAGGAATGGGTGGAGAACGAAATGCGCGGGGTGTTCAAGACGACGGACGGCGGCAAGACGTGGTCGCAGATCCTGAAGATCAGCCAGAAGACTGGCGTGAACGACCTCGCGATGGATCCGAGCGATCCGAACACGCTCTACGCCGCCGCGTGGCAGCGGCAGCGTCGCAAGTGGAACGATCCGCGCGTCGAAGAGGGCTTCAATGAGAGCCTGATTTACAAAAGCACCGACGCCGGCAAGACGTGGACGAAGCTGACCAACGGTCTACCGCCGTCCAACGCGTCAGGGCGCATCGGCCTGGCGATCGCTCGATCAAATCCGAACGTCATCTACGCCTTCTACGACAACTACGAGTGTGACACCCAGGCTCCGCCGACCAACGGACAAGGACGAGGCGCGAATCCTGGAGGCAGCGCCGCGCGGTGTGCGATCAAGGGCAGCGAAGTGTATCGATCGAACGACAAAGGCGCGACGTGGAAGCTCGTCAGCGGACAAACCGACGAGCAGCGTGCGTACATGAAGGGAATGGCCAACACGTACGCGTGGGTGTTCGGCAATATCCGCGTCGATCCCACCGATGAGAACACCGTATACACGCTGGCGCTTGGCGTGAGCGTATCGCACGATGGGGGCAAGACCTTCGGACGTATTGGCGCGCCCCCGCCTGGCGCGGTCGCCGGCGGGCCGCCTGCTGCAGGCGCGCCGCCGCAGGCGGGACGCGGCGCCAACGTCGGCGGCGACAACCACGCCATGTGGATCGATCCGAAGAACACGAAATTCATGCTCGTCGGCAACGATGGCGGCTTCCGGATTTCGCAGGACGGCGGTCAGTCGTGGCGACGGGCGGATCTGCCGACGGAGACGGCGTTCGACATGGCGTTCGACATGGACACGCCGTTCCGCGTTTACGGCGCGTTCCAGGATCACGGCAGCTTCCGCGGCGTCGTCGATCTGAGTAAGGGGCGCGACAATCTCTCTCCCACCGCGTGGGAGAACGCACCGGGCGGCGAGTACTGCGAGCACGCGATCGATCCGCGAAATCCGAACATCGTGTACTCCGGCAAGCTCGATCGCACGGACTTCAGCATTCCCGCGGCGCCACGCGGACAAGGCGCGGGCGGAGGACGCGGCGCCGTCACGCCGCCGACCGGCCCCCAGCGCGATACGAACATCCGGCCGGCCAACGTCACGCCAGACGATCCCCTGCGCATGCAAGTGCTGGCGCCGATTCTCATTTCGCCACACGATCCCGACATGATCTACTTCGGCGCGCAATATCTCTTCCGATCAAAGGATCGCGGCAACACCTGGGAGAAGCTGACGGACGATCTCAGCTACAACGACAAGACTCGGCGCGGCGACGTGCCGCACCAGCTGGTGATCACGATCTCCGAATCGCCGAAGAAGAAAGGGCTGATCTACACCGGCACCGACGATGGACGGTTGTACGCGTCGATCGACGAAGGCAAGGAATGGCGAGAGCTGACCGTCGGAAGCTCGACGAAGAAGGAGTGGATCGGCACCGTCCTGGCGTCGAAGTACGACGAACCCACGGTCTACGTCGCGCAGCAGGGTCGTTACGACGAGGATTTCGCCGTGCACCTCTACAAGTCCACCGACTACGGCAAGACGTGGAAGAGCATCGCCGGCAATTTGCCCGGCGGACCGATCAACATGATCCGCGAGGATCCGGTGAGTCCGAACGTGCTCTACACCGCCAACGATTTCGGCGTGTACGTCACGACGAATGGCGGACAGAAGTGGGAGGTGCTCGGCGGCAATCTGCCGTCGGTCAACGTCATGGACTTCATCATCCATCCGCGCGACCGCATGCTGGTGATCGGCACGCACGGCCGCGGCGTCTGGGCGATTGATGTCAGCAAGATCAAGTGAGAAGTTAGAAGCCAGAAGTTAAGCGACGCTTGCGGAACGACGACGCGGCCGACTATAACTACGCGCCGATGACGCGCTCCCCCGGCTCGCCGGCGTTCCGCCACGCAACGTTCGCGCTCGCTGCCACCGTTGTAATCGCGCTCGCGCGCTGCGGCGGGTCGAACGGCACACCGACCACGCCGTCGGCGACGTCCGCGCCCCAGTTCTCGCTGTCGGGCACCGTCTACAACGCGCTTGCTGGCAACACGTTTGGCGTGGCCGGGGCCACGCTGCAGATCGCGACCGGACCCAATTCCGGGCGCTCGACCACGACGGACGGTTCCGGCCGGTACCACTTCGACGGTCTCACCGGCGGCAACATGTCGATTCGACTGTCCGCCGCCAACTACGCCGCCCTGTCGCGCGACGTCGTCGTCACATCGGACGGCACGCTCGACTTCGCGATGTCGCCAACGATCGTCACGACCAGCGGACGCGTCATCGACGCCGTCAGCCAAGCTGGCCTGGCCGGCGTGACCATCAACGGTGGCGCTGTGAGCTTGCAGTCCGATCTCGGTGGCGGCTTTTCTGTGACGGGCGCGCCCGGGTCGATCGTCTCGCCGCTGTTGCTCACTTTCGCCGGGCCGTCCTCAGTTCCACGCCAGACGTCCCTTCTCGTGCCCGGAAGAGATGCCATCGTGTCGCTCATTGCATCGACGTTTGATCTCACGTCGTTCAACGAGATGTTCCGGACGCCCGAGCTCGACCGCTGGACGACCGCGCCGCCGCTCAAGATCGAAACTCGCACGGGCCAGTTCGCGTCGCAGAGCACCGACCCGGTCACCACCATCGGCGACGCGATGTCGGACGCCGAGTACGGGTCGATCGTCGCCGATCTCACGACGGCGCTGGCCGCGTTGAGCGGCAATACGTTCACGGCCTTCGCCTCAGTGAGCCGCCAGGATTCTCCTCCGGGCACCGTCGTCAGCGTTTTCGGCGATGGCGTCATTACCGTGATGCGCGTCCGCGGCATGGAAAGCGCGATTGGCGCGGTGGGACTGGGCGCGGCGTACGTCCTCACGGACGGCACGGTCGTCGGCGGGATGGTGCTGCTCGATCGCGACTTCGACCAGAGTCACAGCGGTTTTGTCCAGCAAGTGCGGCAGCACGAGCTCGGACACGCCATGGGATACAGCCACGTGGTCTCGCGCGACTCGGTGATGAATCCGACGACGGGTCCGAGTGCGGTCATCAACGACGCGGATCGACTCGGCGCGCGCGTCGCGTTCGAGCGGCCGCCTGGCAATCGCACGCCCGACATCGATCCGTCGGCGTTTACGACGAATTCCCGGCGCTTGGTCGTCAAAGGCCCTCAACGCGACAGTTGCCGTCCGCACGCGTGCCGATAGCATTGCCCGCCGG
>CAYQRM010000017.1:0-4541 GCA_964419785.1 uncultured Solibacteraceae bacterium | reverse complement strand
TTTGACCGGGACGTTCTGATACTCGGGGAGCTGATCGAGATTACCGGCGACGCGCCCCTTCATCTCGAGCGTCATGCGGTGCGGCTCGTCGAAGATCAGCGTGTTCGTGTGGCCAAGGCCGACGGAATAGCCCTTGCGGCTGACCTTGGTCGGGCCAAAGAGGTCGTAAAAATCGGCGTCGTTGTACGACGCCTCCGCGTCCCAGTCGTAGCGCTGATACTCAGCGCGCAGGTGCCACCGCTCGTGCTCGGGCAAGTCGCCCGCCGGCGAGTACGACGCCGAGAAGCTCGCGCGATTGAATTGCAGCGGATCGGAGAAATTGAGCCGCATGCCGACCGCCGCTGCGTCCTTGTAGCCCTGCAGGATCGGATAGAAGGACTCGCGCTGCAGGTTGCCGCCGAGGCGGTAGACACCCTCGGTCTGCTGCGCCGCGTCGAACGGTACATTCTCTTCGGGCCCGAGCGCCCACGCCTTCAGCTCGGGATGCTTGTCCATCGTCCGCTCGCCCAGAAACGTGATCGGATTGACGTCTTGAATCGGCGTCGCCGTGATGCGCGCGGGCACCCAGCCCTGGCCCGTGTACCGGAAGACGATGAGATCGTCGCCGCCGAGCGGAATCGGGCGGAAGAATCCTGTCTCCGCGTTCGACACGGCCTCGACCTTTTTCGTCGCGAGCTCGTAGCGAAAGATGTTCGACGCGCCGGTGTAGTACGAGCTGCCGTAGAGGAATCGTCCATCCGCGGAGAAAACGAAGCTGTCGGGCACCGACGTGCCGAAATCGAACTCGGCGACCGGCGTCGTGTCGCCGGTCGCGCGCAGCTTCTCGATCGATAGCACGCGCACGTCCTGCTTGCGCGTGAGATCGCCAAACGACGCGGACAGCAGCGTGCCGTCCGGCGAGACGTCGAGATCGTAGACGACCGTTCCGTACGGAAACGTCACGATGCGCTTCCAGTCGTGATACGGCGGCGCGAGCTCGACGAGTGTCGAGAGCCCGTTGAGCTGCCGGATGCCCCACAAATGTTTGTCCGACCGCGAGAACACGAGATCGCCGACGCGCAGATCCTTCATCAGTACCGTCTTCCTGCCCGTCTTCGGATCGAGCGCGACAAGATCGCGGTAGGCAAGATTGTCCGTCGTGTAGAACAGGGTGGGGCCGGACGGATCTATCGCGAGCGACGTCACTTGATAAATGAGCGGCCCCTTGATGTCCATCAGCCGCTTCGTTTCCCCGGTCTCGGTCGAAATCGTGCCGACGTGCGCGACGACGCCGGGGTAGTTCATCGCGGCGTAGATCGTGTGCGATGCCGGATCGTAGTACGCGCGCGACACCGAACCGAGCGCGTGCGACGAAAGATCCTTGTACGGCGTGATCGGATACTTGCGAATCGCGTCGAGGTTCGCCTGCTGGAACGTCTGCTCGAATGCGACCCAGTCGGTCCACGCCTTTTCCATCGACGTGCCGAAGACTTGCTGGAACTGGCTCGCGTAGTACGCCTTGCTGCCGGGCTTGCGGCCGAGCCACTCGACGACCTTTGCCGGCGAGTACTGATACGCGAGCCACGTCATGAAGCGCGTGCCGTGGAGGTACGAATTGACCTCGGTCTGAAAGTCGATCTTCGTGCCCTCGGACGCGAGACCGAGCGGATCGTAGAACGGCGAATGGTCCTTGACCATCGCGCGGAACACCATCTCGTCGTACCCGCCCTGCGCGCGGCCGAACCCGCCCGACGCCCACGTGTCGATGAAGACCGCGCCGCCCTCGTGAAACCATCGCGGCGCCGCCACACGCGGCGACGTCAGATAGAAATACAGCACCGTCTCAGGCTGCTGGTCGATCGGCAGCACCTTGCCGCCGAAGAACGTGCGGAAGAATCGATCGCGCCCCGCCGCTTGATCCATCGCCACGACGTGCGTGAGCTCGTGGCTCATGATGGTGCTCATGCGCTCGCCCGCGACGATCGTTTCGAACGTGAAAGAGAGCGGCGCGATCTGGATCCGCAGCGTGTCGTGTGGCACGCTCGACGCCGCCGCGTTGCCCGAGTCCGAGAAGTCCGTCAGGAGCACCGTGATCTTCTCGACGGGCTTGTAGTCGAACACCTTCTCGAGAAACGTCACCGAGTTCATGAACGTGCGGCCTGCGTGCGGCACGAGGTACGTCTCTGATGGCGAGAGAAACACGAGGCGGAGGTCGCCGGTCTCGATCTTCTGGAGCTGCGCGAACGCCGGCGTCGCCAGAAGCGCGAACGCAAGCGCGACGAGCGCGATCGAAGCGATGGGGAGGCGTCGCATACGCAAGACGGGCCCGGTTGCGACTAACGGTAAACGAAAAACGGCCCGGCGTCCTCGGAAGAACGCCAGGCCGTGGGGAGCGACGAGCGAAGAACTACTGGCGTCCCGCGAGCGCCGACGCGAACGCCGGGTCGGCCATCGCGGCGCCGAACGCTGGCTGCGCGAGCGCCTGCTGGAACGCCGGTTCGGCGAGAGCGCGGCCAAACGCCGGATCAGCCAGCGCGGACTGGAACGCCGGCTGCGCGAGCGCGCTCGCGAGCGCCGGGTTCGCCATTGCCTGGGCCATCGCCGGATCGGCGAGCGCTGCCTGCAACGCCGGGTTGGCCATTGCGGCTGCGAGAGCCGGGTCGGACATCGCCTTCAAGAGGGCCGCGTCGGCGAGCGCCTGCTGGAACGCCGGCTGCGCCATCGCACGGCCGAACGCCGGGTCGCGAAGCGCCTGCTGCAGCGCGGGATTGGCCATCGCCTGCGCGAGCGCCGGGTCGGACAGTGACTTCTGAAGCGCCGGATTGCTGAGCGCGCTGACGAACGCGGGATCGGCGAGGCCCTTCTGGAACGCGGCAGAGGCGATCGCCTGCTGCAGCCCGGGCTTGCCCATCGCCTGAGCGAGCGCCGGGTCGGCCATCGCCCTGGCGAGCGCCGGATCGCCCATCGCGCGGGCAAACGCGGGCTCGGCCATGGCGGCGTGGAGCGCCGGATCGGCCAAAGCGCGCGTGAACGCCGGATCGGCCATCGCGCGAGCGAACGCCGGCTGGGCGAACGCCGCCTGGATGGCCGGGTTCCTCAGCGCCTCACGGAACGCGGTGTCCTTCGAAGCTTTCTGGAGGATCGAGCGCGTGGCGTCGTTGCGAATCAATTTGTCGAAGGTGTCGCTCTGCAGAAACTGTTGAACGTCCATGCTGCCGAGCACCGCACCGCCCGCTGGCGCAGACGTCGCCCGCTTGGCAGCGCCGACGGTGCCCTCAGTGCCCGGACCGACCGGTGGAAAGCCCAGCCACAAAGACAGGATGACGGCGGCGGCTCCCATCGCGGCAATCGCCCATAGCACCTTTTTCGTCACGACAACCCCCTCTCGGGCGAATCGCCCACCTGCCGAGTTTCCTGATCGAACAGACGAAACTACACCGTGGCGTGATGAAAAGTTGGCGGCGCGGGACCGGCGCCACCGCTGGATGACCGAGAGGCGTCCTTCCGCCTGCCCGACCCGCCGCATGATTGAGGCGGCAAAGCCGGGCGGGGGAGCCGGGTCGTGCCGACGGGCCTGGTCGAGCGCGCGATCGAGCTCGTCCAGGCCGTCGTTTGTTCTTCCGTCGTCGGGCGCTTCAGGGGTCGTCATTTTTGTCGCCTTTCGCCTGCCGCGAGCAGCTCTGCGAGTCGCTTTCTGGCCGTGAACAACCGGGATTTCACCGTCTTGTCCGGCACGCCAAGCGCCTCGCTGATCTCCTCGTACGACAGGTCCGCGAAATGCCGGAGCACCACGACTTCGCGGTACTCCGGGGTGAGCCTCATCAGCGCCACCTGAATTCGATCGTGCGTCTCGCTCTGGGCGACGGCTTCGAGCGCGCCGCCCGCGGACGTTTGGATCGACTCGACGAGCGGCTCGTTCGGACGCCGTGCTCGCCGAAGGTTCAGGCACTCGTTGACGACGATCCGGTAGAGCCAGCTGAAGAACTTGCGCGTCGGATCGAACGTCTCGAGGTGCTCGTACGCGCGAACGAACGCGTTCTGCGTGGCGTCGCGGGCGTCTTCGTAATCGCCGGTCAATCGCAGCGCGACGGAAAACAGCACGCGCTCGTACCGCGTGACGAGGGGCTCAAACGCGTCCCGGTCACCCCTTAGACAGCGGGCCACCAGGACGGCGTCGTCAATGGGCTCCAGCATGAATTACACGGCCAACCCCGGGAAAGTTGGCGTGCCGGGGACGTTGTATCACAGGCGTTACATTGGAGATTGTTCGGCCCCCGCAATCCGTGTTCGGCCCGCAATCTTGCTTCCACTTGGTATAGTCCGCCGATATGTCCCGTGCGACTGCGTCGGTGCCCGCGACGACCGATGGCGTGACGCAGGCGGCGGCGGACTTCGACCAATTCTGCCGGCTGCAGGGCGTACCGCCTGACGCGCGATGGCGGTTCCAGGTCGCGCTTGACGAAATCCTCTCCAACATCGTCCGCCACGGGTTTCGGCATCAGCCGGGCACGATTGGCCTGACGTTCGCGCGCGACGATCGAGTCGTGACGGTCGAGGTCGTC
>CAYQRM010000016.1:0-17040 GCA_964419785.1 uncultured Solibacteraceae bacterium | reverse complement strand
AGACGCTACGGCGCCGCGGTCTCGAAGACAAAGGACTGCACGGACATTGCCAGCGCTGTTGGCGACGCGGGTGAGCCCGCCGTCGTTCAGATCGACGCGATTTCACTCCTCAGCCCGGCATGCACGGCGCCTGACGACATTGCTCCGAAACTGGGGAGCTTGGCGACGCAGCTGGCGCCGACGACGCCTGTCGCCGAGTGGGAAGTTGGCGTGCCGGCCCTCGAGGCGCTGGTGAAGTTCGATCCAGATCGGGCGAAGAAGATCGTCGAAGACGTCGCCATCGTCTCCGACGACTGGCAGGTGCGTGCGGCGGCAGCGCGTGTCTCGACGGCCGTCCGCGACGAAGCGACATTGATTCTGCTTGCTAGCGATCGCGCGCCGAACGTCCAGACGGACGCGCTCGCCGGCCTCGTGCGTTTGAAGAGCGCAGCCGTTGAGGAAGTCGCGTTGCGAGACCTCGAGAGCCGGGACTATCAGCTGGTCCGCCAGGCAGCGCTTGCGCTTCAGGGGAACAAGCACATCGATACCGTCGTGCCCGCGATCCTTGGCGCCCTCGCGCGCCTGACGAAAGAAGGGAAGGACACCTCGCGCGATGCGCGTGTGCCGCTCCTGACGCGTCTCAAGGAATTGGCGCCGCTCGACTCGACGGGCACGTCGCCGCTCCTGCAATGGAGCGACCAGATTCGTTCGTACCTGTCCGACTTCGATTCGAATATCGCTCAGCTCGCTGCCGACACGCTCAGCACGGTCACCGGAACGCACGTGGCGCCCACGCCGACCCATCGCGCGCCCCAGCAGCCCACCGAGGCGGAACTCAAGCAGCTCAAACAGCAACCGGGCCACGCCAAGATCGTGATGGACGACGGCGGAATGATCTGCGTTGAGCTGCTTCGCAACGACGCACCGTTAGCGGTGGCGAGGTTCGTCAAACTCGGGACCGGCGGGTACTACGACGGACTCACGTTCCATCGGCTCGTTCCGCTGTTCGTCGCGCAGGGCGGCAGTCCGGGTGCTAACGAATACACCGGCGACGCGCGATTCATGCGTGACGAACTCAGCCTCCAACGGCACACGCGGGGTGCCGTCGGCATCTCGACGCGGGGCCGTGACACGGGCGATGCGCAGATATTCTTTGATCTAATCGACCAGCCTCGGCTGAATTACGACTACACCGTGTTCGCGCACGTGTACGCGCCGCCCGGCGAATGCTCGCTGAGCTATGACGTGATGGACCGGCTGCTCCCAGGCGCGAAGATCGCGCAGATCGTCTTCATCCGGTAAGGCGCGCCGCACGCGTACAATCTGCCCATGCGCGCCCGCCTGGCCATCGTCGTCGCTCTCTGCCTGGCGTTCGTCCGGCTGCCGGCGCAATCCGCGTGGCTCGGCGCGCCACAGACGATCGCGCCCGGCATCGACTACTTCACGTCGACCGACAAGACGCTCGTTGACAATACCGGACCGATCGCGCTGTATCTGCTCGAGCTCGATCCTGCGCGCGTGCGGCTCACCGACACGCTCGCGCGAGGCGAAGCGCTCGGCTTCGACACGGTCAACAACATCGCCGCGCGCCACAACGCGATCGCCGCAATCAACGGCGGGTACTTCAATCGCGCAACCGGCGAGCCGGTGGGCGTGCTGAAAGTCGGCGGCGAGCTCATCAGCGACTACCCGATCATTCGCGGCGTCGTGCTCATCAAGTCGCCGGCCGTGGGTGCGACGTCACTCGAATTCGAGCAGCTCTCCGTGCGCATGACGCTGTCGTTCGTCGTCGGGAACCGCACGTGGCGCATCCCGATTGATGGCGTCGACACGACGCGCGAGCGCGGCAAAGTCATGCTGTACACGCCGCGGTACCATGCGGATACCGATACCGCGCCGACCGGCACCGAGTGGACGCTCGACGGATCGCCCCTGCACGTGGCAGGCCTCCGACGGGGGCAGGGTCACACGCTGATTCCCAAGTACGGCGCCGTGCTGTCGTTCGGCGGGACGGAGCTGCCGCCGGCCCTCGCGGCGCTCACGATCGACACGCGCGTGACGCTCGCCACGTCGTGGACGACCCTCAACGGCATGACCGGGGCGCACCTGGATCAGGCGGAATCGATCGTGAACGGCGCCGGCCTCCTTCGCCTCCACGGTCAGACGATGACCAACTGGGAGCACGGTGAGAGCCTCGAGCCGGCGGCCTTCATCAACATGCGTCATCCGCGGACGCTCATCGGCGTCGACGCGGCCGGCAAGATCTGGATGGCCGCGATCGACGGGCGCCAGCCCGACTACAGCATCGGCATGACGCTGCCCGACCTGGTGCGCCTCTCGCTGCGGCTCAACCTCCAGGACGCGCTCAATCTCGACGGCGGCGGCTCGACCACGATGGTGGTGAACGGCCGCATCGTCAACAAGCCGTCCGATCCGACGGGCCCGCGCCAGGTCAATGACGCGATTCTCGTGAACGAGCGCTGAGTCACTACCTGCGATGATGCCAAGGCATCGAGATTGCAGATTCTGCAACATCCCAACTGGCTCTCGAGGATTTCGGCACGATCGCGACGGCATGACTCCCGCATATAACGGTGCCCGGACCCGTACCGACGATGCTAGGATCCGCGTATGGGGGAACGCACTGACATGTTGTCCGCGGCATATCCGCCAAAGCTGACGTATCAGGACTTCCTGCGCTTTCCAGACGATGGCCGTCGGCACGAATTGATCGACGGAGCGCATTACGTGAGCCCTTCACCGGCGACGCGACATCAGCGTCTGTCGTGGCGCCTCAGCCAGGCCTTGGGCCGGTACCTCGACGCACACCCAGTCGGCGAAGCCTTCCACGCGCCGTACGACGTCGTGTTGTCGATGTTTGATGTGGTCGAGCCAGACTTGCTGGTCGTACTTCGCGAGCAATCAGGTCTGATCACGGATCAGCACGTTCGAGGTGCGCCCGCACTCGTCGTTGAGATCCTCTCGGCGACGACGCGCCAGACGGACGAAGGCGCCAAGCTGCGTCTGTACGAGCGCAGCGGTGTGCTCGAGTACTGGCTCGTCGATCCCGAGTGCGACCAGGTCGAAATTCATCGTCGTTCAACAACGGGGTCGTTCCAGCGTAGAGCCGTGCTGGCAGGGGCGCGGCAGGAAGTTCTCCGCTCGTCACTGCTTCCAGAGTTCGCCTTGCCGCTGGACGAGTTCTTCAGGTAAGTGCTTACTGCCGCATGGGATCTCCAGCAGCATCCCTATGGCGCTGCACTGACCGGCCGAGCCGCGATCTCTCGTCGTCGTTTCACTCCATGCGTAGCGTGACGGCAGGATCGACGGCGACCGCCGTTCGCGCGGGCGCCCAACTGGCGACGAGCGCGGTGAGAGCCACGGCGAGTGCGACGAGCGCGTACGTTCGCAGATCGATCGGGCTGACACCAAACAGCTGCGATCGAAGGAGGCGGGCGCATACGGCCGTCGCGATCAGTCCGGCGCCGACACCAAGCGTGACGAGTCGCATCGACGAACCGATGACCAGCCTCGCGATGGCGCGCCGGTCGGCGCCCAGGGCCATGCGGATGCCGATCTCGCGCACGCGGCCGGCTACGAGCACGGCGAGTACGCCATACAGTCCAGCCATGGCCAGAAAGAACGCGAGCGATCCGAAGCCGCTTATCACGCTCGTGGCAAGCAGCGTGTCGTCGAACCGGCCCGCATAGACGGCATCCATCGGATCGATTCTGAGCCGGAACCTGGAGTCGATCGCGCGCACGTCGGCGAGAAGATCAGCGGCGTGTGCGCTCGCCTCGAGGCGAACGGCCAGAGTGATGAAGGCGTACAAGGCCTGGTCGCGAACGGGCGCCGCGCCCACCGGGCTCGGCGCCGGCGGAGGCGGAGGCTGTCGCGGAACGTACACCTGAAAGTGTCGATCGCTTGGACCGGACGGATCATCCGCATTGCTCCGCACGTGAGCGGCAACGCCGGCAATCGTCAGCGCGGGCGTGCTGCTCGAAATCCTGAATTGGTGGCCAACCGGATCCTCATCGGGCCAGAAGCTTCGAGCGAACGTTTCGTCGATGACCGCTCGGTCGGCAGACGCGCCCGGCGAGAATGCTTCGCCCCGGCGGATGGCGATGTTGAGCGTCGAGAAGAACCGACTGTCGACGCGATTCAGCCCGACAGACACGTCGTTGGTCGCCACGGGACGGCCGTCGATTTGAAGTGCGGCCTGGTATGACTCTCCGACATCCGGCGGCAGCGTGTCGGAATGTGTCACGCTCCGCACCCCCGGCCTCGCTGCCAGCCGCGCGACGACCTGCTCAGCCAGCAGCTCGCGCGCCTGGCTGGTCGGATAGCTTTGCATGGGCAGCGTCAACGACACGACCGCGAGGTTCGTGCTGTCGAATCCCTTGGCGAGAGTGACAAGCGCGGTGTACGTCCGCAAGTAGAGCAGGCCGCCACAGAGGAGCACGACGGCCAGCGTCACCTCAATGACCGTGAGCGCGTGCCGCACGAGCATGCTCGCGCGGGACGTGGCCATGGTTCGTGCGTCGAGCTTCAGGAGATCGACGATCCGGGATCGCGACGCCGCCATGGCGACCGGCACCGAGACCACCAGCCACGTTCCGAGCCCGGCGAGCGTCATGAAGGTCAGGGCACGACTATCGAGATCGATCGGATTCGCGCTGTTGAACACGCGTTCGGGAATCGCGGCGGCGAGCGCCCGCGTGCCGTAGAGCGCCAGGCCGGCCGCAGCCACCACCGCAGGGCCCAGGATCAAGAGCCCTTCGAATAATCCGTTCCGGATCAGGCGGCTGCGTGTCGCGCCAAGCGCGAGGTGCACCGACATCGCACGCATGCGACTGAAAGCCGACGCCAGCTCGAGACTCGCGACATTGGCGCACGCCGTGAGCAGCAGACAAAGCGCAGCCCCGGCGATGATAAGCAGCAGTCGCTGCGCCTCCGGTGTGATCCGTGTCAGACGGAGGGGGCTCGGAACCAGCGCAGTTGTCCGCCGGCTACCGACCGAAGCGGCGATCGCAGGCCCACGGGCGGTCATGGCTTGGGTCACGGACGTCAGGGTTTGATCCGGCGCGATGCGTCCGATGACCGTCACAGGGCGGCTTGGCGCGGCCAGATCGAGCACGCGCCATATCTCGAAGCCCTTTGCGGGAAACAAGAAGTCTTCCGACATCACGCCAACGACGATCAGGGGCGCGCCCGTTGTCTCGAGTTTGCGACCGACAGCGTCGGCGGGGCGGCCAAATCGGCGCGTCGCGAGGTTCTCCGAGATCAACACCACTTCACCGGAAGTCTCGCGCGCGTCGGCATCGATCAACGGCCGACCCCATCGCGGCGAGACGCCGAGCATGTCGATGAGACCGGGAGTGACATCGGCGACGTCGACGATTTCCGGCTGACCTTGGGCCTGCAGAAACACCGGTCGCGTCGCGTACCCATGGAGGCTGGCAAACAAGTCGGTCTGCCGCCGCCACTCGAGCATCTCGCGCGAGGAGGGACGCAGGTTGAGCTCGATCAGCCCTTCAGCGCCGTGGTAAGGCACACGCCTGAACACGAGCGAATCGACTGCAGAGAACACCGTCGTGTTCGCCGCCAACGCGATAGCGAGCAACGTGCCCTCGAGGCCAGCGCGCCAGCCTCGTCCCCGCACACTGCGCCAAGCCCACTTCAGATCGCTCGAGAATCGTCCGCCGTCGCTTCCCCGGGTGTCACCGGCCACGGTCCAGGCCGCGAAGATCGCCGCCAGCCGATCACGAAGGGCGAACCGGAACATGCCGGCCGTCTCCCTGATCCAGAGCACGAAGAGACCGCCGGCGCCCCGCGACCGCAGCGTTTCCCGGGCAAGCTCGCTGAAGACGACGGCCATGGCCTCGCCGTAGGCGCGTCGCCGCGCGCTCGGAAGAAGGTGCAGCAGGAGCCGGTAGGCGCGTCCGATGGTCACCGGCGATCCCCAAGCGCGCGTTTTTGACGAGCCATCGCGAGCAGTCGTTCGAGCCGACGCGTTTCGAGCGCCACGACCTCGCGTCCGATCGATGTGAGCGCGTAGTACCGCCGCCGCGCATCGCGCTCGTCGACCGGGGCGGCAACTTCAGCGATCAATCGCTGATCGAGGAGTCGCGCCAGGGCGTCGTAGAGCGTGCTCGCGGTCAGGCGCATCTCGCCGTCCGTTCGCTCCGCAATGTCGGCAATTACTGCGTACCCGTGCATTGCGCCATCTGAGAGGGCGAGCAGAATTTGCAATACCTGCGGGCTCAGCGGCAGGTAGGCGGTCGCGGTCTTTGATCCGGGCATGAGGTTGTTCCGATTGACGGTATACCGTATGACGGTAGAGTTTGCAAGTTCGCGTTCCCCGCTGCGCCGGAATCCCGCGACCCAACCCGCGCCGCCGTGACTCGTCTTAACATAAAGATTCTCTTCATATAGGCTCTCTCATCATGCAGCCCTTGCACGGCGTGCTCGATATGCTCGTCCTCAGGACGCTCTCCCGTGGACCGCTCCACGGTTACGGCGTGGCCAAAGCCATCCGGATCCACTCCACAGACACATTGGACATCGAGTTTGGCTCCCTGTATCCGGCACTCAAGCGCCTCGAGATCAAGGGCTGGATCGCGTCGAATTGGGAGATGTCCGAGACCAATCGGCGGGCGAAGTACTATCGGCTGACCGCGGCAGGAAAGAGACAACTGCGACAAGAGCACGCCGAATGGCGCACGTTTGCTACGGCCATCGCTCAGGTCATGGGATCCGATCCTGAGGGCCAGACATGACGCCTTGGAGAAAGCTCCTGCATCTGCTGCCCTGGATTCGTCGTGCCGACGAGCGCGACATGCAGGAGGAGCTCGACGCGCTCAGGGAAATCGCGGGACCTCGGGAGCTCGGCAATCTCACGCTGGCCGCTGAGGATGCCCGGGCGGCGTTGGGCTGGCTGTGGTTGGAACGGCTCGGGCAGGACCTGCGCTACGCGCTGCGGTCCATGCGGCACGACAAGTCGTTCGCACTGCTCGTCGTTCTTTCGCTCGGCCTCGGGATTGGCGCCAACACGGCGATCTTCAGCGTCATGGAATCGATTCTCCTTCGGTCGCTGCCGGTTCCCGATCCCGAATCGCTTGTCATCATGAAGTGGCACGCGAAGGGCTACGCCCTGGCGTCGAGCGGGATGTCATGGTCCACGGGCGGATCGTCGTCCGATCAGACGGGCACGCTCGCCAGCATCTTTCCGTACCCCTCGCTGCAGGTGTTCGAGCGCAGCGACGACATCATTTCGAGCGCGTTCTGTTATTTCGGGGTCGAGCGCTTGAGCGCGACGACGCCTGATGCCACCGATTCGGTGAAGGCCAACTACGTGTCGGGCACGTACTTTCAGGGGCTGGGTTTGGCGCCTGCGGCCGGACGCTTGATTCTTCCCGACGACGATACGGCGGCCGCCGCGCCGGTGGTCGTCCTGAGCCACGAGTTCAGCCGGCGTCGTTTTGGTACCGCCGGCGCGGCCGTCGGCCAGACGATCCGCGTCAACGACCGGCCATTCATTGTCGTGGGCGTCGCACCGCCCGCGTTCTTCGGCGCGGAACCGGGCGCTACGGTGGACTTGTACTTGCCAGTTCACGTGCTCGGCGCGGACCCCGCGTGGGGCTCGTCAATTTTTTCGGACGAGCACTTCTACTGGATCGAAATGATGGCGCGGATGAAGCCGGGGGTGGACCTCGCGCAAGCGCAGGCTGCGCTGGCGCCACGTTTCCGGCAATTCGCAGAGAGCACCGCGACGACCCCAAGGCAAAGACAGGATCTGCCCGAGCTGAGGCTCGAGGCTGGCGGCGCCGGCCTCGACAGCCTGCGACGTGAGTACTCGCAGCCCACCTACGTTCTGATGGCGATGGTCGGACTGATTCTGCTGATCGCCTGCTCGAACGTCGCTAACCTCCTGCTGACGCGCGCGACGACGCGTCGGCGGGAGATCGCGGTGAGGCTCAGCATCGGTGCAGGTCGGGGGCGCGTCGTCCGGCAGCTCTTAACTGAGAGCGTGTTGCTCTCGTCGATGGGCGGCGCACTGGGCTTGGCGCTCGCGTGGTGGGGAATCGACATCCTGACGGCGCTTCTCGCCGGCGGCCGTGATCACTTCGCGCTGCGCGCCGGCCTGAACTGGCGAGTGCTCGGAGCGACCGCGGCGCTTTCAATCCTCACCGGACTTCTGTTCGGTCTCGCGCCGGCACTTCAAGCGACGCGGTTTGACATCGTCCCGGCGCTGAAGGGAGACCGCGCAGACCAACCGGTGTCGTCGTCGCGGCGATTCGGCCTCGGCCCACTCCTCGTCGCGACGCAGATCGCCTTCACGCTTCTGCTGCTAGTCGCTGCGGGACTCTTCGGCCGCACGCTCGCCAATCTCGACGCGATCCAGATTGGATTCAATCGCGACAACGTACTGCTCTTCACCCTCCGGCCAAGCGCTGTCGGGTACAAAGGCACGGCCCTCAACAGCTTCTTCGAGGACGTGCGGGAGCGGCTTGGTCATCTCCCCGGCGTCCAAGACGTTGGCCTCTCGAATCAGCCGCTGCCCATGGGTGGCGGCACGATGGCGCCCGCCGCCATCGACGGTGTTTCCCCGCCGCCGCTTGCCGACGGGACGTCACCACGGACCGCCGCCGTCCTGTCATGGGTCGGGTCGGGGTTCTTCAAGACGATGCAGATTCCGATCGCGGCGGGCAGGGAGTTCACCGCGCGCGATGATGCCGGCGCGCCTCAGGTCGTGATCGTCAACCACCAGTTCGCGAGACTATTCGGCCTCGACAACCCTGTGGGGCGCACGCTGGCGCTTGGGACCCGTCGCTACGACATCGTCGGCGTTGTCGACGACGCACTAGCGTTCGCGTTGAAGGAAGAGCGGCGCCCGGTAGTTTACTTCTCGTACTTGCAAGCCTCCTCGCCAGCAGGCCAGATGACGTACGAGCTGCGGACCGTCCGTGATCCGCTCAGCCTTGCCGGCGCCGTGCGAGAGATGGTGCGTCAGGTCGACACACGGGTCGCGATCCACGAGATGCAAACGCAGGCGGTCCACATCGACCAGGCAATCAGCCGGGAGATCACGCTGGCGAAACTGGGGTCACTGCTCGCCGGGCTCGCGCTCGTCATTGCCTGCGTCGGCTTGTACGGCAGCGTCTCGTTCAATGTCGCCCGACGGACGTCCGAGATCGGGATCCGGATGGCGCTCGGTGCTCCAGCGCGCCGGATCGTCGGGATGGTGCTCGGTGAAGTGTTGCTGCTGGCCTCCACCGGTCTTATCGTCGGGCTCGCGCTGAGCGTGGCCGGATCGCGGTACGTCAAGTCGCTGCTCTACGGCGTCGGGCCGAACGATCCCGTGACCGTGACCATAGCGGTGTCGGCATTGCTGGCCTGCGGCATGATCGCCGCGGTCGCCCCAGCCAGACGTGCGTCGCAGATCGATCCGATGAGAGCCATGCGACGGGAATGAAATCCCGATAGCTATTGGAACTGAAAGATCGTCCTGCTGATGTCGGCGATCAACCGGCCGCTGGCCGCCTGATCGTCGATGCCTCGAGTCAGCACCACCAGAACGTACGGTCGCTTGGCGTAGACGATGCCGGCGTCGTGATGAATCTTCGTCACCTCGCCGGTCTTGTGCGCGACCTCGATGCCGTCCGGAAGCCCGGTCGGAATCCCTTCGTTGTGCTTCTGGCGCTTGAGGATCGCGATCATCTCCGCACTGGCCTCGCGGCTCACCGCCTCGCCGCGCGCGAGCTTCTCGAACAGCGTCGCTAGCCCCGCGGCGTCTGTCGTGTTGTTCATGTTCTTGTCGAACGCCTTGAGATCTTCGACGCCGCGCAGCACTTGCATGCCGGCCGCGCCAAGACGATCGGTCGTTGCCTGAATGTTCTTGACGCCCAGTTTCTCGACGAGCACGTTCGCCGCCAGATTTCCCGACGCCGTGATCATCGTCTCGCACAACGTGCGCAGGCTGAGCGTCTGGCCGATCGCCTTGTACGTCTCGCCGTCGGAATCCTCCGAGGCCGCCAGCTCGTACGGGCTGCCGTCGACGATGCTGTGAAAGCTGTTGGTGACGAGCGCTTGATCGTCGAGCTTGAGCTTGCCGTCGTGGACCTGGTTGAAGAGCTCGATCATCACCGGCACCTTCATCGTCGACGCGGCGTGGTAGCGGACGTTCGGACCGATGAGCAGCTCCTCACCGGCCTTCGCGTCGAGCGGGCGCCACACGACGGACACCTCGGCACCGGCCGCGGCGGCAAGGTGCTCGATTTGGCTGAGGGCCGATGCGATCGCCGTTGATGAAATCCGGGGCGAGGCCGAGAGCGTCAGGCTCGCGGCGGCGAGCAACGGCGCCAGAAGGATCGTGATTCTCATCGAACGCTTACAATACCCCCGAATGTCGTCGCTTCACGCCGTCCTCTGCCGCTTCAGCTCGCTCGATTGGCGCCGCGCCATCGAAACCCTCACGCCGGAAATCCACGAGATCGATCGAAACGGGACAACGATCTGGTTCACGTTTTTTCCCCTCGACCTGCACCTCGCGCTCGAAGCGGCGCGGGAGGAGGGCGGGGACGCAGGCGAGGCCGCGCTCGCGCAACGCCTTGGCCTGATGGGCTCATGGCGGCTCGCGGATCAGATCGACCGATCGCACCGATTCTTGTTCGCGCATCGTTACTGGCCGCAGGTCAAGTCGGCGATCAGCGGCATGACCGAGTGGCCGGAGCCGCTGCCGGCGCTCATCACCGCGGTCGCCAACGCCGCGACTCGAACGGCGCGCGTCGATCGCGACCTCGTGCTCGGCATGGCGGCCGTCGGGTTGATGACGCTGCGGCAGGTTGGCCCGGACGCGTTCGCCGCCGCGCCTGGAACGATTTATCTGTCCGATCGCGTGCGCGCACGGTCGCCGCATCAGGTGTTGAAGCAGCGCGCGCGCGACGACTGGCAGGGCCCGCTCGGCATGCTGCGCGGTCTCGCGAAGCGGTGGACGATCACCTTCGACGAGAACGAGCCGGAGGCGACGTTTCCGCTCATCAACAATCAAGAGATCGCGACGGCCGCGCAGGCCGACAAGCGCGACTATCGATCGCGCGACATTCGCTGCACGCCCGGTGAAGGGCCGATTCCCGTCGAGTGTCGCGCCGCGTCGTGCGGCACGTGCTGGGTCGGCGTGCTCGGTGGCGCCGACAAGCTCTCGCCCGTCGTCGAGCGCGATGAGGCGCGGCGGATGCGCGTGTTCGGGTATCTCGATACCGACGAGCCGCAGCCGCTCGTCCGGCTCGCGTGTCAGGCGCGAGCGCGCGGCGCCGCGTCGATCGTGATTCCGCCGTGGAACGGCGTGTTCGGCAAGATTACGAACCGCCGCCCTTGAGCGCGCGCAGCTCGCGATCGATCCGCGCGCGGATGGCTTCGATTTCCGATTGCGTGCGCGCGTCGTGGATGTCCTGCATGGCCTTCTTGATGAGCGCTTGCGCGGCCGCGTTGGTCGCGGCAAATTGCAGCAGCTCGGGCGCGGTGATCCCGGCCGAGCTGTAGAGCAGCTGCGGGCGCACCATGTTGAGATACTCCTGGCCCGTGAGCCCCGCCTTTTTCACTGGACCATTCCTCAAGTCGTACGAGCCGACGAACGACCAGAAATTGGGCTGCCTCGCGATGATCTCGAGATGGAACGTCAGGCCGTCGCCGGCGATCTTGAACGGCGGCGGATGGCTGAGCGCCGCCTTGATGTGATCGAGATTGATCGTCGGCTGGGACTGCGCCGCGACCGGCTCGGACGATTGGGTACTGGGCGGTGGGGTTGGTTGGCCGGTCTGGGCGGAGGCCGGCGCGGAAGCAAGCGTCGCCGTGAGAATGGCGACGATCACGAAGAGTGCCCGCCGAACCCTCATATTCGTTAAGACGTCCCGGCCAACGTACGGACTGCGAAAAGGATACCGGGAATACTTTCACAAAGTGCTTTGCAAAAGTATTCCCGGTATCCTTTTCCCTCAACGTGGCAACGGCAGCAGCCCCTCGAGTTCCTTCCACGTCTCGCCGTCCACCGCGAGCAGCGTCCTGAGATAGACCTCGAGGTCCTCGACGGGAAATGTCTCGCGCACTTTCGCGATGGCCGCGGTCACGCGCGCCCGATCCGGCGCCGTGACATCCTCAGCGGTGATGAGCCCGTTGTCGTGAGGGATGCCCACTGCGTCCAGAAACGCGCTCATGAGCTCGCGCTGGTCGCGGAAGTGGTAGGCGATCAGCGCGTGTGTCGCGATGACGTCACCCACCTCGGGCATCTGGGCCAGATACCGCGCGCGCTTCTCGGTCGGCAGCGCCTGCACGCTCTTGCCGCGGAAGTTCAGCCGGCGCGCGATCAAGACAATCGCTTCGACGCGCGGCGCGTGAATCTCCTGCGACCGCTCGTCGCGCCAGAATGCATCAGCCAGCGCAAGACGCTTCTCGACGGGCAACTCTCTCCATAACTGGGCCGGACGCTCCATACGTAGATCATAGTGCAGGGCGCACGGTGCGGCACACGAGCACTCAGCACGTAG
Organism: uncultured Solibacteraceae bacterium; assembly: GCA_964419785.1. Classification (GTDB taxonomy): domain Bacteria; phylum Acidobacteriota; class Vicinamibacteria; order Vicinamibacterales; family SCN-69-37; genus DATEGZ01. The sequence continues at coordinate 4,519 of CAYQRM010000016.1, read as the reverse complement.
CACAAAGCACTGCGCGCTTTCCCCACGGTAAGATGCGCCGTGCCCGAGCGCCTGCTGACGCCACGTTTCGTGACGATGTGGTCGTACAGCTTCACGGTCTTCATTTCACTATTTCAGTTATTGCCGGCGGCGCCGTACCGCGTGATCGATCTCGGCGGGTCGACGGCGGAAGCCGGATTGTTTCTTGGATTGCTGACGTACGCGTCCGCGTTCTCCGCCCCGCTCACCGGCTCCATTGCCGATCGCTTCGGTCAGCGGCGTGTGCTCATCATTGTCAGCTTGATTCTCGCCGCGATTTCCGCGAGCTACGCGTTCATGACGAGCTACAAGATCATGCTCGCGGTCGTCGTCGTTCACGGGATGTTCTGGTCGGCGCTGCTGAGTGCGTCGAGCGCGTATATGGCGGGCACGATTCCGGCGAGTCGGCGCGCGGAAGGGCTCGGCTACTGGGGCCTCGCGTCGGTGAGCGCGATCGCGACCGCACCGGCGATCGGGTTCTGGATGTACCGCCACGGCTGGAGGGTGATGTGCCTCGAGATCGTCGCGCTGAACTTGATCATGACGGTCATCGCACTGCGCCTGCCGCACGAACACGATGGATCGTCGAGCGTGGCAGCGCGCGACGTGACGCCGCGCGGGCTCGGCAAACTCATCGAGTGGCGGGTGATCGTGCTGGCCGTGACACTGGGGCTCGTCGCGTTCGGCTACGGCGGCTTGACGAGCTTCTCGGCGCTTTTCGCGGACTATCTCGGCATCGCACCCCGCAGCGCGTTCCTTTCAGCGATGGCGGCGGCGATGCTGATCGGCCGCGTCACGATCGGAAGGTCACTGGATCGCATCGGCCATCGCAAGGTGCTGCTGCCCGTGCTCGTGATGCCCGCAGCGGGACTCTTGTTGCTGGGTATCACGTACGGGCCGGGACTGTTTCTCACCGCGGCGATCGTTTTCGGCGCGGGTTTTGGCTTGATGTATCCAGCGTTTGCCGCCTACGTCATCGAGCACGTGCCGGCCGCGCGACGCGGCGCGGCATTTGGCGCGATCATCGCGGCGTTCGACACCGGCCTCGGCACCGGATCGACCGTGATGGGATCGCTCATCGAGGCGTTCGGCTATCGTCCGGCGTATCTGGGCGCCGGCGCGCTCGCGGTCCTGGCCGTGCCGTACTTCCTCATCGCCGAAAGGCTCGTCTGGCGCAGAACGGACTAAGATTTCGCTATGCATCGATTCGCCATCAGTGCTCTGTTCGTCGGTCTGGTCGCAACGACCGCGGCTGGCGTGGGCGTCGCGAGGCGCACGTCGCAGGCGGCGCCCGCCGATCTCGTCCTGCGCAACGGCCGGATCGTGACGGTCGATGATCGCGTGCCTGAAGCGCAGGCGCTCGCGGCGCGCGGCGGCAAGATCATCGCGATCGGATCGAGCGCGGACATGGCGCAGTACGTCGGTCCGTCCACACAGGTGATCGATCTGGCCGGCCAGCTCGCGATTCCGGGATTCATCGAGGGGCATGCGCACTTCACCGGCATCGGCGAGAACCGGATCAACCTCGATCTGATGGGCACGAAGAGCTGGGACGAGATCGTGCAGATGGTCGCCGAGGCCGTCGAAAAGGCGAGGCCTGGCCAGTGGATCATCGGGCGCGGCTGGCACCAGGAGAAATGGTCGTCGACGCCCCAGCCGAACGTCGAGGGCTTCCCGCTCCATACGTCGCTCGACAAGGTTGCGCCCAACAATCCCGTCGTGCTCACGCACGCGAGCGGCCACGCGGCGTTCGTGAATCAGAAGGCCATGGACTTGTCGGGCATCACGAGGGCGACTGCGAATCCGAATGGCGGAGAGATCCTGAAGGACGCGAGCGGCAATCCGACCGGCTTGCTTCGTGAGACGGCGCAGACGCTCGTCAAGCGAGGCGCGGGTGAGCCGGCGCTCACCGCCGATGAAGCCGAAACGCGCGGCCGGCGTGTGCTCCAGCTCGCCGACGAGGAGGTGACGTCGAAGGGCATCACGTCGTTCGTCGACGCGGGCTCGACGTTCGACGTCATCGATCGCATGAAGCGCATGGTCGATGAACGGAAGCTGAACGTGCGGCTCTGGGTGATGGTGAGCAACAGCACGGCGCCGACGTTCGGCGCGGGCCTCGACAGCCACCGCATGGTTGGCTACGGCAACGATCATCTGACCGTGCGCGCGATCAAGATGTACATGGACGGCGCGCTCGGGTCGCGCGGCGCGTGGCTGCTTGCACCGTACGCGGACAAGCCCGACAGCACCGGCCTGAACACGACGCCGCTCGAGACCATTCGTGCCGGCGCGCAAACGGCGATCGATCACAACTATCAGGTCTGCATCCACGCGATAGGCGACCGGGCGAATCGCGAGGTGCTGGACATCTACGAGGAGACGTTCAAGAAGAACAACAAGAACGGCAAGGATCTGCGGTGGCGCATCGAGCATGCGCAACACCTCTCGGCCGCGGATATCCCGCGCTTCGGCCAGCTCGGCGTGATCGCGGCGATGCAGACCATTCACTGCACGTCCGACGCCGTCTTCGTGCCCGCGCGCCTCGGCGACCAGCGCTCCGAGGAAGGCGCGTACGTCTGGCAGAAACTCATGAAATCAGGCGCTATTGTCGCCAACGGCACCGACGCGCCGGTGGAGAACGTCGATCCGATTCCGAACTATTACGCCGCAGTGACGCGCAAGCTCGCTGACGGCCGCGTCTTCTACGGCGATCAGAAGATGACCCGCATGGAAGCGCTGAAGTCGTACACGCTCTCGAACGCCTACGCGACCTTCGAAGAGAACATCAAGGGCTCGCTCACCGTCGGCAAGCTCGCCGACATCACCGTGCTGACGAAAGACATCACCAAGGTGTCCGACGATGAGATCAGGACGGCGAAGATCGCCTACACGATCGTCGGCGGCAAGGTCGTATATCGCGGGCAGTAGATGGATCAGCGAAGATGCAATCGCGCGCTCAGGCTCGTGGTGCCGTAGACGGCGGCGCCGATCGTTTGAACTTGAACGTCTGCGCCGATGGATACCGGGCTCGATCCGAGCCCGACATCAAGGCCGATCCCGCCGGACACCGTGGGCTTGGTGCTGCGTTCAACGGATGACGTGAGACGGTACGCGCCGCCGCCAGCCGCGACGTACACGCTGAACGGCGATCGGCTCGCGCCGACGAACGTTCGGATGAGGCCGACGGTCACGCGCCGGTAATCGAAGCCAGGCTTTCGGCCGTCGCCACCTTCGCCGGTGCCGAGCTGCACCCGGATCGCGGGCGCGCCGGGATGGCTCGCAGCGCCGATTCGGCGTTCGAGACTGACATCAAAGGCTTTGCCGTCAGGTCGCGAGTCGCTGCTGTCGGTCGGGACGTGGCCCCAAACTCCCGGCGCCAGACCGATCGCCCAGCCGCTCCGAAGATCGACGGCGCCTGGTATCTGGGCGCAGGCCGTGCGCGCCGAGACGAAAAGCATCGCGCCAACCACCACCGCGCCCGCGCGAAGACGAGAAACGAACATCGATACCTCCGTCCTGAAGGTAGTGCGCGGGACGGAGGCAAGTCGTGAGCAATCCGTGAAGAATGTGTGACTGATGCTCGGGCGGACGCCGACCTAGAGTCCGAAGAATCCGTACACGGCCCAGTCCTTCATCTTGGGCACGTACGGCGCGACCAGCTCGCGATTGCGATCGGGCACCGGCTCGTTGCTCGCGATCTCCGTGGTGATCTTTCCGGAGAAGTCGCCGCCCGCGCCGCTGTTCTTGAGCGCGTCGGTGAAGTTCCGCAGGCCCATGTCCTCGAGCGTCATGCCGGCGGCGGCGTAGACGCGTCCGCGCACCCAGTAGTACTCGTCGATGGAAAAGCGCTGCTCGTTGAGCGCCTCCGCCCACGCGGTCTTGGCTTGAACAATGAACTTCATCATGTCGGTGATGACGGTGAAGTTCTCGCTCGCCGTGGCCTGGCGATGTTCGTCATTCTGGCTCTTCGTAAACGCGTCTTGCTTGGCCTTGAGCTCGTTAACGGTCGGGCCAAGCTTCGTTGTCATGCTCTCCTGCACGGCCATGAACCGCTTGACCATACCCTCGGTGAGCTCGCCATTCGCCGGTGCGGAGAACTTCGACGTGTTCGTGACGTTCTTGTCGAGCGCCGCGTACTGCTGCAGAGGCGCGACGAACGCGCGCGCCTTCGAGAAGACGTAGTAGCTGCAGGTGCCGACGCCAATGGCCATGACGCCGAAGACCACGGCTAGCGCGATGAGGACCTTCTTCATGAGTGCCTCCGGCTGAGGACACCGCCCCTTTGTGGCGGAAAACGCCACGAGAATACCCCAGTTAACCTTTCAAGGCCGATTTCCGTATTAGGAGCAGGAGGAACTGTGGAACCGCTTGCCGTTCTAGGGATTTTCGTTGGCATTCCGATGGTCCTGGCGTCGATCTATCGGACGCACCTGCAGCACGTCCAGCTCATGAAGACGCTGCAGCTCAAGGCCGAGGCGAACGCGCGCATGCTCGACCGCTT
>CAYQRM010000015.1:0-2297 GCA_964419785.1 uncultured Solibacteraceae bacterium | reverse complement strand
GGACCTGCAGCGTCGAGCCATCGCCGCCGGTGCCCTGGATCCACGAGAAGAACGGATCGAACGAACCTGCGCCGACGCTTACGGGCGAAACCCAGTACGTCACGCCGGCGAGGGCGGTGAACGCTGGAAACTGAGCCGTGTACTCGTAGACCGTCACGGGGCTCGCGCCAAAGAAGCCAGTACCGACGATCGTCTGCGTGGGGCCGGCATTCAACTGGCCGCCGATGTTGCCGCCAGGCGTCCCACCGGGACCCGAGCTGTTATCGATCAGCACGTCCCATCGAGAGCTGTTCGGTGCGGCGTTGTTGAGGTTGTTGTCGAGGAAAATCCCAAACCACGAGATCTGATTGATGGTCGTGGTCGTCGCGAACGAGAAATTGTCGAAGGCCACGAAGCCGGTCTGTTGGAACGTTTGAGACGTCCAGCCACTGCCGACGTTCGTCCCATTCCCGGACCAGACTGGGGGCTGGCTGTAGACAGGAGTTGCCAGTGCCTGGGCGGCAGACAGGCCTAGGAGACCGATAACGCTTGCTGCGAGCACGAGACGCTTCATGAGTGAATCCTCCGGGAGCGGGACGGATTAAGCAGGCGGGTAGATGCAATTTTGTGGCCCGCAGCCATGCCCGGTTGTTGGCGTTTCGCGCCTGCCCGCGCCCAGCGAAAGTCTGGCTGGCGGCAGGCTATTGTCAGCGCGACGTCGCAGCCCTGGCGCGGTTGCGCGCTCACTTGAATAGCGATGCGGCGTACTGCAGGACCGGCTGCATTTCGTCGGCGAGCACGTCGGCCTCGTAGATTTCGAGATAGTTGATGCGCCGCCCATTGACGTTCGGCGCCATGCCTTTGTCGATCGAGCGCCGAAGCGCGAGCGGCGGATTGCCCTCGGCGCCCATCACCGTGCTGCCACCGCCCTCGGCCCCCGATCGCATCTGCAGACCCGTGATCAATCGGCCGTTGTAGCTGATGAGTGTCTGTGTCATATCCGGCGCTTCGGCGAGCGCGCGGCCGGCGTGCAGGTCGCTCCACTGAATGGCGAGCCGTCGGCCGAGCACGCGGTTCGCAGAATCGATAATCTCTTCGCGCGCTCGCGCGTGTTCGGCCGGACCCACGACCTTGTCCTGCTCGAGAATCGGCAGCGCCGGCCCAGAGAGCGAAACGCACTGATTCGGAAACGTATCGGCATACGTGTGAAGGACCCGGTCCCACGCATCGAGATATTTGCGCGGGGTGTAGCCGTGGCGGCGCCACTTCGCGATGTCCGGTGGCTTGACCGGCAAGGTCATTTCAGCGGACACGGACGTCGGGCCGGCTGCGGCGACCAGTCTGAACGCCGGCGATTGTCCGAATCTCGCGGCCAGCTCCTTCAGGAAGGCGAACCACCGGTTGAGATAGGTACGATCCCACGGCATCGGAAGCCGCTCGTCCCTGCCGTGATCGGGCCCGTACTGAATGGGGAAGCTGTCGCTCTCGACCCCTTCGAGCGCCCACGCCGGCGAGAAGAAGCCCGGGAAGACGAGAAGGTGCACCCACCTTCCGGCCGACTCGGCCGACGCGAAAATCTGATCGAGCTTCGACCAGTCCGGCCGGCCTTGCGTCGGCTCGACGTCGCGCCAGTCGACCTGCACCGCGACGCCGCGGATGAATGAGTTCTTGAGCGCCCGCACGTCCGCCGTCTCGCCGCGACGACCGCCGGGCGGGAGCACGACGACGAGCCCGGTTGGAATCGAGTCGTCTGCAGAGCCGCACGGACCGGGAGGCGCACGCCGCTCGGCCATTGAAGGCGCGGTGAATGCGACCAGGCTCAAGCACGCGATGGGAAGCGCCATGTGGCGAGGCATCGGCAGAGTCTAACGCCGGTGAATCTCTCCGGCTCCGAACTCGGATGCATGGCTGACGCCGCGTCGGCGGTAGAATCAGGCCCGTATCGAGGTGCCTCATGAGCTTCATGGACAAAGTGAAGAGCGGGCTCGACAAGGCGCAGCACGAGATCAACGAGTTTGCCGAGACCACAAAGATCAAGATGGAGATCAGCAAGCTCCAGTCCCGCAAGACGGAGCTCTTCGGCCAGATCGGCCAGCAGGTGTACGCGCTGCACGCGAAGTCGCTGGCGCCGGCCGAAGTTGACGCCGCGTGCAAGGAAGTCGACGGCCTCGAAGATCAGATTAAGGCGAAGAACGAGCAGATCGCCAAGCTGAGCGCGCCAGCCGGACCCGAGACGCCGAAGACGGCGTAGGCGTGCAGGACGTTACCTACGCCCTTCGTCTGCTGCGCCGGTCGCCAGGCTACGCGCTCGCGGCCAT
>CAYQRM010000014.1:0-1986 GCA_964419785.1 uncultured Solibacteraceae bacterium | reverse complement strand
GATCGAGATACGGATCCCGGAGAAACGTCTCGGAGATCGAGTGCAGGCCCGGCAAGAGTCCGCGCAATCCGAAGGAGTGACCGTACGTCGGATCGCCGCCGTAGCCGATGATCCAGCGGTACACGCGCAGCGCCGAATGCGACGGAAGGCTGTACACGCCAAGCACGAAGAATCCGACGGTCGCGATCGCCATCGACCAGATGGCGAGGCGAAGCAGGCGCCGGCGATGTTCCGGCCGGAAGATCGCGAGTCCGACCATGCCGCACGCGAGCATGATGACGTTGTACTGGTGCACGAGCGCGGCGATGACGAGCGCGGCGACCGTCAGCCACTCGGCGGGACGGCGACGATCGGCCGTCGATTGAAGGACCAGGTACCACGCGTACACGAGCGTCACGAGGGAGATGCCGTAAATGTCCGCCGTGCCGGCGTAGTGCCACACGCCATACGCGCCGCCGAGCACGAGCGACCAGCCGAGCGCCCGCGCGGTGCTGACGCCGATCGCGCGGACCATCACAAGAAAAAAGACAGCCACCGCGCCGGCGAAGAACACGCCGCTCGCGATCTTCAGAATCGGCAACGCGCGACCGGTCACGCCGGCGGCTCTGGCGATCGTGTACACGCTGCACTGGATGAATTGTCCAAGCGGGTGATTGCCCCAGGTCGCCAATGGCCCGCGCGTCTCGCACGAGTAGGAGTATTCGAGTGAGTCCCAGTGCTGATACGCGAGCGATGGCGAGACGCTGATGTAGAGGGCGGTGAAGAAGACGAAGAGCAGCGCCGCCCAGGTCATGGCGGGCCGGAGGGGGAACATCCGGAAAAGCATACCGGACCTGAAGCGCCTAAAGGGCGCGACGTGTTAACGAAACGACGGTGCTATCGTCAGTACACATGATGGCCGCGTTCTGGCAGGACGTGCGGTATGCCGTGCGGACGCTTCGCGCGATGCAGGGGAGTGCCGTCGTCGCGACGCTGACGCTCGCACTCGGCATTGGGGCGACGACGACGATGTTCAGTGTCGTGTATGCGGCCTTGCTGCGTCCGATCCCCTTTCCCGAGCCGGATCGCATCGTCATGCCGTACCTCACGCACACGACGCCGCGTGGGTACGACGATCGCACGCGCTTCTCGTTTCGCGAGCTGCAGGCGTTGGTCGCCCAGTCGGCGTCATTCGAATCGGTCGCGCCGTTTTCGCGCACGAGCATTTCCGTGGAGGTGCCCGACGCGCAACAGCTGAACGGGGAGATCGTCGCGCCGGCGTACTTCGACCTTCTGCGCGTGCGCGCCGATCAGGGCCGCGTGTTCAGGCCGGACGAGAACGTGGAGCCGGGCAGAGATCCCGTGCTCCTCATTTCTGATCGGCTGTGGCGGACGCAGCTCGGCGCTAATCCCGATGTCATCCGCAAGCCGCTCGCCGTCAATGGCGTGCCGCTCACCGTCATCGGCATCATGCCGGACGGCTTCCTCGGTCTGAGCGGACGCGCGGACGTCTGGATTCCGATGGTGATGGCGCCGCGTCTGACGTACGCGGAGTATCTGACGTCGCCGCAACACTTCATTGCGGCGGTTGCGCGCCTCAAGCCCGGTGTCACCCTCGCTGAAGCGAGCGCGGAGATGTCGGTGCTCGGTCCTCGACTCGCCGCACTCGACATGTCGCCCAATGACGGGACGTGGGGTGGTCAGGCCGTTCCAATCGATACCGTGCGCGTCGATCCCGCGAATCGCCGGTCAGCGCTCTTGCTGCTCGCCGCAATCGCGTTCGTGCTGCTCATCGCGTGCGCGAACGTCGCGAGTCTGCTGATGGCGCGAATGCGCAATCGACGGCGCGAGATCGCGGTCCGAAGTGCTCTCGGCGCCGGCACGGCGCGCGTCGTCCGCCAGCTGCTCACTGAGAACGTCGTTCTCGCCGCCGCTGGCGGACTTATTGGATCGCTGGTCGCGTTCTGGGGCGTGCGGCTCGTCGTGCTCGCCGCACCAAGCGCGCTG
>CAYQRM010000013.1:0-2683 GCA_964419785.1 uncultured Solibacteraceae bacterium | reverse complement strand
CTCTTCGCGCGCCTGCATGAGGGCGGCAACACGATCATCCTCGTCACGCACGAAGCCGACATCGCCGCGCACGCGCACCGCGTCATCTACATTCGCGACGGACAGATCGAAAAAGACGTCAAACGGGCGGCGTGACGTCCTAACAGATCCTCGGAAGTTGTTCGCCGCTCAGCATGTCGATCAGGCGCATGGCGCCGATCCGGCTGCGCGCGGTGACCAGCCCGGCCGGCGCGTCGGAGACGACGCCGATCATCTCGACCTCGGCGCTCACGTCGAAGCTCTGCAGCACCCGCAGCGCACGATCGGCGTCGGCGGCGGGAACGATCGCGACGAATCGGCCCTCATTCGCGACGTACAGCGGGTCGAATCCCAGCAGCTCGCAGGCGCCACGAACGTCCTCGCGCACCTTGACGGCCGTTTCCTCGATCCCCAGATGACATCGCGACGCTTGCGCAAGCTCGACGAGCGAGGTCGCGAGCCCACCGCGCGTCAGATCGCGGAGGCAGTGCACCTCGATGCCCTGCTCGAAGAGTGCGAGCACCGGCTCGACGAGCGGCGCGCAATCGCTTTCGATCGCCGACTCGAACTCGAGGCTCTCGCGCGCGGCGATCACGGCCATGCCGTGCCGTCCGATGTCGCCTGACAGCAGGATCACATCCCCCGGCCGAATGCTCGACGGCGCGACGATCTGGGCGTGTTCGATCACGCCGATGCCCGCGGTGTTCACGTACAATCCGTCGCCCTTGCCGCGATCGACCACCTTCGTGTCGCCGGTGACGAGCGCCACACCCGCGGCACGCGCCGCCGCGCGCATCGACGTCACGACGCGCCGAAGCGTCTCCATCTCGAACCCCTCTTCGATGATGAAGCCGGCGCTCAGGAACTGCGGGCGCGCGCCGCACATCGCGAGGTCATTGACGGTGCCGTTGACCGCCAGCGCGCCGATGTCGCCGCCCGGAAAAAACATCGGCCGCACGACGTAGGAGTCCGTCGTGAACGCGAGCGGCGTGCCGCGAACGTCGAGGCGCGCGCCGTCGTGCCGTTCACCGAGCGCCGGATTGTCGAACGCCGGCATGAACATCTGCTCGATGAGCTGCTGCGTCAGCGCTCCGCCGCCGCCGTGCGCGAGCTGAACGTGCGTGTGCGTGCCGACCGGCACCGGACACATGAAGCCGTTCGTGAGCTCAGTCGCCATGAGTGGCCGCCTCCCTGGGACCGGCGTGCAGCTGCACGCGACGATACCGGTAGTACGCCGCGCAGGAGCCCTCCGACGAGACCATCGTGGCCCCCAGCGGGTGTTCCGGCGTGCAGCGCACACCAAACGCCGGACACTCGTGGGGCTTGTGGAGGCCCTGCATGATCAAGCCGCTGATGCATTCCGAGGGCTCATCGAGCGTCGCATCGGCGACGCCGAAGCGTCGCTCCGCGTCGAATGCACGGAAGCGATCCTGCAACGCGAGTCCGCTTGCGGGAATCTCACCGACGCCCCGCCACTTGCGAGGCACGATCCGGAATACCTCGCGAATGAGCTGCTGGGCGGGCACGTTGCCGCCACGCCGCACGGCGCGCGCATACTGATTCTCGACTTCCGCGCGTCCTTCTTCGAGCTGCTTCACGCACATCAGCACGCCCTGGAGGATGTCCAGCGGCTCGAAGCCGGTGACGACGATCGGCACGCGGTACTTCGCCGCAATCGGCTCGTACTCGGTAAAGCCCATGATCGTGCAGACGTGCCCGGCTGCGAGGAAGCCCTGCACGCGGTTCCGGCTCGACGACAGGATCGCCTCCATCGCCGGCGGTACGAGCACGTGTGACACAAGAATCGAAAAATTCTCGATGCCGCCTTCGGCCGCCTGGAACACCGCCATCGCATTGGCCGGGGCCGTCGTCTCGAAGCCGACGGCAAAGAACACGACCTCGCGATCCGGGTGCGCCCGCGCGATCTGCAACGCGTCGAGCGGCGAGTAGACGATGCGGACGTCGCCGCCCCGCGCCTTGACCGAGAGCAGATCCGCCGACATGCCAGGCACGCGCAGCATGTCGCCGAACGAGCAGAAGATCACGCCGGGACGCGACGCGATCTCGATCGCCTTTTCGATCAGCTCGAGCGGCGTCACGCAAACAGGGCAGCCCGGCCCATGCACGAGCGTGAGCCCTTCAGGCAGCAGCTCATCGACGCCGAACTTCACGATGGCGTGCGTTTGGCCGCCGCAGACTTCCATCAGCGTCCACGGACGTGTCGTCACCTGCCGGAGGGCGCGCGCGTAGGCGTGGGCTTGACCGGCGTCGCGGTACTCGTCGATGAACTTCACGACTTCTCTCCATCCTCGAGCTCGGCCAGCTCGCCGATCTCGCGCAGGTACGAGAAGACTTGGCCGGCCTCCTCCTGATCGACCGTGGAGATCGCGAAGCCGACGTGCACGAGGACGTAGTCGCCGGGCTTGGCCTCCGGCGTGTAACTCAGGTTCACGCGTTTGACGATGCCGGCGAAGTTGACGCGGCCGTTGCGGAGGATGGGATCGTCGCCGTCGACGTCGAGGACTTGTCCGGGAATTGCCAAGCACATGATGAGGCCCCCAAATCAGGAGACGCCGCCCGCGAGGGCCGGCGCAATGTCACGTCGGCTCGCGGCGTCGAGCGAAGCTGGCTGCGGTGGTGTGTCGAGGCCGCGCACGAACGCGGC
>CAYQRM010000012.1:0-15315 GCA_964419785.1 uncultured Solibacteraceae bacterium | reverse complement strand
TCGGCGAGGCATCCCTATGACCGCCTTTCGCACCGGCTTGCGTTCGTTACTGAACACTCCCGGGTTTTCGTCCGTCGCGATCCTGACGCTCGCGGTCGGCATCGCGTCGAACGCGGCCCTGTTCTCGGTCTACGACCGGCTGATTCTTCATCCGGTCAGCGTGCCCGATCCGTCTTCGCTCGTCGCGCTGTGGACGAACAACACGCAGGCGAATTTCAATGCGCCCGCGCTGTCCTGGCCGCGCTACCAGGAGCTCGAGCGATCGACGCGATCGTTTTCGTCGCTCGCCGTGAGCGCATTCGATAACTTCACGCTCACCGGCGCCAGCGAACAACCGAGCCAGCTCAACGGTCTGCGCGTCAGCTGGAAGTTCTTTCGCACGCTCGGCATCACACCGGAACACGGCCGTGATTTCGCTGCATCTGACGATGTACCGAACGGCCCGGCGGTATGCATCATCAGCCACGAGCTGTGGATCGCGCAATTCGGCGAGCGCTCGACGATCGTCGGCGAGATCATTCAGCTCAATGGCCAGCCGTGGCAGGTGATCGGCGTGATGCCGCCGCAGCTGACGCAGCCGTTCGCGCAGACGCAAGTCTTCGCGCCGCGCGTGTTCGACATCGGCGGCCTGACGCCGCTGCAGGTCGATGCCGGCGCGGGGTACTCGCAGCCGATCGCGCGTCTCGCGCCGGGCGTCTCGCTGGCGCAGGCGACCGAGGAGCTCGCCGCATCGAGCAAAGTGTACGGGCAGCGTTTCGGCGGAAAGCTCGACGCCAGCAGCGTCACCTATCCGCGCGACTTCGTCGATTCGATCGTCTCGAACCTCAAGCCGACGTTCTACACGCTGCTGGGCGCGGTCGGCTTCGTGCTGCTGATCGCGTGCGCAAATGTCGCCAGTCTGTTCGTCGGCCGGCTCGCTGGCCGGACGAAGGAAATCGCGATCCGCCAGTCGTTGGGCGCAGGACGCGGCGCCATCGTCCGGCAGTTCGTGGCTGAAAGCCTGATGTTCTCGACCGTCGCTGGCCTCATCGGTGCCGTACTCACCCGCTTCGCGCTCACAGGCATCGAGGTCGGCGTGGCGCAGCAACTGCCACCGAACACGACGTTCGCGATCGACTGGCGCGTGTTGGCATTCGTCGCCGGCGCGGCGTTCGTCAGCGCGTTGTTCGTCGGCGTGGTGCCGGCGCTTCACGCGTCGAAGCCGACGCTGGTCGATACGCTCAAGGACGCGACGCGCGGATCGTCGAGCGCGCGCGGCGGCCGGCTCCGCGCCTCGCTCATCGTCGCCGAGGTGGCGCTGTCGGTCGTGCTCCTCGTCGGCTCGGCGCTGTTGCTCATCAGCTTCATTTCGCTCCAACGAACGCCGCCCGGATTCGATCCGTCGGGAGTCGCGACGGCATTCGTCGGCGTGCCGGCGGGCCGATACGCGACGCCGCCCGAGCAGGCGGAATTCTTCGAGCGTGTGGTTGACGAGCTGCGCGTGGACGGCCGGATTACGCACGCCGCGGCCAGCCTTGCGCTGCCCGTGAACGGCTTCGGCGCGCGCTCGCCTTACAGCGTGCAGGGCCGGCCGATTCTGCCGCTGTCGCAACGTCCGCTCGCGGGCTTGCAAATCGTGAGCGAGGATTTCTTTGCGATGCTGCGGATCCCGATCGTGCTCGGACGCGGGTTCGACGCGCACGATCGACCCGGCGCGCCGCCGGTGTGCATCATCAACCAGTCGCTCGCCAATCACGTGTTCCCCGGCGAGTCGCCGCTCGGCCATGTGCTCCTGCGCGGCCGTGACGCCGAGATTCCGCAGACGATCGTCGGCGTGATCGCGGACGTCAAGAGCAACGGCTTGAACAGCCCGGCGCCCGATGAGATCTACTATCCGATGCGTCAGCTCGGCAAGCCCGCGATGAACGTCACGGCGCGCACGAGCGGCGACACGGCGTGGTTGCAAGGCGCGATTAGCGCGGCCGTCGCGCGCGTCGATCGCGATCAACCGATCTCGTTCTTTCAGTCGCTCGACACACTGCTCGCGCAGAGTCTTGGCGTGCAGCGAATCGTCGCGTCGCTCACAGCGGTCTTCGCGACGATTGCGCTCGTCCTCGCCGCCATCGGTCTCTACTCGGTCGTCGCCTACGCCGCGGCGCAGCGCACGGCCGAAATCGGCATTCGCATGGCGCTCGGGGCGAAGCCGAGCCAGGTGCTGGCGCTCGTCATGCGCAGCGGTCTGAAGCTCGTCGCCTTTGGCATCGTGCTCGGACTGGCGGGCGCGGCCGGTACGGCGCGATTGATCCAGACGCTGCTCAGCAACGTCGGTCCGCTCGACCCGTTGGTGTACGGCTCGGTCGCGCTCTTCTTCGGGCTCGTCGCGGCGCTTGCCTGTTTCGTACCGTCACTCCGCGCCTCGCGGATCGATCCGTTGATCGCTCTGGGCGATCGGCGCGTGGCGCGGCGCGGCTGAGAGATCGGCACGGCCGGCGGCCGGATGACCACGCGAGTGCGTGAGGTGCGCGTGCTATAGTCCGCGCAGCCGCATGGGGCTCACCGGACTCTTCTATCCGTGGGGCATCATCCTCCAGGCCCTCGCAGTCGTTCACTTCGTGCGGCGGCGGCCGGACACCTACTGGCTCTGGATCATCATCATCGGCGGCGGCCTCGGCGCGCTCATCTACATCGCTGCCGAAGTGCTGCCAGACGTCGTGTTGTTTCGCGGCGTCCTCGCCGGCGTGGCGCGGCGCAAGCGCGTCGCCGTGCTCGAGGCCGTCGTCAAGGAGAATCCGGCGGTCGGCAATCTCGAGGAGCTCGCGGATCTCTATCTCGAGGAAGGACAGGTCGCCCGCGCGCGCGAGTTGTACGACAAGGTGCTCGGGTCGCGATCGGACTCGCTCGACGCGTACTATCGTCGCGGGCTGGCCGAGTTGTCGCTCGATGACGCCAAGGCCGCCGTCGCCGATCTCGACCACGTCGTTTCCACAGATCCAAAGTACGACTTCAATCGAGCGATCGGGCTGCTCGCGCACGCCTGCGCGCTGACCGGTCAAACGGCGCGGGCTGACGAGCTGTTCCAGAAGGCCGTCGCGATCACGACACTGTCCGAGACGTACTACAACTACGCGACGTTTCTCGCGGACCAGAAACGCACGGACGAGGCTCGCGACTACGCGCAGCGCATCCTGGCGAGGAAAAGCACGATGCCGCGATACCTCCAGCGACGCGAGCGCCCGTGGTTTCGCAAGGCGCAGGCGCTGCTCAACAAACTGCCGGCTGCCGCGAAGAAATAGCGCGGCGAATCGCGCGGTTCGTTACTTCTCGAGTCCCGCGAGCTCGAAGAGCACAGTGCCAATAGCCGAATAGTCGAGATCGGCGCCGCCAGACGCCATGAGCGCATTGACGAGTTGCGACACCAGCGCGGTCGCCGGAATCGCGACGCCGAGCGACGCCGCCGTTTCGTTCGCGATCCGCAGATCCTTCTGGTACAGCTTCGTCCGAAAGCCCGGTACGTAGTTGCTCTTGAGCATGCGCTCGCCGTGCACCTCGAGGACGCGGCTCGACGCGAAGCCGCCGAGCAACGCTTGCCGGACGAGCGCCGGATCGACGCCAGCCTTGCGCGCAAGCGCCATCGCTTCGCTCACGCCGGCCAACGCGCCGCCGATCGCCATTTGATTACAGACCTTGCACACCTGGCCCGAACCCGGCTCGGCGCCCACGTGCACGATTCGCTCAGGATGGCCCATGCACTCGAGCACCGGCCGCACTTTCGCAAACGCGGCCGCGTCGCCGCCGACCATGATCGAAAGCGTCGCATTGATCGCGCCGATTTCGCCGCCGCTGACAGGCGCATCCAGCATGACACCGCCCGCCGCCGCGACGCGCTCAGCGAGCCGTCTGGCCGCCACGGGCGAGATGCTGCTCATGTCGATCACGATCGCGCCGCGCCTGAGACCATCGACGACGCCGTCGCTCCCGGCGACGACCTTCTCGACGTCCGGCGTGTCCGGCACCATCGTGATGACGATGTCGGATTGGCGCGCGATGTCAGCCGGCGTCGATCCGGCGCGCGCCCCGGCGGCGACGAGATCATCCATCGCCGGCCGGCTGCGATTGAGCACGACCAGCGCATGCCCCTTCGCGAGAAGATGCTTCGCCATGGGCCGTCCCATGACGCCAAGTCCGATGAACCCGATCTGCGGTGACATGGTGAGAGTCTATCGTCCCCGCGCTCAGGACTGATTCGTCCTGAGCAGCTTCGCCGCAATCACCGCGAGGATCCCGATCACGACGCCGGACACCACGCCCACAATCGGTCCGACGATCGCCATCATCACGCGCGGCGCGATCGGCACATTCGCGAATGCCTGCGCCTCCGCTTGATGCTTCGCGATGTACTGATCGAAGAACAACACGTGCGCGGCGGTGATCCAGACGGAGTTGACGATGCCGAGCAGCAGCCCATGGATGAAGTTGTGGCCGCCGCCTTTCCGTGCGATGACGAGCGCGCAAATAATGAAGATGACCAGCCAGCAAATCGGCTCGACCGCGGCCGGAATCACGAACACCGTCAGGATCGCCATCGCGAGACCGAATAGCGAGAGCTTGAAGACCAGCGGCCAGTTCATCGGCGCCTCCAGGATCGATGCGGGAGACGGATTCTAGCGCCCCTGGGCCGGCCTGGGAACCAAATCCCCAACTGTGGCGTCTAACGATACATCGTGACACGCCCGAGAGACCCGGCGCCCCTGCTGCCCCTGACGTCCGCCATGTTCCACGTCCTGGTCGCCCTGGCGGAGGACGACCGGCACGGGTACGCCATTCTCAAGGCTGTGTCGGACCGCACGGCTGGCGCCGTCGAGCTCTCGACCGGCACCTTGTACTCCATGATCAAGCGCCTCCTCGCGGACGGGCTGATCGTCGAATCCCACCGACGTCCTGCGGCCACCGACGATGACGAGCGGCGACGGTATTACCGGCTGACGGATTTTGGCCATCGCGTGCTCGAGGCCGAAACCGAGCGCCTGCAGGCCATGGTCGCCGCGGCGAAGTCCGCCGGCGCGCTCGCGCGCCGATCGTCATGACGAACGGCCGACGTCCGACGTGGCCCGAACGCGCGTACCGGCGCCTGCTCGCGCTGCTGCCGGCGGATTTCCGCTACGAGTTCGGCGAAAGCATGGCCAGCGACTTCCGCGATCGCGACCGCGAGCTCTCCGGCAAGGCCCGCCGGCGATTGTGGTCACGCGAAATACCCGGCCTCGTGTGGACCGCGTTCGTCCAGTACCTCGCTGGCGCCTGGCGCGACGTGCGATTCACATCGAGAATGATGGCGCGCTCGCCAGGCTTCACCGCGGCGGCCGTCATCATGCTTGCCGTTGGCACGGGCGCCAACGCGGCGATGTTCAGCGTGATCGACGCGGTCCTGCTGCGATCGGCCCTTCCCGATGCCGGGCGCATCGTCCAGATCGAGGAGCAGTCGCCGGATAAGCCTGTGTTCTCGGCGGTGCCCTTCTCGCATCTCGACGCGCTTTCGGCGTTGCCGGCATTCGAGCACGTGGCCGGCATGACCGGATCGCTGCCGGTGGTGACCGGCCTCGGCGCGACGCACCGGATCGACGTCGAGTGCGTTTCGTGGTCCATGTTTCCGTTGCTCGGCGTCCAACCGATTCTCGGACGAGCGCTCGGGCCGGACGATGACCGCGTGGGCGCGCCACCGGCGATCGTCATCGGGCACCGGACGTGGATGCGCGACTTTCAGGGCGCGCCGGACGTCGTCGGACGCGCGATCACGCTCAACGGCACGGCGGTCACGATCGTCGGCGTGATGCCCGCCGGTTTTCTCGGCGCGCACGTCAGCAACCGAAGTGAAGCCTGGGCGGCTCTGGCGCCAGCGGTGGGTGCGCGGAGCCCGGTTGGCTGCGAGCTGAATCGCGCGAGCGACGATCCCAATCGAATCTCGACGCGACTCGAAATCTTCGGACGGGTGCGAGCGCCGCGCACGCTCGAGTCAGCGGCCGCGGAGATCAACGCGACGGGCTTGGCTGCACGACTGCCGGTGCCGCCGAACGGCGCACCAGTGTCGAGGATGGTGCTCGAGCGTGCCGACGACGCGCAGTTCGAGCGAGTCCGCACGCCGTTTCTCGCACTGCTCGGCGCCGTGGGCTGCGTGCTGCTCATCGCGTGCGCGAACGTCGCCAACCTCCAGCTCGAGCGGCTCGTCGGCCGCCGCCGCGAGATGGCGGTGCGGCTGGCGCTCGGCGCGACGCGCGGCCGGATCGTGCGCCAGACCGTCGTCGAGAATCTGATCGTGAGCCTTCTCGGCGCCGCGTGCGGCATCGTCGTCGCGAAGCTGATTTTGCACGTCATTGTCGACATGATTCCGGCGAAGGTACCGCATGTCGGCGAGATCGCGTTGGACGCGCGCACGCTCGCCGTGACGTTCGTCGTGGCGATCCTGACCGGAATCGTCGTCGGCGTCGTGCCGGCGATTCAAGCCACGCGCGGGGGAGTCGTGCGCGACCTCCACGATTCGTCCGCGCGTGTCGTCGGCGGCGCGCAGTGGATCCGGCGCGGCCTCGTCGTCACGGAGGTTGCGCTGTCGGTTGCGCTGGTCATCGCGGCGACGCTGCTGCTGCGGACGTTTCTCACGCTGCGGCCGATCGATCCCGGATTCGCGTCGGCCAATCGCACATCCGTCACCATCCTGTTCGACGGCGACTGGAAGCCGAACTCTCAGCGCGAAAGTTTCGTTCACAACCTCATCCGGAGCCTCGGCGACATTCCCGGCGTCAGGAGCGTCAGCGCGTCTTCGTATCAACCGTTGAGCGGGTACACCGATCTCGCGCGCATCACCACTGGCGAATCGTCGGCCGACGTGTGGTCGAGCTGGATTACCCCACGGTACATGCAGGACATGGCGATGACGATTATCGGCGGCCGTTCGTTCAACGACGCCGACGATGCGTCCGGAGCGCCGGTGGCGATGATCAACGAAGCACTGGCGACGCGATTCTGGCCGGCGGGAAATCCCGTCGGCCAACTGATCGACGTGCAGGCGCCGGATCGCACCGTCACGCGGCGGCAGATCGTCGGCATCGTCCACACGACGCGCAGCTGGGGCACGGATCGAGAGGAGCGATCGGAGCTCTACGTGCCGTACGCGCAAGAGCCGGGATCGACGCTCATGTACTTCATCGTCAGCACGGCCGGACCTCCGGCGATCGATCTCGCGTCGCAAATCGCGACGCGCGTGACGAGGCTGCGGCCGAATCAGGCGATCGAGCGGATCGAGCCGGTCGACGCGTCGCTCGATCGATCGGTGGCGCAGCCGAGGTTCGCGGCGTGGCTCTTCGGCGCGTTTGCGGTGATGGCGGTCGGGCTGGCTGCGCTCGGGTTGTCGGCGGTCATCGCGTGGTGGGTCACGCAGCGGCGGCGCGAGATCGGCGTGCGCATGGCGCTCGGCGCGAGCGCGCGCGCGGTGTCCGGGCTAATCCTCAGGCAAGCGATGTGGCTGGCGGGCGCGGGCGTCGTGCTCGGCCTCGTGATCGCGGGCCTCTCGACGCGCGCGATCGGCGTCTGGCTCTACGGCGTCGCGCCGCTCGATCCGGTCACGTTTGGCGTCGCGTCAATCGGAATGCTGCTCATTGCGATGGCGGCGGCCTGGCTGCCCGCTCGTCGAGCCGCGCGAATCGACCCCATCATCACGCTTCGTGCCGACTGACGACGAGCCAACGGGCCGGGCGCTTGGCGCGTCTAAGCTGCCATGCTGGCAGACCTTCGGTTTGCGATACGTGCGCTCAAAGCCACGCCCGGCTTCACGGCCGTCGCGCTCATCGTCCTGACCCTGGGTATTGGCGCGACGACCGCGATTTTCTCGGTCGTCGACGGCGTGGCGCTGCGGGGCCTGCCGTTTCCGGCGGACCAGCGACTCGTCGACGTCACCGAGACCAATCCCACCAATAAAGGACTTGGCGGTGGCGCCGTGGCCGCCGCGAACTTCCTCGACTGGCGCGCGCAGCAGACGGTGTTCGAAGACCTGGCCGCTGTGCAGAACACGGCGGGTTACGTCGTCCGCGACGGCGGCGTGCCTGAAGCGTTGCGCACCGTGATGGTCTCGTCCAGCCTGTTTGGTTTGCTCCGCGTGTCGCCGGTCGTCGGTCACACGTTCACGGCGGAGAACGAAGTGCGCGGCAACGAGCACGTCGCGGTAATTAGCGACGGATTGTGGCGCCGGCGGTTCGGCGCCGATCCCAACGTCGTCGGCAAGACGATTACGTTCGATACGGGCGTGTGGCAGGTCGTGGGCGTGATGCCCGCGGATTTCACGTATCCGATTGGTTTGACGAAGCCCGCCGAGCTGTGGGTGCCGTATCTGCCGGCAGTCAACGAGGTGCCGCGCGGCGATGGGAGCTCGCGCAATTACAACGCGAAGGTCGTGGGCCGCTTGAAAGACGGCGTCACGATCGAGCAGGCGCGCGCGCAGATGGAGCAAATCACCGCCGCGCTCAAGCAGCAGTATCCGCGGTGGTTTCGCGACCGCTGGGTCGCGGTGACGCCGCTGCGCGACGCGATCGTGGGCAAGGCGCGATCGTGGATGCTGATGCTGCTGGGGGCGGTCGCGTTCGTGCTGCTCATCGCGTGTGTGAACGTCGCCAATCTCTTGCTCGCGCGATCGACGGCGCGTGCGCGCGAAGTCGCCGTGCGCACGGCACTTGGCGCGACGAGCTGGCAACTCGCGCGCGGGTTGCTCGCCGAGAGCCTCGTGCTGTCGGTGGTGGGCACCGCGCTTGGCGTCCTCGCCGCGGTGTGGGGCGTCCATTTGATTCGCGCGTCCCTGCCGCCGGGACTCCCGCGCCTGTCGGAGGTCGGCGTCAATCTGCGCGTGCTCAGCGCGGCCGCTGCCGCCGCAATTGCCGTGGCATTCGCGGTCACGCCGATCTGGCAGTCGAAACGCGCGAGCCTGGCGTCCGCGCTTCGAGAAGGCGGGCGATCGGGTGCGGCCGGTGTGGCGCGCCAGCGCGCCCGCACGATTCTGCTCGTCGCCGAGGTCGCCCTTGCGGTCATTCTGCTCGTCGGCGCGGGATTGTTCGTGTCGAGTTTCGTGCGCCTGATGAACGTCGACCTCGGTCTCGACTACAGCAACGTCGTCACGATCAGCGTGTACCCACGGATTGATTTCAACGAACCGAAGACGCAGCTCGACGCCGATCTCGCGAAGACGGGTCTCGAGGTGCAGGCCGTGCTCGATCGCATGCGCGGCCTTCCGGGATTTCAAACGATCGCCGCGATGGGATCGGGATCGCAACCCCTCTCGAACGGCTGGAGCCGATCGACCGTGACGCTGCCGGGGAAACCGGCGTTCGACGATCCGGACGATCAGCCGGACATCAAGCAAGTCACGCCGGAGTACTTTTCGGCGCTGCGCGTGCCGTTGCTCAAGGGACGAACGATCGCCGTCGAAGACGAGCGCGCGGGCGCGCCGGCGGTCGTTGTGATCAACGACGTCGCGGCGAAACGATTCTTTCCGGATCAGGATCCGATCGGTGCGCCGATCAAGGTGAACAGCGATCGCACGGTGATTGGCATCGTCCGCGCGTCGCGGGTACAAGGTCCCGAGGGCCAGCTGAGGCCTGAGGTGTACACGCCGATGAACTGGCAGCGTTGCTTCGGCGCGACGGTCATCGCACGGACAACGGGCGATCCGGCGACGGTGTTTCCGGCGCTACGCTCGGCGGTACACGCCGCGGTGCCGGAGTTCGTCGTGCCCGAGCCGCAGACGCTCGCCGAAAGCTTCGATCAGCTGGTCGTGCAGCGGCGCTTCAACATGATCGTGCTCGCGCTGTTCGGGGTGCTCGCGGTCGTCATCGCAGGCGCCGGCATTTACGGTGTCGTGGCGTACATCGTCGAGCAGCGAACGCAGGAGATCGGCGTGCGCATGGCGCTCGGCGCGCAGCCCACGCAGGTCATTCGCATGGTGCTCATGCGCGCGACGGTGTTCATGGCGATGGGTCTTGGGCTTGGCATCTTCGGCGGCTGGATGCTGTCGCGTCTGATCAAAGCGTTCTTGTTTGCCGTCGAGCCGCACGATCCGGTCGTGTACGTGTCAGCGGCGCTCGTTCTGCTGGCCGCCGGTCTGCTGGCGGCCTTCGTCCCGGCCCGCCGCGCCTCGAAAGTCGATCCTGTGACGGCGTTGAGATAGGGACGGGGGTTTTTTCCACAGAATCGGCCGTTTCGGAGCCGGAGGTCGCCGGGGCAATGCCCTAGCGACCTCCGGCTCCCGACAGGCCGATTCTGTGGAAAAAACCCCCGTCCCCGTTCTTCCGTCTAATCTAACTGCATCTAGTATAGATGCAGTTATGACTGACCGACGTCGGACACTTGCGCTGTCGCCGCAGCAGTTCCACATCCTCCTCGCCCTCGCCGACGAGGATCGCCACGGCTACGGCATCATCCTCGAGGTCGACGCCCGCACGAACGGGGCGGTGCGGCTCGGCACGGGGCCGCTCTACACGGCCATCGCCCGCCTCGTCAGCCTCGAGCTCATCGAGGAAACCAGTCGCCGCGACTCAGACGACGCCCGGCGCCGGTACTACCGGTTGACGACGACCGGGCGCGCCGCCCTTCGCGAGGAAGCCGATCTCCTCGAGCATCTCGTGGCGCTGGCCCGCCGCAAGGGCATTCGACCGGCCACAACGCGGGGCCGCGGATAAATGGTTCCTCGCTCTCTCACGTCCGCGGCGCGCGCGATCTACTCGTCGCTCCTTCGTGTGCACCGGGGCGCACGCGGCGGCTACGCCCCAGCCATGCGGTCCACGTTCGACGCGATCCTCGATCGCGCCACATCGCGCGGCAGCCTCGCAGTCATTGCCGCGCTCGGGCGCGAGAGCGTCGGTCTGCTCACGAGCCGTACCGCATCCGACCCGTCCCCACCAAGGACTCCGCTTATGCGCAACATCAGCCAGGACGTTCGCTTCGCGCTTCGCACGTTCAAACGCCGGCCCGCGTTCACCGCTGCGGTCGTGACAACGCTCGCGCTGGGCATCGGCGCGAACGCCGCAATCTTCAGCGTCGCAAACGCCGTCTTGTTTCAGCGTTTGCCTTTCAAGGATCCGTCACGCCTCGTGATGGTCTGGGAGGACGCGTCATCGCTCGGCTTCCCGCGCAACACGCCCGCCCCGGGCAACTACACGGACTGGATGACCATTCCCGAGTTCGACGGCATCGCTGCGCTCGCACAAACGGACTACAACCTGCTCGGCAACGGTGAGCCCGAGCACTTCGACGGCGCGCAGGTCAGTTCCACGCTCTTCGACGTGCTTGGCGTCAAGCCACTTCTCGGCCGGGTGTGGCGTCCCGACGAGGAAGTGCCTGGAAATCGTCTGGCGATTCTCAGCTACGCGGTCTGGAAACGGCGCTTCAACAGCGATCCCGGGATCATCGAGCGCGCGGTGAATCTCAGCGGCGCACCGTACACGGTCGTCGGCGTGATGCCAGAAGGATTCGAGGTCGTCGATCCGGACTATCAAATACTGACGCCGCTCGCCTTCTCCGCGGCCCGCCGAAACGATCGCGGAGCGCACTATCTGGAGGTCGTCGCGCGGTTGCGGTCGGGCGTGAGCCTCACGCAAGCCAACGCCGACCTTGGCGCGCTCGCCGAGCGGCTGGGCCGCGAGCATCCCGACACGAACAAGAACGTGGGCATGTACGCGGTGCCAATGCTCGACGATTACATCGGCGATACGCGCACGGCGCTCGTCGCACTGATCGTCGCCGTCGGGTGCGTGCTGCTCATCTCGTGCGTCAACGTCGCCAACTTGATGCTGACGCATGCCGCTGGCCGCACGCGCGAGATGGCGGTGCGCGCGGCACTGGGCGCCGATCGACGGCGGCTCATCCGACAACTTCTCACGGAGAGCCTGCTGCTCGCCTTCGCAGGCGGTGTCCTCGGCGTGATCATCGCGACACAATCGTTCTCGTGGCTTGCGCTCATGATTCCGCACGCGCTCAGCGGCCTCAGCAAGATCGGACTCGACGTGCGCGTCCTGATCGCGACCGCCGGCATCTCGATCCTCACCGGCCTGCTGTTCGGTCTCGCGCCCGCGTGGCGCGCATCGCATGTCGACGCCGCGCTCGGTGCCGGCCGATCGACGCGCGGTGTGTTGGGAACTGGCACGCGCCTGCGCAGCGGCCTCGTCGTCACCGAGATCGCCCTCGCCACGATGGTCTTGGTTGCCGCCGGCTTGCTGGTTCAGAGCTTGCGCGCGGCTCAATCCGTGCCGCTGGGCTTCGATCCGTCCGGCGTCCTGACGCTGCAGCTCAATCTTCCGCGTCGGGCATTCGCCGAGCCGGAAAAGCGCACGGAGTTCGTCGACGCGGTGATCGAGCGCGTTCGGCCCCTTCCGGGCGTCTCCGCCGCCGGCATCACGAGCGCGGTGCCGCTCTCATGGAAGGGGGGCACCGGCGGGTTCATCCCGGAAGGCCTGCCACGCGACGCTTCGCTGCCGTACGACGCCAACGATCGCACGGCCAGTCCCGGATACATGGAGGCGATGGGCCTCACCTTGCGCGCCGGCCGGTTCTTCGACTCGCGCGATTCGTCGACGGGCGCGCCCGTCGGGATCATCAACGAGACCATGGCGCGCACTTACTGGCCGCATGTCGATCCGCTCGGACGTCGATTCAGGCTGGACGCCGGCGACACGCCCTGGCGCACGATCGTAGGAATCGTCGCGGACACGCGCGTGATGGGAATCGATCAGCCGCCGCGCGCGGAGATGTACTTTCCGATCGCGCAGTCGAGCGACAACTGGATGTGGCCGCGCGATCTCGTGATCAAAGCGACTGGCGATCCGCACGCGCTCGTACGCGCGGTGTCCGAAGCCGTCTGGGCCGTCAATCGCGACCAACCAGTGTCGAAGGTCAGCACGATGGACGAGATCGTCGCGCGCGAGCTGCAGGATCGTCGGCTGCAGACGACGCTGATGAGCGCGTTCGGGGGCCTCGCGCTGTTTCTTGCGGCGGTGGGTATTTACGGCGTGCTGTCCTTCATGGTCTCGGAGCGGACCGCCGAAATCGGCGTTCGCCTCGCGCTCGGCGGACGGCCGTCGCAGATCCGATCGCGCTTTGTCGTGCGGGGGCTGACGCTTGCGGCCGTGGGAATTGGCGTCGGCTTGATCGCCGCGTCCTGGAGCTCCGCGCTCGTCAATCGACTGCTCTTCAATGTTGGCGCGCGCGATTGGCGCACGTTTGGCGTCCAGGCGGCGGTCATTGCCGTCGTGACCAGCGCCGCCGCCTACTTGCCTGCGCGCCGCGCCAGCCAGATCGATCCGGTGGCCGCCCTGAAATAACGCCGGGTGTCTTTTTGGAGGACACCCGAAAGAAAAGTGTCCTCTAAAAAGACACCCGGCGTTATTTTGTCGTCGTGACCTTTCTCCTCACGCTCCTTCTCGCGCAGGCGCCGCAGCAGACGCCGCAAGATGTCGAGGCGCACGCGCGCGCGATCGTCGGCCTGCTCGTCGCCGGCGAGTACACCAAGATCGAAGCGCAATACGACGACCAGATGGCGCGCGCGCTGGCGCCGGGCGCCCTCGGCGCCAGCTGGGCCAACAGCGCGCGCCAGCTCGGCGCGTTCGAGTCGATTACGGGCGTGCAGGTCTCGCAAGCCGCCGGCAATCACATCGCGATGGCGACGTGCACGTTCAAGAACTACAGCCTCACGCTCCGCATCGTGTTCAACGACGCCGGTCAGCTGAGCGGACTCGCGTCAACCGGTTTGACGCCGCGTGTGGCCTGGTCGCCGCCGAGTTACAGCGACGCGTCGTCATTCGAGGAGCGGGCTGTCACGGTGAAGACCGGCCGGTTCGAGCTGCCAGGCTTCGTCACGATCCCGAAATCGCCGGGCAAGCACGCCGCGATCGTGCTCGTCCACGGCTCCGGGCCGAACGACATGGACGAAAGCGCGGGGCCGAACAAGGTGTTCAAGGATCTCGCGTACGGTCTCGCGAGCCGCGGGGTCGCGGTCCTGCGGTACGACAAGCGCACGCGCACGTACGGCGCCAAAAGTTCTGACGATCCTGCACAGCTGACGGTCAAGGACGAAGTGATCGACGACGCCCTTTCCGCGGTCGCGCTGCTCGCATCTGTGCCAGAAGTCGATCCGCGCAGGATTTTCGTTGCCGGCCACAGTCTGGGCGCGTACCTTGCGCCGCGCATCGCGACGGGCCAACCGCAAATCGCCGGCATCATTGTTCTCGCCGCCAACGCGCGCCCGATCGAAGACCTCGTCGTCGAGCAAGTCCGCTATGAGGCGTCGATGGCCGGGCCGATGACACCCGCGATTCAGCGCGCGATCGACAGCGCCGAAGCCTCGGCCCAAGCGATCCGCGATCCGAACCTCAAGCCCGGCATGACCGTGCGGCTGCTCGGCTCGCCGCTGCCTGCGAGCTATTTTCTCGATCTGCGGCAATATCACCCGACCGATGTCGCCGCGTCGCTCACGATTCCGATGCTCTTCCTTCAAGGCGAGCGCGACTACCAAGTGACGATGACGGACTTCGGACTGTGGCAGAAGGCGCTCGCGGGTCACGCGAACGCGACGCTCAAGTCGTACTCCGGTCTCAATCACCTCTTCATGATGGGGACCGGTCCAGGTTCGCCGGCCGAGTATATGCAGCCGAACCACGTCGACGCGCGCGTCGTCGATGACATCGTCGCGTTCTGCTCGGCGCCACGGTCCTAGAACACGAACTTGACGGCGAGCTGAACCACGCGCGGATCGAGCGCGCTCGTAATCGAACCGAAAGTCGCGGCGCCAAGCACGGCCGCCGGCGCGCCGAGATTGACGGTGTTCAATAGGTTGAAGATCTCGACGCGCGCTTCGATCGCTTGACGCGCTCCGACCGGGACGCGCCGGATGAACGCGAGATCGACATCCCGATACGACGGACCGCGCACCGGATTCCGCGAGGCCGTGCCGATCGCGAACTGCGGCGTCGTCTGGAACGCGGCGGTGTCGAACCACTGGCTGGCCGTGCGCTGATCGGCCGGCAGCGTTGGATCGCCCACGAGCGTCGGTCGCTGCACGCCGAAGCCGGCGAACGCGTTGAAGTTCGTCGCTTGAGTGATCGCGATCGGCATGCCGGATTGCAGCGTGAGGATGCCGTTCGTGGTCCAGTCATTGGCGAGCGCACCCCAGACGCCGTGCAGTTCGCGCGCGCGTCCGCGGCCCACCGGGATCTCCCAGATCACCGACGACACGAAGTAGTTCGGAATGTCGCCGGTCGAGTAGTCGCGCTCGAGGCTGCGATTGAAGCTGTCGGCGACTGGATAATTCGCGAT
>CAYQRM010000011.1:0-10905 GCA_964419785.1 uncultured Solibacteraceae bacterium | reverse complement strand
TGACAGCCAGCGCGATTCGCCGGAGGACAGCATGATCGCCATCAAGAACGTGCTCGTGGCCACCGATTTCAGTCAGGCATCAGTCAGCGCGCTGACCTATGGTCGCGCAGTGGCCAGGGCGTTCAAGGCCAAGCTGCACGTCCTGCACATGATCGACGATCTCAGCCGGTTCGCCTACCCGGAGAGCACCGGGGTGCTGCCGTACGCGCAGATGCAGGGCGAAATGCGGGGCGCCGCGGAACAGCAGATGGAGGCGTTTGTCGATGAGAGCGATCGCCGGGAGCTTCACGCCGAGACCATCCTCAAGCTCGGCAGCAGCGCGGCAAGCGAGATCATCGAGTACGCCAAGCAGATCCCGGTCGATTTGATCATCGTCGGTACCACCGGCCGCGGGGCCGTCGACCGAATGCTGATGGGCAGCGTCGCCGACAAAGTCGTTCGGCGGGCGCCCTGTCCGGTGCTGGCGGTCCACCATCCCGAGCACGAGTTCGTCATGCCGGACGCACTGCAGACCGTCGATCACACCAAGTCGTAGGTCGTCCTCTTGAAAGCCGCCGCGGCGCGTCACTCACCTTGGCGACGTGCCGACGCCCACCACTGCTGAGCGCCGGTCGCTCATTCAGCCGGCGACCCGGACGAACAACAAGGCGAGAATAACGGCCGTGGCGAGTACCAGCGCGAGTGCTAAGCCGCAGACGGCGAACGCACGGCCCATCCCTTGATAATCGAGGGCTTGGCGCACGCCCACCGTCATCGCAGCGAGCATCCACAGCCAGCTGGCGACGTACACGGGGATGGTGATCGAGGGAAACGCTGCGAAGACCTGCAGGATCCCGGGCGACGCCGCGAAGCCGACGGTCCGGAGGAGCTGACCGAGGTCGACTCGCGTCTGACGCTCGGGCAACTCCCGGCCGCCGATCTGGAGGATGAGAACCGCCCAGGCGATCCAGCTCGTGAGCGCGACGGCCGCGACCTCGAGAAACACCATCGGCCGGGCAAGATGCCACGCACTTGCGCCAATGCCGGCGGCGATGCTCGATGCGAGCACGACCGCCGCCGACTGAATCGTCGCTGATGGGTGATGCTCGATCTCTTCGAAGGCGCCGCGATCGAGGACCGCGGCGCCCATAGCGCGATACGTGAATGAGGTCAATTCTGATCGCAGCGTAATCACAAGACCTCCACCCGCCACCTATACCACCTTCACCTCGACCGAACGAGGCTTCGCCATTGTCGACTTCGGCATATGCACGGACAGCACGCCGTTCTTGAAGTCAGCTGCAACCTTGGTGCCGTCGACGTCTGACGGCACGCTCAGCCGACGGACGAACCGGCCGTACACGCGTTCCACCCGATGGAATTTCTTGTCCTTTTCTTCCTTCTCCTGCTTGCGCTCACCCTCGACTGTGAGGATGCCGTCTTCGACGTTGATTTTGAGCTCGTCCTTGTTCACGTCGGGCAAGTCCGCTTTGACGAGGTACTCCTTGTCGGTCTCCTGGACGTCGATAGCCGGCGACCAGACGCCGAAGCCGTCCGCGTCCGCGCCTTCCTCGCTTGCTGGACGGCCGAACAGTCGATTCAAGCGGGAGGACATGTCCTCGAGCTCGCGAAATGGATCGAAACGAATCATGTTCATGATGCTTCCTCCGTCGTTAAACCCGCACGCGCTGCTCGATCAGCGCATCGGGCAACACGAACTCGTGTTGAGGGTGCCGAACGGTGAGGACCGGACATGGTGCCGTTCTCACCACTTTTTCGGCGACACTGCCCAAGACAAGATGCGCCATCACGCCGCGGCCGTGCGTCCCCATGACGATGATGCCGATCCGAGGCATGGCATCTCTCGCATAGCTCGTGATGGTCTCCGCGGGCGATGTCGAGGTCAGGACCAGGGCCCGCGCGTGCAGGACCTGCCGATCTTCTTCTGACAACAGTCCATTCAATCGGGTCAAGGCCGTCGCTTCAGCCTCGGATTGCAGACGATCGAGCTCCGGATACGCGCCAGGCTCCGTAAGACGCGCGCCGAGGTCGTCGACCACGTGCAGGAGCTGAAGCGTCGCACCAAAGCTCGTTGCGAGCTCACGCCCGTAAATGAGCGCCGCGGTTGATGGCTCGCTGAAGTCCGTGGCTACCAGAATCTGCTGAAGCGCGATCATGGTCCTTCTCCCTCGTGGTTCGAAAAGCATGAGCTGTGCCACCACGGTCGGAGTGCTCCGCGCGGCATACGCGATAGCTGCCTCTGGCGCGCTGCGAACTATTCCGCAGCGCTGCGGATTGGCGCGCTTGCCCGGAGGAAATGTGGAGCGATCCGAGGCCTGTTTTAGATCTCGCCAGCTGGCATGCGTCCTGCTCTTAAGGCCAATTGCCGGTCATCGGCAAACGAGGAATCGACTTCGTGAATATTCTGCTCGCGATCGTGAGGCCGCCATGCGCGTCCTAGCCCCGGTCGCGCCGACTGCTGATTTGAGTCTGTCCGGGCACGTGTTGCTTCGCGACGGCTCCGCGATCGCGCTTCGCCTGGCTTCTTCCGAGGACATGACGGCGGCCGGCGAATTCTTTCACGCCATGCCCGCGCTGGATCGCTATCAGCGCTTTCTGGCGCCCGGGGAGCCCGCGAGCGCCGAGCTCGCTCAGTTGTGCAACTCACGCGATCCCGCCACGCGGGCGACGATAATTGCGGAGCGCCTCGTGACTGGCGGTCCGAAGATCGTGGCCGTCGCCTCCTACGCCCGCACTACGCCCGAGCAGGCCCAGGTCGACTTCGCGGTGGATGCAACGCTCCAAGGGCGCGGCGTTGCGACCGCGATGCTCGAGCGACTCGCGGCGCTCGCCGCCAGCAGCGGCATCCGGACGCTGCGCGCCGTGACGCTGAGCGAAAACCGCGCGATGATCGAGGTCTTTCTCAATTCCGGCTTCCCGGTCGAAGTCGCGCCGCATCCCGGCGGTGCGGACGTCACGCTCACTCTGTCGCTCACGCAGGCGGGCGCCGACGCCATCGATCACCGCGCGCAGTCTGCCGATGCCCAATCGATCGGCCGGCTCTTGAGGCCGCGCTCGGTCGCCGTGATCGGGGCGTCGCGCGCCTCGTCGCATCTGGGGCGCCGCGTGCTCGAGGCGCTGACCGACGCGGGGTTCGAAGGTCCGATCTACCCGGTCAATCCTTCCGCCGCCGATCTCGACGGCCGGCGTTGCTATCCGAGCGCTGCGGCGATCCCCGGCAGCGTCGACCTCGCCATCATCGCGGTGCCTCGCGATCACGTGCTCGCGGCCGTCGACGACTGCGCCGCCGCGGGCATCAAGTCAGTCGTCGTCATCACCGCGGGATTCAGCGAGACCGGCGAACCGGGCCGCGCGCTCCAGGGGGCCCTCGCTCAAAAGATCCGAGCCTGTGGCATGCGCATGCTCGGTCCGAATTGCATGGGCTTTCTCAACACCAGCATCCGGTTGAACGCGTCGTTCTCGCCTGTCGTGCCGCCCCCCGGACCGATCGCGCTGTCTTCGCAAAGCGGCGCGCTCGGCCTGACCGTGCTCGAGCTCGCGCGAGCTCGCGGGCTCGGCCTGTCGACGTTTGTCAGCATCGGCAACAAGACCGACATCTCGAGTAACGACTTGCTTCAGTACTGGGAGACAGACGCGGACACCTCGGTCATCCTGCTCTACCTCGAGTCGTTCGGCAACCCGCGCCGATTTGGGCAGCTCGCCCGCCGCATCGGCGCGCACAAGCCGATCGTCGCCGTCAAAGCTGGCCGGACACGCGCTGGCCGGCGCGCCGCCAGCAGTCACACGGCTGCGCTCGCCGCAGACGACGCGATCGTTGACGAGCTCTTTCGATCGACGGGGGTCGTTCGCGCCGAAACGATCGACGAAATGTTCGACGTCGCGTCGGTGCTGGCGTCGCAGCAGCTTCCGCGCGGCCGGCGCGTGGCGATCGTCACGAACGGCGGCGGTCCGGGCATACTGGCCGTCGATGCGTGCGAGCGCTCCGGCCTCGCCGTCGTCGAGCTCTCCGAGGCCACGCGCACACGGCTCGCGCGGTTCCTTTCAACATCCGCCAGTCTCGGCAATCCCGTGGACATGGTCGCCTCGGCCGGCGCCGAAGAATTTCGCCAGAGCATCGAGACGATGCTCAACGCCGACGAAGTCGACGCGCTCATCGTGATCTACACGCCAATCGATCTGCAGCACGCGGCCGAAGTGAACGACGCCATTCGGCGCGGCATCGCGAACGGGCGGGACGCCGGCTGTCGCAAACCAGTGCTCGCCTGCATGATGGCCGGCCCAGCCGAAGCACGGCCCCTCGAGATCGGCGCTGAGCGGGTGCCTGCGTTCCGATTCCCGGAGAACGCCGTGCGCGCGCTGTCGAAGGCGGCCGACTACGCCGAGTGGCGCGCGGCAGACCCCGGACGCGTCTGGCGCTTCGACGATGTGCGCATTGCTGAAGCGCAGGCGCTGATCTCTTCCGTCGTCGAGGCGCGCGGAGACACGTGGCTCACGCCCGACGAGGTCCAGCGGCTGCTCTCCGCGTATCACTTGCCCGTCGCGTACGGCCGTTTGGTCAAAACGGCCGATGACGCGGTCGCCGTCGCCGCGACGATCGGCGGTGCGGTCGCGGCCAAGATCAGCGCCTCCGATCTGCTGCACAAGAGCGACATTGGCGGCGTCCGCACCGACCTTCGAACGCCAGACGAAGTCCGCGGTGCGGTCGCTGAGCTACTGAACGTCGCGCACACTCACAACCTTCATCTCGAGGGCATTCTCATTCAGCCCATGACATCGGGCGTCGAGACGATGGTCGGCTTGACGCAGGATCCGCTCTTCGGCGCCGTCGTCGGATTCGGGACGGGAGGCACCGACGTCGAACTGGCGCGCGACGTCCATTTCAGGCCGGCGCCGTTGAGCGATCGCGATGCCGAGGACCTGATCCGCGAAAGCCGTACGTTCCCGCGACTCAACGGGTATCGCGGCAGGCCCGCGGCCGACGTCCCCGCGTTGAGCGACCTGCTGCTGCACGTTTCGCAACTCGCCGTCGAGCACCCGCAAGTACTCGAAACCGATCTCAATCCCGTCATGGTCCGGCCGGCCGGCCAGGGCTGCACGGTGGTCGATGCGCGCGTCCGTGTCGGCGCCAAACGCCACGTGGATTAGACTGCATGGCAGCGAACCGCCACCTGTTCCGGATGGAGACGCCTTTTCGTCCCGATCGCGAAGCCACGCGCATTCTCGCCGCGATCGTCGAAGCGTCGCAGGACGCCATCGTCGGCAAGACTCTCGACGGCATCGTTCTCACCTGGAATCGTTCGGCCGAACGGATGTACGGATACACAGCCGACGAGATGGTCGGGCGATCGATTCGGACGATCGTCCCGCCCGATCGCCTGGCGGAGTTCGACGCCTTCATGCGTCGAATTGCGGCCGGCGACCACGTCAATCCCTTCGACACCGTGCGCCTGACCAAGGACGGGCGCCGGCTCGACGTGTCGCTCGCGGTCTCGCCTATTCACGATGAGCCGGGGCGTGTGGTGGGCGCTTCGGCGATCGCGCACGACATTACCGCGGCTCGTCGCGCGGAGCGCGAGCTTCGCGACAGTGAAGCGCGATGGCGTGCCGTGGTCGATGCGGCGGAGGACGCGTTCGTGGTCATCGACGCGCGCGGCCGAATCGAGGCGTTCAACCGGTCAGCGGAGCGTCTTTTCGGCTTCACGTCCGGAGAGGTGATCGGCCAGAACGTGAAGATGCTGATGCTCGAGGACGAAGCCAAGCACCACGACCGCTACCTCGAGCGTTATTCGAGTTCGAGCGAGCGCCATATTATCGGCATTGGCCGTGAGGTCGAAGGACGGCGCAAAGATGGCCGCACGTTTCCGCTCCATCTCGCGGTCGCAGAGATCAGCGTCGACGGCCAGCCGCGATTTGTCGGCATGCTGCGCGATCTGACCGAGCGGCGGCGGCTCGAAGCGCAGCTGCTGGAGGAGTCCGGCCTGGCACGGCTTGGCGAGCTCGCGGCGGTACTGGCGCACGAAATACGCAATCCACTGGCCGCCGTCAGCGGCGCGATTCAGATGCTGAGCGAGCACCTGCCGACGGAGGAAGATCGCGAAATCACGGGCGAGATTCTTCAGCGGCTCGACGGCCTCAGCGAGCTGATGAATGACTTGCTCCTCTACGCGCGGCCGCCGCGCCCGCAGATCCGTCGAGTCGAGGTCTGGCCGCTCGTTGAGAGTCTCGTCGCACTCTTCGCCGCAGACCCCGACTGGGCCAATGTCCGGGCGTCGATTCGCGGCGAGCCGCTCGTCGTCGCCGCGGATCCGGAGCTGCTCAAGATCGCGCTCCAGAATCTTCTGCTCAACGCCGTGCAGGCGATGCGAGGTCAGGGAAATCTGATCGTGCAGCTCCGAGCGGCCGGCGCCGAGGCGGAAATCGACGTCATCGACTCGGGACCGGGCATTCCTCCGGAGGTCGCAGAGCGCCTGTTCATGCCGTTCTTCACGACCAAAGCCCGCGGCACCGGTCTCGGGCTGCCCACGGCACGGAGAATCGCGCAGTCACACGGAGGAGAAGTGCGAGTTTTTCAGACCAGCGCGGCCGGGACCACTATGAGATTGGTCATTCAATCGGCCCGGGACGAGGAATCCCCTTGGTCTGATTCTTGAATCGTTTTCTATCGGCGGATTTGTTTATCACTCCGATGCCAATGGTTGTCACCGTGCCAAACTCGACCTCCGATGTGACCGAACACCACGCGCTCCTGCGCGTGCTCGTCGTTGACGATGAAGAGCTCATTCGGTGGACCCTCGCCAAGGCGCTGAGGAAGCGCGGCCACACCGTTGTCGAAGCCGGTGATGGTGAATCAGGCCTGATCGCCATCTCGCTGGGGGACAACCCATTTGACGTGGTCGTGCTGGACTACCGCCTGCCGGACCGACAGGATCTGACCCTGCTCGAGGACATCAAACGCCTCTCACCGAAGAGCGCGGTCTTCATGATGACGGCCTTCGGAGATCGGGAGATGCGGGCGCGCGCCGCCGCGTGCGGAGCGCTGGCCGTTGTGGACAAACCCTTCCGGGTCGCGGAATTCGTCAGCCTTCTCGAAAGCGCGGCACAGCCCTAGCCGCTGTGGCGTCGAGCCTGCCGTGTAGATCACGGCACGACCGAAAGAAACAAGAACGCGGCGAAGACCACCAGGTGCACGGCGCCTTGCATCATATGCGTCCGGCCACTCGCGAGCGTGACGCTGCTCACCACGAACGTCAGCGTGAGCAGGACGAGCTCCGTTGGCTGTAATCCGAGCACGAGCGGCAGATGAAACATGACGGCCGCTGCCACGACGACTGGAACCGTCAAGCCGATGCTCGCGAGCGCCGAGCCGATCGCGAGGTTCAGGCTCGTCTGCAGTCGATCCGCTCTCGCGGCGCGAGCCGCGGCGACCGTCTCTGGCAGGAGCACGAGCATCGCGATGGCGATCCCCACGACGGCTCTGGGCGCGCCGGCAGCTTCAACGAGATGTTCGATCGTCGGCGACAACATCTTGGCGAGGCCCACGACGGCGACGAGCGACACCAGAAGCAGACCGAAGCTCGTCCAGGACTCCCGTGACGTGGGTGGTGTCGCGTGCGCGTCCGGGTCCTCGGCAGCCGTCGCCGGCAAGAAATAATCGCGATGACTGACGGTCTGAATGAAGACGAAGATGAGCCATAACGCCGCCGACGACACCGCGACGAACCAGAGCTGCGGCGTCGTGTACGTGCCGCCCGAACTGCTCGTCGTGAACGTCGGAATCACCAGCGTCAGCGCGCACATCACGACGAGCGCGGCCAGGCCGGCGCCCGAGCCCTCTACACGAAAGCGCTGCTCGCGATGCACCAGCCCACCGACGACCAGGCAGAGCCCCACGACGCCGTTCGTGATGATCATCACGGCGGCGTAAATCGTGTCGCGCGGCAACACGGCCATGTCCGCGCCACCGGCGACCATCATCGACAGGATCAGTGACGCCTCGATCACCGTCACGGCAAGCGCGAGCACCAGCGTGCCGAACGGCTCGCCGACGCGATGAGCAATGACCTCGGCGTGGTGCACGGCAGCCACGACGGCGCCGCCGAGCCCGAGACCGCAGACGGCCGCCAGCAAGGGACCCACGGCGCCTGCTGCGGCGGCAACCCCGAGCAGGACCATCGAGACGATGGGCAAGAGCCACGTCCATGCGCTCACGCTTAACAGTCTAGTCGGAGACCGCCAGAGACCTCCGCCCGAGTGTGCTTTCGCGCCAGCGTTACATCTCGATGGCAGGCTGTGCGCGAGGTGAACACGTGAGATTTCGCACAGTCATTCTTCTCTTTGCAATTGCTGCCATCGCCAGCTCCATCGTCGCCGCCGGCTTCGCTCAGAACGGAAGTGACGTTCTTCTTCCGAACAATCTCGTGGTGAGCCGAAGCGTCTACGACGACAATCCAGAGAACATCCAGGTTGGCACGCCGCTTCCGCCAAATTGCCAGGTCGGCACGTGCGTGCAAGCGGTGAGCGACGGGACGTACCCGTTCGTGTGGAACAACGTGATCCCTGACGGGAGTTTTGGGATCACGTCGAAGATCTTTCTCGATCAGCTGACGACGACAGGCGTGGTCGTCAGCTCGCTTGAAGTGCCCAACAGTTCCCAGAACGGGACGCCGCCGACCAAGGATCAGATGGTGACGAGTTTCTCGTCGAAGTCCGAAATCGCGCTAAATCTGTCTACGGACGGCCGACACATTACGTTCATGGGCTATCTCGCGCCGGTGAACGCGATCGATATTTCGAACTCGAACACTCCGGGCGTCTTCGATCCGACCGATCCGGTCCCGGGACAGGCGTACCGCGTCGTCGCTGACGTCGATGCGCACGGCAAGTTTCGGTTTACCGAGACCAACGCGTACAGCGGCAACAACGGCCGCGCCGCCGTGCTGAACAACAGCGGCGGCGCCAATCTGCTGTATCTGGCTGGGAACGCCGGCAACGGCGGCAATCCGCAGCCAGACGGCATCATCGTCGGCGCGGGTGCGCAGATCCTTTCGCCGGAAGTGAAGGCGCTTGTCGCGCAGAATCCCGGCGTGCCGACGCCAGTTGCGAGCTTCAACATCACGCAGCTCGGCGACAAGCCGGACAAGATCGGCAAGGACACGAACTTCCGCGGCCTGACGATCTTCGACAACGTTCTCTACTACACCAAGGGCAGCGGGGGTAACGGCGTGAACACAGTGTACTTTGTCGACACGACTGGAAACGCCTGTCCGACAGGATCGGGCCTGCCACAGAGCTCGGCTCCGCTGCCGAGCGGGCCGCTTGCCTACGACCCGTCGCTCCTCCAGACAGATGGTCTCGTTCCCACGAACATGTGCGTGCTGAACGGATTCCCAACGGCGCTCAAGTCCAAGACGTCGTTTCCGTTCGGTGTGTGGTTCGCGGATGCGAACACGCTGTACGTCGCTGACGAAGGCGACGGTGACAACACGTTCGTGTCAGGGACGTACACCAAAGCGGCCGGGTCGAAGACCGCTGGACTCCAGAAGTGGGTGCTCACGTCGGGGGTGTGGAAGCCGGCATACACGCTGCAGGCTGGACTGAATCTCGGCGCGCCCTACGTGATTCCGAACTATCCGGCTGGAAACAACCCTGCGACCGGTCTGCCCTGGTCTCCTGCCACCGACGGGCTGCGCAACATCGCCGGACGCGTCAATGGTGATGGAACCGTTACGATTTGGGCGATCACGTCGACCGTCAGCGGCAACGGCGATCAAGGCGCGGATCCGAATCAGCTCGTCGCGGTCACTGATACGATTTCGGCGAAGACGCTGCCGGCCGGCGAGTCGTTCACGATCGTCAAGCGCGCCGGCTTCGGTGAAGTGCTGCGCGGCGTGACGATGACGCCCGGCTCGACGATTCGGTAAGACACTTCTCGAGGCACGGGCACGAGCTCGCGCGGACGCGCCGCGAAGGGGCCGGCGTCGCTGAGCACTGATCTTGCTTCACGACACAGCGGAGACCTGCTGTGGCGGTCGGAGGCAAGAGATGAGGTCCAAAGTGCCAGCATCGTCGGTCCGAGGGCGACTGTGACCAGGACCGCCTGGATACTCGTCGTCCTGACGGTGGCCGCGGTCGGCGTCGTGATCTTCGCGCGCGAAGAGATCGTCGAGGTGCTTCGCCTCTTCCGCCACGCGGACGTCATGTGGCTTCTGGCCGCGTTCGGTCTCCAGATGCTCACGTATGTCGCGGCGGCCGGCGTGTGGTACGTCGCGTTGAGACCGACGTCCTATCGACAGCCGCTGCTCCGGCTCATCCGCGTCGCGTTGGTCATGCTCTTCAGCAACCAGGCGGTGCCGAGCGCCGGCATTTCAGGCGGCCTCGTGGCGGCGAAAGCGCTGACTCGCCACCGCGTGCCTGAATCGGTTGCCGTATCCGCGCTCTTGCTCGGCCTGGTCACCACCTACATTGCGTTGTCGGCGTCCTTCGTGGTCGCGGCGGTCTGGGCCAGCGCCTTCCCTCGCCTGTTCCCAGTGATCCTCACGGCAGGCGGCCTCTTTCTGTTGATGGCGGGCGGCGTCACGGCCCTCGTGTTTGCGTCGAAGCGACTCTCCAAGCCCTGGCGGCGGCGGCTGGCCGGCATGCCGCTCGTTGGGAAGGCCGTGGCGTCAGTGATCAACGCCTCGACGGATCCGATGCGAGGCGGTGCCCTCGTCGAGGCAACGTCGCTGCAAGTGATTGAGATCTGCTTTGACGCCGCGACGCTCGGCGCTTCGCTACTGGCCGTCGGATCGCATCCTGCGGCGATCGCGGTGTTCGGGAGTTACGTGATCGCCGAGGTCGGTTCGCGGGTCGCCGTCGTGCCGCTCGGCATCGGCACTTTCGAAGCTGCCTGCGTCACGCTGCTGCATG
>CAYQRM010000010.1:0-7693 GCA_964419785.1 uncultured Solibacteraceae bacterium | reverse complement strand
GTCGAACGCGAAAATACCCTTCAGCAGCGGCTGATGCTCGTGGCGGAGGTCCGGCTTGTTCGAGAGAATCAGCTCCGAATCGAGGTACTGCATCCAGAAACCCGCGGACGAGATCACGAACTCCTCGCGCCGCGAGACCGGATCGTG
Organism: uncultured Solibacteraceae bacterium; assembly: GCA_964419785.1. Classification (GTDB taxonomy): domain Bacteria; phylum Acidobacteriota; class Vicinamibacteria; order Vicinamibacterales; family SCN-69-37; genus DATEGZ01. The sequence goes on along the minus strand of CAYQRM010000010.1, from coordinate 7,546 downwards.
TTCGATCTTGAAGAACGGAATGGAGCCGTAGTGCAGTGGCGCAACGCGAGGGTTGGCGTCGAAGATCGCGCCGAACAGCACGTGCCCCGACTCATGGATCGCAAGCCCGGCCGCCGCGCCCGTGAAAAAGAGGAGCGTCGACGCGACAATCGACGGCTGATCGGCCGGCGCGGATGGCGCGGACGACGTTTGAGCGGCCGGCGTCTGCGGCTCGAACGTCTGCGCGCGCGCTGGCGCAACGGCGGCAAGGACACACCAGCCGGCGACAGCGATCCGACGCACCGGTGTTCCAATCACGGCTTGCCTTGCTTCACGATGACCGCGCCGACGAGAATGATGGCCGCCGCGATGACCATTCGGGTGGCGAACGCTTCTCCAAGAACAATTATCCCCAGGATCACCGCAATCACCGGATTGATGTACGAGTACAGCGAAACGACTGCCACGTCGAGATGTCCGAGCGCGTACGAGAACGCCGCAAACGCGATCGCGCCGCCAAACACCGTCAGATACGCGAGCGCCAGCGTCGTCCGCGGCGTAAAGGACAGATCCGCCCACTCGCCCGTCGCGATCCCGATGAGCAGCATGAACGCGCCGCCGAACAGCATCTGCATCGCCGCCGAGCCGAGCAGGTCCTTCGGCATGACGTGACGCCGTGTGTACGCCGAGCCGAATGCCCAGCCGACGCATGCGATCTGCACGGAGATCATGCCGATCGCGAAACCGCGACCGGCCACGCCGCCCGCTCGAAGCTCCGGCCACACGAGCAAGACGATGCCGGCAAATCCAATCGCGAGGCCGATGATCTGCCGCGCGTGCAGCCGCTGTCCGCCCGGCAGCATCGCGTCGACGCTCACCATCCAGAACGGACTCGTCGCGATCAGCACCGCCGTCAGGCCGCTCGAGATGTACTGCTCGCCGAAAACGACGCCGCCGTTGCCGATCGTGAGCAGCAGAAATCCAAGAATCGCGAGGCGTCCCCAGTCCGAGCGCGCCGGAAGCCGATGCCCGCGCAGCCGCAGCGCGGCCGCGAGAATGATCGCGCTCGCGATGTAGCGGAACCCGCTCATGAGAAACGGCGGGATGGTGTCGAGCGCGATCTTGATGCCGAGGTACGTCGTGCCCCAGATGATGCAGACGAGGGCCCACGCGACCCAGGCGCGCCGCCGCGTCGTCGCGGAGAGCGCGGCGGTCGTCACGACTGCGGCGGCTTGTAGAGCACGCGCTCGAGATGCCGATGGTACGTCGTGAACGGTCCGTCGGTGTCATCGTCGGCGAGATGCCGGCGGGCCTGATGGATCGTCGCGTCGAGGTCGTCGGCGGCCGCGAGGATCAGCGCTTCGACCGTCATGGGCACAACAGGCGATCCGAGCTCGCGTGCGCCGTGATGCGAAAGGATCAGATGCTCGAGCTCGACGGCGAGCGCCGGCGGAAAGTCCGGTGTCGCGCGAATCGCGTCGCGCAGCATGCCGACGCCGATGACGATGTGCCCGACGAGGTTGCCTTCGACCGAGTAGTCGATCGCGACGTTGTAGTTCAGCTCGCGCAGCTTGCCGATGTCGTGCAGGAGCGCGCCCGCGATGAGCAGATCGCGACGCGCGCCGTACTTCTCGGCGAGCATCGTCGCGATCTCCATGATCTTGAGAACGTGCTCGAGCAGGCCGCTGCGATACGCGTGGTGCACCTGCCGCGCCGCGGGCCAGAGCCGCAGCCGCTCGGCATTGTCATTGACGATGCGCGAGAGCAGATCGCGAAGCTGCGAATTCTCCACGCTCGCGACGCGGTCCGTTAACTCCTGCCACATCTCGTCGACGTTTCGCGGCGACGAGGGGATGCAATCCTCTTCCCGGAATCCGCGCGAGGCATCGTCGGGAATCACACGCCGGATTTTGTCGAGGACGAGCTCGAGGCGCTGCTGGTAGAGGTTGCCGTGGCCCTGCACGGCGACGAACTCGCCGACGTCGAACTGCGCGTCGGCGGCGTCGACGTCCTGAAACACCTTGCCCGCGATCTCGCCGGACACGTCCTGCAGGATGAGCGCGAGAAAGGCACCGCCGCGGCCGTTGCGGCGCTCTTTGCGGGCGCACAGAAAGAAGCCGGTCCCTGACGAGGACCCGGTCAGCTCAGCGATGCGAGGGAGACGAGCCATATTGAGGACGAGCGCCGTGCGACCATCCGCCCAGTGTACCGCGGGAATGTTAAACTTCCTGTATGGCGTCACGACGATTTGTGCCCGGACTCTTCGCCGCGCTCGTTAGCCTCGCGCTCGCCGCCGCGTGTGGCACCGCGCAAAGCGCGCCGCCTTCGGGCTCAGCGCCGGCCACGCAAACCAGCGCTGCGCCGGCACCGCCGCCCAACACGCCGGTCGAGATCGCGGCCGATCTCCCGCCGCTGCCGCCTGGCGCAAACAACGGCGCGCGTCCGCCCGAAGTCGTGAAGGCTGTCTACGAATTTGCCGCGCGGCATCCCGAAGTGCTGAATTACATGCCGTGCTTTTGCTCGTGCCCGCAGATGGGTCACAAGAACAACGACGATTGCTTCGTCGCCGGCCGTAACGCGCAGGGCAAAGTCACGACGTGGGAGAACCACGGGATGATCTGCGAGGTGTGCATCGACGTCGCGCAACAGGCGATGCAAATGCACAACGCGGGCGCGTCGACCGCCGCGATCCGCGACGCGATCGACAAGAAGTACGACACGTACAACCGGCCGCACACCGCGACGCCGAAACCTCCCGTCGGCGCCGGCGCTCCACAGCGCTGACGTCCCGGGCGCGTCGACGGTCATGGCGAGCTCGACGTCGCGCGCCAGCACGAAGCTCAATACCGACGCGTTCGCGCGCCTGTTCGAGGCGCTCCACGAGGGCGTCTACATCGGCCTGCTCGGCGACGACAGCACCGCGACGCTCGCCGCCAATCCGCACCTTCGACTGATGTTCGGTTGGGCCGACGACGTGGGCACGACCGACGTGCGCCCGTTCGACGCCGATCGGTTCGTCGACGAACAAGCGCGCTTGAGCTTTCTGCAGCAGCTTTCACGCGACGGGCTCGCGCAGGATTACTTGCTCCGCCTGCGCCGCGTCGACAGCTCCGCGATGTGGGTCGAAGTGACCGCGCGCGCCGAAGCGCAGCCGGGACGCAAGAGCCTCCGCGTCGAGGCCGTCGTCCGCGACGTCACCGAGCGAAAGAAGCTGCAGGATCAGACGCGCGAGCTGTATCACCAGTTGTCGCAGGCGGAAAAGCTCGCGGCGCTGGGCCAGACGATGTCTGGTGTCGCGCACGAGTTGAACAATCCGCTCGCGACGATTCTCGCGTGCGCCGAGCGATTGTCGGGCCGCCGGCTCGACGAGCTGACGCGACGCGATCTCGAAGCCATCCACAACGCCGCCGAGCGCGCCGCGCGCATCGTCCGCAACCTGCAGACATTTGTGCGCAAGCGCCACACGACGAGAACGACGGTCGATCTCAACGAGGTCGTGCGTGAGACGCTCGCGATTCGCGCGTACGAGCAGCGTGCCGCCAACGTCGTCATTCTTGAAGCGCTGGCCGCGGGCCTGCCGCCGATTTTCGCGGACCCGCACCAGATTCAGCAGATTCTGCTGAACCTCATCATCAACGCCGAGCAGGCGATGCTCGACGCGCACGGGCGCGGCATGCTGATTCTGCGGTCCTGGCACGAGCCCGAGCGCGACGCGGTGATCCTCGAAGTGAACGACGACGGCCCGGGCATGCCGGAAGCCTTGCAGCCGAAGATTTTCGACCCGTTTTTCACGACGAAAGCCGTGGGAAAAGGCACCGGGCTTGGTCTCACGGTCGCGTACGCCATTGCGCAAGAACACGGCGGGCGGTTGACGGTCGCCTCACGCGAGGGCCGCGGCGCGTCGTTTTTCCTCGAGCTGCCGGTGAGCGGCTTGAACGTTCGGCTGCCGGAAACGAACCGCGCCGAGCCGCTACCCGACGTCCCGCCGGGCACGCGCGCGCTCGTCGTCGAGGACGAGCAGGCGCTCAACGAAGCCGTCGCGGCCGCGCTCGCCGATGAAGGGTTCCGCGTCGACCGCGCGGCCAACGGCGAAGAAGCGCTCGCGCGTCTGGACGACGCCCATTACGACGTCGTGATCTGCGATCTCAAGATGCCGAAAGTCGACGGCATGATGTTCTTCCGCGAGGTATCCGCGAAGATGCCGCAAATCGCGCGTCGCGTCGTGTTCGTGACCGGCGACGTCGCGGGAACGGAAGCGGAGCGATTTCTGGAAGAGAGCGGGTGCCGCTGGGTGCCCAAGCCCTTCAGGCTGCGGGACCTGGTGCGAGTGGCGAGGGAAACACTCGGGTGAGGGCGATCGGGGAGGATCAAGTTAAAAGTTAGAAGCCAGAAGTTAGAAGTGCAGAGGGTACCCGTGATCCTCCGAACTTCTAACTTCTGGCTTCTTACTTCTAACTTGATCCGCGCGGTCCCTATGCCACGAGCCGCGGAGTACCGACCTTGCCCTTCTTGGCCGCGGCTGCGCGGACGAACTTCGGCCTCGTCGGCTTGGGCACGAGCTTCGGACGCTCGACGGGCTGGCCAGCCATCATGACCTTGCGCAGCCGCTCGATCGCGCGCGCGTGCAGCTGCGAGACGCGTGATTCGTTGACGCCAATCTCCTCGCCAATCTGCTTCATCGTCGCCTCGGCGAAATAGTAGAGGCTCACGATGCGGCGCTCGCGCGCTGGAAGCTTCGCGAGCGCCTGACGTACGCGGTCGCGCACTTCGGTCCGCTCGTAGACGCGATCGGGCGACGGCGGCTCGCTCGGCACGAGGACGGCCGGCAGCGTCGAGCTGTCCACGCCCTCGAAGTTCGCGAGCGGCGACGTTGATTCGATGGTGCTGATGCGGACGATCGTCCGCTCGAGTCTCGCCTCATCCGATCCTACGCGACGCGCGAGATCGGCCAGCGTCGGCTCGGCGCCGAGCTCGCGGCGCAGCTCTTCACGCGCAGCCTCGAGCTCGCGGCGCACGCGGCGGACGCCACGCGGCCACGCGTCGCGGCGCAGCGCGTCGATCATCGCGCCGCGTACCCGACGCTCGGCAAACGTTTCGAACTTGATGCCCCGATCCGCATCGAAGCGATGTGCCGCGTCGATGAGACCAAGCACGCCGTCCTGCACGAGATCGCCCAGGTCGATCGAGTGCGGCATGGTCGATGCCATGCGGCGCGCGAGCGACTCAACAAACGGCAGACTGGCAGCCACACGTTGCTGCTGGTGATTCGCGAGTGGAGCGCGGTGCATCGGGAGCCCTCCTCCGGCACTGGCCGGGAACCCCCTTAAGGGCAACAGCGATGCCAGCGGATTTGTCGTGACTCCCGAGAACGGCTCGAAGCAAGCGAAGACTGACGTTTCCGTCTAACGTGCTGAAATCGTGGGACTTAAGTGAAAGTGGCGGAGTGTGAAGAACCGTGAAAAGCCGTGCGATGGCGTGCCGGGATGGTCAGAATATTGACGATCGTACGATTTTTGTCATTGCCCTGACGGTTCTCCGTGGTTGGCAACCGTAGGTTCCGCCGGTTCGTTGACTTCGCGTCTGAGGTGCTGGACGGTGTCGATGGCTTCGAGCACCGACTTCACGACCTGACCAGCGCGGGCGCGCTGCGTCTCGTCCGAGAGACGACTCTCGAGCAGCTCGGCGTTGGCCAGAATGATCCCAAGCTGATTGTTCAGCCGGTGAAACAGGCGCGACCATTCCGACTGAGGCAGGCTCACAAGTCCGCCACGGGGACGAGCACGGGCTCGTCAGGCGCCCGGTCGCAGCCGCTGACTCCAGGTCTGGCCATCGTCGGGACTAGGTTCGCGCCACAGCGTGTCAGCAAAGATCCGGACGGACCCGCCGGCGGTTCGGACGTATTGAATCTTGCCGCTGGCGATCCAGTTATAGATAGTGCGCCGGCTCACGCCAACCAGCTCGCACGCTCGGGGAATCGACACGGTCTTACGGTCCAGGATCATGATTTCTTACTCGCCCCGAACTATCGGCGCCCAGAAAGGGAGACTTTACGGGCGTCCCGTGTCAAAATACCGTCGCTTCAATGACCGACACGCCGCCGCTGCACCTCTTATTGGTCGACGATGAGGCTTCGTTCCGGGAGGTCATCGCGGAACGCCTGGCGGAGCACGGCTTCAAGGTGAAGCAGGCGGGCACCGGCGAGGACGCGCTCGAGCGGCTGAGCGAGTTCGCGTTTGACATCCTCGTGACCGATCTCCGGCTGCCGGGCGTCGATGGCCGGCGCGTGCTCGATGAGTCCTTCGCACGCTACCCCGACATCATCGCCATCGTCATCAGCGGGTACGGCACCCTGAAAGAGGCGGTCGAAGTCACGCGGCTTGGAGCCGAAGGATTCATCACGAAGCCGTTCCCATTCGAGGAGCTGCTGCACGAGCTGAACGTGACGCTCGAGAAGCGGCGGCTGCGGGCGGAAAACGCGTACCTCCGGGCTCAGCTCCAGGACAAGTTCAAGATCGAAGGGATGATCGGCCGGACGCCGATCATGGAGCGTCTGTTCGAGTTGCTCCGTACCGTGGCCGCGACGACGAGCACGGTGCTCATCACGGGCGAAACGGGCACGGGCAAAGAGCTCGCCGCACGCGCCATTCACGACGGCAGCGCGCGACGGAGCCAGCGATTCGTCGCGATGAACTGCAGCGCGATTCCCGAATCGCTGCTCGAGGCGGAACTGTTCGGGCACGTGCGCGGCGCATTTACGGGCGCCGTCGCGAACCGGCAGGGCCGCGTCGAGCAAGCAAATCGCGGGACGTTGTTTCTGGACGAAGTCGGCACGATGACCGCGGCGCTCCAATCGAAGCTCTTGCGCGTGTTGCAATCGCGCGAGTTCGAGCGCGTGGGCGATTCGCAGACGGTGCGCGTCGACGTGCGCATCATCGCGGCCACCAATTCGGATCTGAAACGCCTGGTCGCGGAGGGCTTGTTCCGCGAGGATCTGTTCTATCGATTGAACGTCATTCCCGTGCGCCTGCCTGCGCTGCGCGAGCGAGCGGCGGATATTCCGCTCCTCGCGCAGCACTTTCTCGATCGGCTGGCGAAGGATACGCCGGGCCGCGGCCGGGTAACGCTGTCGCAGGAAGCGCAGCAAGCGCTGATGGTGTTCGGCTGGCCCGGCAATGTCCGGCAGCTCGAGAACGTCGTCGAGCGCGCGTTCGCGCTGTCGCCAGGACGATCGCAGCTGACCCTGGCGGATCTGCCGGACGAGGTTCGCGAGTTCCGTCAGGCGTCGCCGCCGGCCGAAGTGTCCATCCCGGATGAAGGGATCGAGATGGAGCAGCTCGTCGCCAACTACGAGCACACGCTGATCCAGCGCGCGCTCGAGCGCTCGGGCGGCAACAAGCGGCAAGCCGCCGAGCTGCTGCACCTCAAGCGCACGACGCTCATCGAAAAACTGCGGCGCCTCGAGCGGCACTGAGAGCGATATGGCGCGGCATCACGCCTTCTGGGTGATCTTGGCCGGCGCCGTGCCGACGGCGTTTCGATCGCCGCGGCGCGAAGACCTGCTGCCCAC
>CAYQRM010000009.1:0-8222 GCA_964419785.1 uncultured Solibacteraceae bacterium | reverse complement strand
ACACACTCGTCACGCTGACCGATCCGGGGCCGGACGGCGTGCTCAACACGGCCGACGACCGTCCGTTCCAGGCGTACAACCTGAATCCGAACGTGACGATCACCACCAAAACCGTCAACGACGACCGGTTGTCGACCTTCTACAACGGTCTCGAGTTGACCGTGACGAAGCGCTACGCCAACGGCTTCTCACTCGTGAGCGGGTACACCTACTCGCACACAACGACGGACACGCTGAGCATCGCGTCGCCGAACTCGCTCATCAACAGCGCGGGCGAGAACGGCGGGCGTCGTCACCTGTTCAAGCTGACGGGCTCGTACATGTTCCCGTATCAGATCACGTTCGGCGCGAACCTCCGCATGCAGTCGGGCCTCCCGACGAACCGAACCTGGGGCATCTCGACCTGCAGCACGACGATCACCACCAACTGTCTGCCGGGCGCGAGCGGGAATACCACGACAATCAACGTCGATCCGCGCGGCAGCTTCCTGTTGCCGTCGCTCTTCACGCTCGACATCCGCGTCGGCAAGCTGTTCACGATGGGCAAGCAGCGGTTCGAGTTCGACATGGACGTCTACAACCTGACGAACGCGAACACGGTCTATTCGACGCGAACCAACACAGGCGTCAGCCGGGTGACCAACTACAACGATCCGAATCTGGGGACCGTTGTGATCCCGTCCTGGAACTCCGCGACCGGCGCGCTCGGGCCGAGAATCATCCGGCTCGGCGTAACGTTCTGGTTCAGCAAGTAAGCGAAGACACGCACGGCACGAAGAGCCGGCTCTGCAAGGGGCCGGCTCTTCGTCTGTACACCTGAAAGTCGGGAAGTCGGGAAGTCGAGAAGTCGGGAGGTCGGAAGTCGGGAAGTGCGAATGCTGCCTAGCGCGTCGTCCGGCGCGCGAGCCGCGCGGCGATCTGTTTCACGGCGACCTCGCCGTGAAATCGTCCGTTCTCGATGAAGATCCGGCCGCTCTGCTTGCCGGCCACGCAAGCGCCGACGACGAACAAGCCGGGCACCGTCGTCTCGAACGTTTCCGGATCGTGGATTGGCGCGCCGATCGATTCGTCGATCGCGGCGCCGGCCTGACGCAGCAGCGTCGTGTCGGACTTGTAGCCCGTGAGCAAGAGCACGGCGTCTGCGCGCTCGCGCGCGCGGCCCTCCGGCCCCTCGAGCACGACGTCGTTCGGCGTGATCTCGATGACGCGCGTGTTGAAGCGCGCGGGGATCGATCCTTCGAGAATGCGATTCTCGATGTCGGGCTTCACCCAGTATTTGATCGAATCGCCCATTCCCGGGCCCCGATGCACAATTCGCGCCTCCCCGCCGTTGCGGAAGATGTCGAGCGCGGCCTCGGCCGCCGAGTTCTTGCCGCCGACGATCACGACGCGGCGGCGATAGTAGATGTGCGGCTCGCGGTAGTAGTGCGAGACGTGCGGCAGGTCCTCGCCGGGCACGCCGATTCTGTTCGGCATGTCGTACGCACCGCTCGCGATGACGACGCTTCGGGCCGTCCGCGTCTTTGCGGGCCCGAAGGCCGGCTGCGACGTGACGCTGAAGCCCTCGCTCGTTTTCGCGATCGTCGTCGCGGGCTCTTCGAAGTGAACGTCAATCTTCGCGGCGTCCGCGACCTTGCGGTAGTACTTCAACGCCTCCTGCCGGGTCGGCTTCTCGTACGGGCTCACGAACGGGAACCCGCCGATCTCGAGCAGCTCTGGCGTGGTGAAAAACACCATCTCGGTCGGATAGTGCAGCAGCGAGTTGACGAGCGCGCCTTTCTCGAGCACGACGTACGACAAATCTCGGCGAGACGCGGCGATCGCGGCGGCGAGTCCCGCCGGTCCCGCGCCGACAATGAGCACGTCAAGAACGTCAGACATGGGCGATAGTCACTGTGTGATCTGGGATGGTAGGGATGACCTCTCGACCTCTCGACTTCCCGACCTCTCGACTTCCCGACTTCCCGACTTTCCGACTTTCCGACTTTCCGACTTTCAAGTATCACCGATACTCAATCCTCATATTACTGACAATCGCGACGGGCCGTCCCGGCGTCGTGAACGCGGCGTGGGCGGCGCGCGTGTCGATGTCTTGGCGGACGCCGACGATGCCGATTTCATTCACGCCGGCGGGAATCGTGACCCGCACCGACGTCGCCGGTCCCGGTGCGACAGCTTTCACACCCGTCGGTCCCGTACCAATGATGCGATCGAACAGGTCCTGGACCGTTCGGAACTCGCTCGTGACGACCGCGCGGTCGATGACCTCGCCCGTCGGCTTGATGACGGCGACGACGACAGTATGGCGTTGGAAGGCCTGGGCCGGATCGGTCGAGTTCGCCGGCGGCGAGAATCGGTTGTGGAGGTCGAACGAAAGCGTCGCCGTGCCGGTGTGCTTCGGAATCGGCATCAGGACGCTTTGCGCGGGCTTGGTCGCGACGACCACGTCGCAGAATGGGCGCTTCGTCTTCACGCCGTCGCCGAGCAGCGCCGCGCACGTCGCATCCTGCGACAGGCGCGGCGTCGCGGCGCGCCGCTGGCCGGCGCTGCCCTGCCACGCAAGAACCGAAGCGGAGAGCGCCAGCGCGCACGCCACCGCCGCCGACGTCAATCGAAGCATCTGTCGAAAGTATAACGGCTGCCTGCCGATCGCTTCGAATGAGCGGGCTTGTTTGCCTCTCAGCGGCGCGAACGCATCGACCGTGCCAACGGGTCAGGCCCGGCTTACGCCATTCGGGGCCAGACCCGCCCTCATCTCCGGGGTCTGCCCTCTGCCCTCTGCCCTCTGCCCTCTGTCCTACGATAGACACGATGTCTTCGTACCCGACACGCATTGTGTGCCTGACCGAGGAGACGACAGAAACGCTGTACCTTCTGGGCGCGGGCGATCGCGTCGTTGGCGTGTCGGGCTACACGGTGCGGCCGCCGGAGGCTCGGGAGAAGCCGCGCGTGTCGGCGTTCCTCAGCGCGAAGTTCGACAAGATCGAGGCGCTGAAGCCGGATCTGGTCCTCGCGTTCTCGGATCTTCAAGCGGACCTCGCGTCGGAGCTGGTACGGCGAGGCCACACGGTCGTCACGTTCAACCAGCGAAGCATCGCCGAAATCCTGCAGATGATTCGGATGCTCGGGGGGCTCGTCGGACTGCAGGCGCGCGCCGAAGCGCTCGCGCTCGAGCTCGAGCGCGGGCTGAACGCGATTCGCACGGCCGCGGCGCATTTCCCGCGGCGTCCGCGCGTCTATTTCGAGGAGTGGGACGACCCCCTGATCTCTGGCATTCGCTGGGTCGAGGAGCTCGTCGAAATCGCCGGCGGCACGCCGATCTTTCCGCACCTGCGCGGCGGCGCGCTCGCCAAGGATCGCATCGTCACCGCCGACGCGGTCGTGGAGGCGCGGCCGGACGTGATCTTCGCGTCCTGGTGCGGCAAGAAAGTTCAGCCCGCGCGCATCACGGGCCGGCCAGGCTGGGAGGCATTGCCGGCCGTGCGCGACGGGCGCGTCTACGAAATCAAATCAACGTTGATTTTGCAGCCGGGGCCGGCGGCGCTGACCGACGGCGTCAGGCAGATTCACCAACACCTGGCCTCGGTGGTCAGCAATGGGTGATCGGACTTCTCGACCTCTCGACTTCCCGACTTCTCGACTTTCAAGTGTCACTGACACACGCGTCTTCCGTCAGCGCGTCGCCAACCATCGTCCGCGGACCGGCGTGACGGATGAGTTGGAGGAACTCGTTGCGCGTGCGCGCGTCGGCATGGAACGCGCCGAGCATGGCGCTCGTGGTGGTGATGGAATTCTGCTTGGACACGCCGCGCATCGCCATGCAGAGATGCGTCGCTTCGACGACGACGCCGACGCCGATTGGCGTGATGCGAGACTCGATCGTGCCGGCGATCTGCTGGGTCAACCGCTCCTGCACCTGGAGCCGGCGCGCGAAGACGTCGACGATGCGCGGGAGTTTGCTGAGGCCGATGACGCGGCCATCCGGAATGTACGCGACGTGGCACTTGCCAAAAAACGGCAGCAAGTGATGCTCGCAGAGACTGTAGAAATCGATGTCCCGAACGATCACCATCTCGTTATACTCGACAGTGAACAACGCCCCATTGATGACGTCGTCGATGTTCGTCCGGTATCCGCTGGTGAGAAAGTCCAGCGATCGCTCGACGCGCCGGGGCGTTTCCTTCAGCCCTTCCCGATCGGGGTCTTCGCCGAGCTCGGCGAGCAGACGCCGAATGATGTCCTGCATCTTCGCATTCTATATCGCGGCCACCGGCCTCTGGTCGACGGCCGCGCGCGCGCAGTCCCCGGCTGCGCCAGCGGCGCCGACGTCGGCCGACGAGTTGTATCGCCATCGTGAAGATCTCGCGTCCGCGAAACAGGCCACTGATCTTTGGGCGCAGGCCGCCGCGGGCGGCAGGAATTTCGAGGCGTCGTGGAAGCTCGCGCGCGCCGAATATTGGCTTGGCACGCAGGGGCCGGTCGCCGACAGGCGCACCGCGCTCGAAAACGGCATCAAGGCCGGCGAGCAGGCGATCGCGCTCGACACGTCGAAGCCCGAGGGACATTTCTGGGTGGCGGCCAACATGGGCGCGCTGGCTGAGTCCTTCGGCCTCTCGCAAGGCATCAAGTACCGCGGCAGGATCCGGACGGAGCTCGAGACCGTTCAGAAAATCGACGAAGCGTGGCAGGAGGGCTCGGCCGACCGGGCGCTCGGCGCGTGGTATCACCGCGTGCCGGGACTCTTCGGCGGCAGCGAAGCGAAAGCCGAGACGTATCTTCGCAAGGCGCTCTCCTACAACCCGCAGAGCACCGCCACGCTCTATTTCTTGTCAGAGGTGCTGATCGATCGAGGCAGGAAAGACGAAGCGCGCAAGACATTGCAGGCTGTCATCGACGCGCCGCTCGATCCCGACTGGACGCCCGAGGACAAGGATTTCAAGCGCAAGGCCGAGGAGCGCTTGAAATCCCTCAAATGAGGCACTGGGGCACTGAGGCATTGAGGCAATGTGTGAATGTCCGTCTGCATTCACCCATTGCCCCATTGCCTCATTGCCCCATGGCTAGTATCTGTAAAAACCCTCCCCTGACTTCCGCCCGAGCTTCCCGGCGAGCACCATGCGCTTGAGAAGCGGCGGCGCCGCGAACATCGCGTCCTTGTACTCGTCAAACATGATGTTCGCGATGTAGTACGTCGTGTCGAGGCCCACGAAGTCGAGCAGCGTGAGCGGGCCCATCGGGTAGCCGCAGCCGAGCTTCATGCCCTTGTCGATGTCCTCGATCGTCCCGAGCCCGCGCTCGTAGCAGCGAATCGCGTCGAGCAGGTACGGCACGAGCAGGCGGTTGACGATGAAGCCGGGCTTGTCGGGCGCGGTGATCGGTTCCTTGCCGAGCGCCTGGGAGAACTGGAACAGCGCCTGATAGGTCTCGTCGCTCGTGGTGAGCGCGCGCACGACCTCGACGAGTTTCATCAGCGGAACGGGATTGAAGAAGTGCAGGCCGCCGAAACGGTCCGGGCGCTTCGTCTTCGCCGCGAGCTCCGTGATGCAGAGCGACGAGGTGTTCGACGCGAAGATCGTGCGCTCGCTCACGCCGGCCTCGAGCATCGTGTAGGCGGCGACCTTCTCGTCGACGTTCTCCACAATCGCTTCGATGATCAGATCGCAATCCTTCATCGCTGCGAACTGCGTCGTCCCGGTGAGGTTGGCGAGCGTCGTGTCGCGCTGCTCGTTGGTCACCTTCCCCTTCGACACGCCGTCGTCGAGAAAGCGCTTGATGCGAGCCATGCCCTTGTCGAGCGCGGCTTGATTGATCTCGCGGACGATCGTCTTGAACCCCGACGCCGCCGCCACCTGGGCAATCCCTCCGCCCATCAGCCCGCAGCCCAACACTCCAACGGTTTTAATCTGCATCGTCTGCTGTCTGCCTCTCTATCAACCTGGCGCTTTGAACGAGCCAACGGGACAGGCCCGGCTGTCGCCAATCAGGGCCAGTCCCGCGCTCAACGGCGCATTCCTGAGTTCGGTCTAGTGCCCAACACGCTCCACAATCGCTGCAATTCCCTGGCCGCCACCGATGCAGGCCGTGGCCAAGCCGTACCGCTTGCCGCGCCGGCCGAGCTCGAGCAGAAGTGTAAGCAGCAGCCGGGTGCCCGTCATGCCCAGCGGATGGCCGAGCGCGATGGCGCCGCCGTTGACGTTGGTCTTGTCGCGATCGAGGCCGAGTTCCTTTTCGACCGCCAGATACTGACCCGCAAACGCCTCGTTCACCTCGATGAGGTCGATATCGGACAGCTTGAGCCGCGCGCGCTCGAGCGCCTGCCGCGTCGCCGGCGCGGGCCCCATGCCCATGTACGAGGGGTCGACGCCAACGACGCCCCAGGTGACGATGCGTCCTATCGGCTTGAGGGACTTTTCCTTGATGGCCTTCTCGCTCGCGAGAATCAACGCCGCGCCGCCGTCGACGATGCCGCTGGCGTTGCCGGCGGTCACGCTGCCATCCTTCGAGAACGCCGCTGGCAGCTTCGCGAGGCCTGCGAGCGTCGTGTCGGGCCGCAGGTGATCGTCCTTGTCGACGACGGTCACGCCCTTGCGCGATTTGATCTCGACGGGCGTGACTTCATCTTTGAACTTCCCGGACTCCCACGCGTGCGACGCCGCCTGCTGGCTGCGGAGCGCGTACGCATCTTGCTCTTCGCGCGAGACGTTGTACTTCGCCGCGCATTTCTCCGCCGTCTGCGCCATGAACAGGCCGCAGTACGGATCGAGCAGCGCTTCGTAGAGCGAATCCTCGAGCTTGCCTTGATTCAAACGCAGCCCGCTGCGCAGACCTCGAAGCACGTGCGGCGCCTGGCTCATGCTTTCGATGCCGCCGGTGAGCACGATGTTCGCTTCGCCGAGCTGGATGAGCTGCGCGCCGCTTACGGCCGCCTGAATGCCCGATCCGCACAGCCGGTTGACGGTGAGTGCCGGCACTTCGATGGGCACGCCGGCTTTGAGTGCGACGTGCCGTGCGCCATAAATCGCGTCCGCGCTCGTCTGCATCACGTTGCCGACGACCGCTTGGTCGATCCACTCGGGCTTGACGCCCGTCTTCGCGAACGCCGCGCGGGCGGCGATCGCGCCCAGCTCGAGCGCGGAGACATCTTTCAGGGCGCCGCTGTAGTCGGTCATGGGAGTGCGGGCGCCGCCGACGATGAAAACTTCGTTCATTGTTCTTGTCTGCCTCTCAGTTTTCGGATCGCATCGAGCCTGACTTCGGGGCCAGGCCCGCCTCACGGCAATCGGGGCCAGGCCCCGCTCAGTTCAGCGTTTCTCTCTGACTGCGCCGGCGATCCAGTCTCCAACCTGGCTTGTCCCCAACTTTCCCCCGACATCGGTGGTCGTTTCGCCGGCGTGCACGGCCGCTTCGACGGCGGCTTCGATGCGGCGGGCTTCGTCCGTCCAGCCGACGTTCTCGAGCATCAGCGCGGACGAAAGAATCGCGCCCATCGGATTCGCGATGTTCTTGCCAGCGAGTGGCGGCGCCGATCCGTGCACCGGCTCGAAGAGCGAAGTCTTTCCCGGATGAATGTTGCCCGACGCGGCCATGCCCAGGCCGCCCTGCAGCGCGCCGCCGATGTCCGTGATGATGTCGCCGAACAAATTGTTCGTGACGATGACCTGGAACTGCCCCGGATCGCGCACCAGCAACAGCGCCAGCGCGTCGATGTAGAGGTGCGTCGGCGTGATCCTCGGGAACGCGACCGCGACCTCCTTGAACACGCGCTGCCACAACGCGTGGCCGTCGGGCATCGCGTTGCTCTTGTCGGCCATGCAGACTTTCGTCAAGCCGTGTGCGTTCGCGTACTCGAACGCCTGCCGGATGATGCGCTCGACGCCCTTGTAGGTATTGACCTCTTCCTGAATCGCGATCTCATCGGGCGTGCCGGCCTTGAACCGCCCGCCGATGCCGACGTACACGCCCTCGGTGTTCTCGCGAAAGACGACGAAGTTGATGTCTTTCGTGCCGCGATTCTTGAGCGGCGACAAGCGATCGTCGATCAGCCGGACCGGACGGAAGTTGATGAAGAGATCGAGCGCGAAGCGCGTGCTCAGAAGAATGTCGCGCGCCGTGCGGTTGTCGGGCACGCGCGGATCGCCGAGGGCACCGAGCAGGATCGCGTCGAACTCGTCGCGCAGCATGTCGTGACCGTTCGGCGGAATCGTGATGCCGGTCGCGAGATA
>CAYQRM010000008.1:0-25972 GCA_964419785.1 uncultured Solibacteraceae bacterium | reverse complement strand
GACGAAGTCGACAAGATGTCGATGGACTTCCGCGGCGACCCGTCGGCGGCGCTGCTCGAAGTGCTCGATCCCGAGCAGAACCACACGTTCCTCGATCACTACCTCGACGTCGAGTACGACCTGTCGCACGTGATGTTCATCTGCACGGCCAACGTGCTCCACACGATCCCGCAGGCGCTGCGCGACCGCATGGAAGTGCTGCAGCTGGCCGGCTACACCGAGGCCGAGAAGATCGAGATCGCGCGCCGCTTCCTCGCGCCGAAGGCGGTCGAAGGCGCGGGCTTGTCCAAAGACAACCTGACGATCGCCGACGACGCGTTCCAGACGATCATCCAGCGGTACACGCGCGAGGCCGGCGTCCGCAACCTCGAGCGCGAGATCTCGTCGATCTGCCGCAAGGTCGCTCGCAAGGTCGTGGTCGAGGGCAAGACGTTCAAAGAAGAAGTCACGGCGGCGAAGATCACCGAGTACCTCGGCGTGCCGCGCTTCCGCCCCTCGATGGCCGAAGAGAAGAACGAAATCGGCATCGCGACGGGCCTCGCCTGGACGGAAGTCGGCGGCGAGCTGCTCGTGACGGAAGCGACGCTCATGCCCGGTCGCGGGCGCCTGACGCTCACCGGCAAGCTCGGCGACGTCATGCAGGAATCCGCGCAGGCGGCGATGAGCTGGGTGCGCTCGAAGTCGGAAGTGCTCGGCATTCCGCGCGATTTCTACCGCCGGACCGACGTCCACGTGCACATTCCCGAGGGCGCGATTCCGAAGGACGGCCCGTCGGCGGGCATCACGCTCGCGACCGCGCTCGTCTCGGCCCTCGCGCAAGTGCCGACGCGCCGCGACGTCGCCATGACGGGAGAAATCACCCTGCGCGGCAAAGTGCTGCCGATCGGCGGCGTGAAGGAAAAGGTCCTGGCAGCACACCGCGCGGGCCTTGCGAACATCATCCTGCCGAAGGACAACGAGAAGGACCTCGCCGACATCCCGAAGAACGTGCTCGATGTCCTCAAGCTCTACCTCGTCGAAACCATGGACGAGGTGCTGAAGATCGCGCTCGATGGACCGCTGCCGGCGGCACCGCCCCCTGCGCCAGACGCGGAGATTTCCGGGGAGCTCGGCACGCGCCACTAACTCGATGACGAGCCGGCGCACGGCCTGCGTCCTCGTCACGACGGCTCTGCTGCTCGCGACCGGCGCGTTCTCGACGCCGGTCGCCGCTCAACGCCCGCCGTCAGCGGGCATCACGGTCTACGAAGACGTCAACTACGGCGGCGCGCGCGCGACGTTCGTGCGCGACGTTGGCGATCTGCGGCCGTCGAAGTTCGAGCATCGCATCTCCAGTTTCATGATCGCGCCCGGCGAGATGTGGGAAGTCTGCGACGGCCGCAACTTCACCGGCCGCTGCGAGGCGTTCAGCGGCGCCGAGTCCGATCTCGTTCGCAACAATTGGAACGACAAGATCTCGTCGATTCGCCTGGTGCGGACGAGCCGCGGGCCGATCGCCAAGCTCGAGCTCTTCGCCGGCACGCGGTACTCGGGCCAGCGCGTCGTGTTGAACGGCCCGACGCCGGATTTCACGAGCAACGGCGTCAAGTTCAACGATCGCGCGATGAGCCTGCGCGTGCCTCCCGGACAGGCGTGGGAGATCTGCGTCAACGCCAACTACGATGATTGCCGCGTCGTCGATCGTGATATTCCCGATTTGTCGGAGCTTGGCGTCAGCCGTTTGATCTCGTCGGCGCGTCCGCGCTTCCGGGATCGCTAAGGTCCCACTCCTCAACCTGCCGCCCGTGGGTAGGGACTTGCCCAGAATCGCGCCCCGAGTCCCTTTCGGCGCTCGCTAAATCGCATCCAGCCGCCGCCGGACGTGGCCCGAGTCTTGCGGATCTCATCAACATGGCTCTGCGAAAGCTCGTGACGGCATTGATCGTTGTTTGCATGGCGAGCGCGTGCGGCGGATCGTCGTCGCCGGCGATGCCCACCGGTGCAGAGCCGATGATTTCTGGACTCTCGCCCGGGCTCATCGTCATGAGCCAATCGCCGCAAGTCGTCACGGTCGCCGGTTCGAACTTTCTCGCGGGTCTGACGGTGAGCCTGACCGATCCCACAGGCGTCACTTCGACGTTCGAGGCCACGGCGATCCACTCGTTTCAAGCGAGCGCGTTTCAGATCTCCCCGACGTTTGGCATCCCAGGGCAGTACACGCTGCTGGTGCGGAACACGACGGGCGAGACATCGCAGCCGTTCACGTTCGTTGTGCAGAGTTCGGCGAACGGGCCAACGCCGCACATCGATGCGGTCAGCCCGTCGACGCCCTCGCATTCGGGGGCGCCGCAGGTGCTGGCGATCGACGGGAGCGGCTTCGCGCAAGGCCTCACGGTGACCGTCCTCGATCCGATGGGCCAGATGGTGAACGACGTCAGCGTCGGCGCGGTATCGGCGACGTCGATTCAGATCAGCGCGACGCTGGGCCAGACCGGCATCTACACCGTGTTCGTGACCGATCCCACGGGTCAGACGTCCAACTCCATCGTGCTGAACGTCCTGTAACGAGGAACCACTCACTATGGCTACGCATCTCTTTCCACATAGCGACACGCCGGAGACCGTTGTCATCGTCACCGAAAGCCACGTGAATGCGGCGCTGCTCATGCTCGGCCGGCTGATCTTCGGGGGCTTCTGGGTGTACTCAGGGTTCGACCACTTCATGTTTCACGCCACGCTGGCGCCGCTTGCGGCGATGCGCGGCGTGCCGGCACCGGATCTCGCGGTGCTCGGGACGGGCGCGCTTCTTCTTGCCGGCGGACTGAGCATCATGACGGGGTTCGTACCGAAAGTGGGGGCGACCCTGATTGCGATCTTCCTCATCGGCGTCACGCCGATCATGCACGCGTTCTGGCGTGATGCCGACGCGATGCAGCGCGCGAACGACCTCGCGAACTTCGGGAAGAACATCGCGCTGCTCGGCGGCGCGTGCTTCGTTGCGGCGATGCCCGAGCCCTTGAGTGACAATCGCTAGCGTGCGACCGTCAGATCTTCGATCCTGATCCGCACGCCGAGCTGGCGCCTGTCCCGGCTTTCGCGATCGATCTCGGCCGGCACGAACGTCGGCGAGATCGCGACGTCCACACGATTCATGCGTCGCGGCCACGACCACGGCGTCGCGCTGAGGTGAAGCGCGTCGGCTTGCCATTCGTCGTTCGTCAAACGGACCGCCGCGTCGGCGCCGGAGCCGCGCAGTCGCACGGTGACCTCGTGCTCGGCACTGGCGACGGGACTCCAGAGACCGACGCGTGCATCACTGACGCGCGGCGCCAGCATCACGACGGCGTGGTCCGACGTCCACTGTGATCGCCGGCCCTGCGCGTCGACGTCGGCGCCGTACGCCCAGGTCGCGGACATCAACGCGCCGGGAAGCGACACGAGGCGATGATCGCGGCACGCCGCCGGCTTGTCTCGCAGCCAGTCCTGGATCTCGGGAGGAACGACCCACCAGTCGAGCACGATCGCGTCGGTCCGCAGCGTGATCGGCGAGCACGGCGCGAAATCGTTCGCCATGCTGCGTGCGGGCGGCAGAAATGACAACGATGCCGCGGCGACTGTCGCGGTCACGCCGACACGCGCGAGCCCCTGAGGCACGAGCGAGACGATCACCTCGATGGCGCCGGTGAGCGCGAGCACGACGCCGAGCGCGACGAGGTGATATTGCTCGGCCTTGGCGACGAACACGAACGGGGCGTCGAAGAAGAGCGCGACCGCGATGCCGGTCGCGAGCAGGTGCGCTTCGCGCCGGCGAACGACGCTGCCGATCGCCCCGGCAACGAGAATCGTCTGCGAGAAGGTACTCGCGGCGGCCTGCCAGGGCCGGCGCGCGGGGACCTGCCGGAAAACACCCAGGAGGCCGGTAATAAAGTTCGTCCACGCTTGATCGAAGTGCGGCGGCGGACCGTATCCGCCGAGTCGTCCGAGCATCACGTACCGCAACCAGAAGCAGCCGGCCGGAAGGAGAATGCCTGCGATCACCACAAGCCAGGGTGGAAATGGCGGATCGCCGCGCAGGAGACGACGCAGTACCGTGAGCGTCACGAGCAGCGGGGCCAACATTACGAGATCTTCCTTGACGCCGAAGCCGGCGAGCTGCAGCAGGACGAGCGGCCACCATGCGGCAGCGGGACGATCGCGCACGCGCTGCCACTCGAGCAGCGACGCGAGGACGATCACGCTCGCCATCAAGTGCATCTGGTTGGTGAGCCACACCGCCTGCGAGTACGCGAAGGCCGGATGAATCGCATACAGTCCGCTCGCGAAAAAGGCCGCGCGATCCGAACCGGTCTCGCGACCGACGAACACACCGGCAAGCCACGCGCACGCGATCATCGCCGCCAAGCTGATCGCATGGGCGGCGACGCCGTTCAAACCGATGAGCTCGAATCGCAGCGCAAACCATGCGGCGGTGAGCGGCCGGTAGAAGTCCGATTCAATCTTCGTCGGATCCCACGACCCGTGCAGCGTCTGCACCCACTCGCCCCACGTCCAGGGCCGGACGAAGTGGTAGTCGTCGTACTGAAAGCCAAACGCAAGCGTCTTCCAGTACACCGCCGCAACACCGATGGCGGCGATCGCGAAAATGACGCCGGGTGTTTTTTTACGCAATGCGTAAATCGGCCGGCCGCGGCCGCCTTGGCCGACCGCGCGGTCGCCGCGGACCGAATCCTTTCGCGACCTCACGGGCACTCCACTCCTCGGACCCATAAGGCATGTTGCGAGCCAACGCAGCGCGAACTGCTGTGAGTTCCTGCTCAGTCGACGGAGTGTTCACCAGCTCCGTCCAGTTCGCCGGTGGCATAATCGGCCAACTGTCGAGCGTTGGCCGGTTGCAGTTTCTCACACGCTGGCCGAGGCTGGACCAGACCCAGTCTTGTGCTTCGCGAACCAGACCGGCACGAACCGGATTCCGTTCCACATACCGGCAGACCGTGAGGAAGTGCCGATCGGTTTGGACGGGAAAGGCCTTGAAGCGCCCTTGATAGAGGACGCCAGTGCCAGAGAGCGCGCGAAACCCTTGCCAGCGTTTGCAGTGAGTCATCTGCAACCAGGCCATAAACGCGCTCAATTGCCTGTCTCTCGTCGGTCGAACCACCAGGTGAAAATGGTTCGGCATGATGCAATAGGCCAGCAGCGGAAGATCGGCACGTACTTGCGCTTCATCGAGCACGTTGATGAACGCGTCAAAGTCGCCGGGATTGTCAAACACCCGCAACCGTCTGGCTGCGCGATTGAGCACATGAAAGGCGGCTCCCGCCATCCCCTGACACGTTCTTCTCGGCATGGCCGGAACTGATTACAAGTTTCTTGCCACGCAGGTGTCCTCTAAAAAGACACCCGGCGTTATTTTCGCGTCGTGATCCCCACCAAGGCCGCATTCGCGCCCGATCCCGTCGCGATCACGATGAACTGACGGCCGCTGCGGGTGCGGTAGGTCATCGGAGTCGCCGACGGCGGGCGCGAAAGCGCGAGGTGCCAAAGCTCGTCGCCCGTCTTGGAATCGAGCGCGTGCATCGTGGTGTCGTCGCTCGTGCCGCCGAAGATGAGGCCGCTCTTCGTGAGAATCACACCCGGCGCGCCGGCCGAGCCCAGCTGCTTCGGCAGCGTCGCGTCCTTGAGCGCGGGCTGATTCCTGAGCGCGGGCATGTCGCCGAACGGCACGTGCCAGCTGATGCCGCCCGTGTTCAGATTGATCGCGACGATCTCGCCGTACGGCGGCCGCACGAGCGGCAACCGCCCTCCGCGGCCACCGCCTCGAGCTGCGCCTCCGCCAGCCGCTCCAGCATCGGCGTCGGTCGAGCCCGCCGGCGCTGGCGGCGCGAAGGACGTGCTGGCCTGCGAGCCAGCGAGCTCCGCATCCGACTCGCCAGCGCGATTGTTCGCCTGCGCTCCTGGCACGAGGCGGATGATCGCCGGTGAGTGGCTCGACTTCAGATACAGCAGGCCCGTCGCCGCATCGAACGCCGATCCGCCCCAGTTCGCGCCGCCGATCACGCCCGGCCGCTGAAACGATCCCTGCAGTGACGGCGGCGTGTACAACGGCCCGAGACGATATTTCTTGAGCTCGTTGCGCGCCGCCGACTCGAGCGCCGGTGTGAGGTTAAACGCCTCGTCGAGCGACATGCCCTGCGGCGAAAACGGCGCGGGCCGCGTCGGAAACGGCTGGGTGGAAGAGGCGTGCTCATTCTCGACGTCGCTCGCGGGCACCGGCCGCTCCTCGATCGGCCAGACCGGCGCGCCGGTGACGCGATCGAACACGAACGCCAAGCCCTGCTTCGTCAGCTGCACGACCGCATCGATCGCGCGGCCGTTCACCGTGATGGACACAATCGCCGGCGCCGACGCCGGGTCGTAGTCCCACAAGCCGTGATGCGCAATCTGGAAGTACCACTTGAGCTTGCCGCTCGTGGCGTCGAGACACACGATCGAATCGCCGTACAGCCCGTTGCCCGGCCGGCGCGCGCCGTAGAAATCGTTGCTCGGCGTGCCGATCGGCAGATACACGAGCCCGCGCCTTTCGTCGAGGCTCATCGGCGCCCACACGTTCGTGTGACCGGTAATCTCGCGCGAATCTCCACCCCACGTCTCAGCGCCGGGCTCGCCTTGCGCCGGCACCGTGTGGAAGCTCCAGACCTGACGGCCGGTGTGCGCGTCGAACGCGCGGACATCGCCGGGCGGGTCCTGGCGATACGTCAGTCGATCGCCGACGCCGTTGCCGAGAATGACGAGGTCCTTGTAGACCACGGGCGGCGACGTGTTCGTATAGCGCTTCGGATCGACCGGCCACCGCAAGCCCTGCGTCAGATCGACGACACCGTGATTGCCGAACGTGTCGACCGGCTGCCCGGTCTTCGCGTCGAGACAGAACAACTTCGCCCGGCTGTTCAGAAAGATCCTCAGCGCCGTTCCATCTCGCCACGCCGCCACGCCTCGATGCACGAAGCCGGTGCCGTTCGGCGGCTGCCCGTCCTCGTACGCTTTCGGATCGAACGTCCACCGCTCGACGCCCGTCTCTGCGTCGAGCGCGGCGACGCGGTTGAACGGCGTGACGACGTACAGCACGTCGTCGATCATGAGCGGCGTGTCCTCGAACGATCCCGGCCGCGCGCCCGCCGGCGCTGTCACGCGATCGTCGCCCGTCTTCCATTCCCACGCGACCTGGAGCTGCGACACGTTCGTGCGATCGATATCCGCGAGCGACGAGTAGTGTGTCGCCGCCTGATCGGCCGCATACACCGGCCACTCCACCATCGACGGCTGAGCCGCGACGGTGGCCATGACGACACCTGCGGTGAGGGCAGAAAGCGCGATGAGGCTGGTGCGCATGACGCGTATTCTCTCAAAGTCCCTTACAATCCCGCGCATGACCTACCGCTTCGGCCCGTTCGTGGCCGATCGGACGGCGTACCGCGTCTCGCGCGGCAGCGTCGCGCTGGACTTGACGCCGAAACTTCTCGATTTGCTCTTCTATTTGCTCGATCGCCCGGCGACGCTCGTGACCAAGGAAGCGCTGCTCGACGACGTCTGGCCGGACGCGAATGTGACCGACAACGCGCTGGCGCAGGCGATTTCCGACCTGCGCGACGCGCTTGGCGACGCCCCCTCGTCGCCGACCTACATCCTCACGGTCGCGCGCCGCGGGTATCGATTCGTCGCGCCGGTCGAAACCGCAGTGGTGCCGGCCAGCGCCGTCGCTGCCTCGGCGTCGGCTACGACAAGCCAGAGCGCATCCTCTGCAACCAGGACGATCGCCGTGCTGGATTTCGAGAACGTGACGGGCGATTCGGAGATCGCATGGCTGCGCGCGGGCATCGCCGAGACGGTCACGAGCGATCTTGGCCGGCTCGACGGTTTCCACGCGATTGATCGCTGGCGCATCGTCGAAGCCGCGCGCCGCACGGACGGCTCGCTCGACGCGATGGCCGCACAGCTTGGCGCGACGCACGTCGTCGCGGGCGGCTTTCAGCGGATCGACTCGCAGCTGCGCATTACGGCGCGGCTCGTCGATGTCGCGACCGGTCGCACGCTGGCCGACGCGAAGGTCGATGGGCCGCTTGCGGAGGTGTTTCGACTGCAGGACGGGATCGCACGAGCGTTCGCGCGCGAGCTCGGCGTCGCGCCGCCGCTGGACGGTCCGCACCCCGGCGCGCGCGAGACGGCGAACCTCGAGGCATATCGCGCGTACACGGAGGGCTGGCTCAAAATCGAGAGCCTCGATACGGAGCTCGTGCCGGATGCGATCGCGGACTTTTCACGCGCGATCGCGCGCGATCCGCGCTACGCGACCGCGTTCGCGGGGCTCGCGAGCGCGGAGCTCGTCGCCTACGAGATGACGCGCATGGCGCCCATGCCGGACAGCACGTCGCTCGTCTCGGGCATCGATCACGCACGCCACGCGATCGCGCTCGACCCGACGCTTGCCGAAGCGCACGCGACGCTCGCGTTTCTGCTCGTGAGCGCGGGCGACTTCGCGGAGGCCCGCACTGCCGCGCGCGCTGCCGTCGATCTCGAGCCCGACAGCTGGCGGCATCAGTACCGCCTCGGTCACGCGCTCTGGGGCGAGGCGCGGCTTCGTGCGTTCGAGCGCGCGCTCGCGATCTACCCGCAGTTCGCGTTCGCGACGTTCGAAATGGCGATGGTCCACGTCGCGCGCGGTCATCTCGGCGAGGCCGAGTCGCTCGTTCGTCAGGGCGTCGTCGAGCAGGATCGGCAGATGCATGCCGGCGACCGGTTTCC
Source organism: uncultured Solibacteraceae bacterium (assembly GCA_964419785.1). Taxonomy (GTDB): domain Bacteria; phylum Acidobacteriota; class Vicinamibacteria; order Vicinamibacterales; family SCN-69-37; genus DATEGZ01. Next base: position 17,197 of record CAYQRM010000008.1, on the reverse strand, counting down.
GTCGATCGGTTTCCATTGGTTGCTCGGCGCGCTCGAATCAGCGCGCGGCCGGCACGCGTACGCGATCGCGGAGTTCAACCAGGAGCTCGAAGCCGCCGATCGTCGCAGGCTGTACGGCCCGGAGTTCGGTGCCGTCGCGCTCGTCGCGCGTGGACAGGCGGAGCTCGCCGCGGGTCATCCTGCAGATGCCATCACATCGTTCCATGCCGCGCGGCAGTACGTGGAGGACTTTCCTCGTGCCTGGCTCGGCGAGGCCGTCGCGCTCGCCGAAACGGGCAACGCCCTCGGCGCCGAACAGGCACGGCGGCAGGCACGCCACGCGCACGATCGCTACGAGCGCTCGGGCCGACTGCACGACGCGCTGCTGGTCGCCGCGTGTGCGGCGGCGATCGAGGGCAACTACCCGAGCACGCTCGCGCGACTCGATCAGCTGCTGGGGACGTCGCCGCCGAGCCACGTTGGATGGACGATCCCGATCGAGCCGTTTTTCCGTCCACTTCACGGCCTGCCCGGGTTCGCGACCGTGCTGGCGCGGTTGGCGGATCGAGCAAAATAAGCACAAACAGGCCAAAAATCGCGGTTTCAGGATTTCTCAGGACGCTTCAGCGCAGGCTCAGGACTCGGTCCGTCGCACCGACATATCTTCTGGGCAGGGAGCGCAAAGATGGCGGCAGGGACCTACCGCACCACGCTCGGACGACGAGGCGTCTGGCCGTTTCTGGGGACGCAATTCCTCGGCGCGTTCAACGACAACGTCTTCAAGATCGTCGTCATCCTGCTTGCGGCGACGACGCCCGGCCGGGACGCGACGCGGGATGTTGCGCTGGCCGGAGCGATGTTCATCGCGCCCTTCCTGCTGTTCTCCGGCTATGCGGGCGATCTCGCCGACCGCTACAGCAAGCGGCGTGTGCTCGTGGCCATGAAGGTCTTCGAGATCGCCGCGATGGCGCTCGCGATTCCCGCGCTCGCGGCGCGCCGCTTCGACTTGCAGATGGGCGTGCTGTTCCTGATGGGCACGCAAGCGACGTTCTTCAGCCCGGCGAAATATGGCATCGTGCCGGAGATCGTCGGCGACGAGGACCTCTCGCGGGCGAACGGCTTGCTCGAGATGAGCACGTTTCTCGCCATCGTGTTCGGCACGGCGATCGGCGGTCCGCTGCTCGTCATGTGGCGCGACGCTCCCGAGTGGATCGGCGCCGGCCTGACGATCGTCGCGGTACTCGGCACCGTGATGGCGACGCGCATCCCGCACGTCCAGCCCGCGCGACCCGGTGGACGCATCGCGATCAATCCCTTCGGCGAGACGTGGCGCGCCGTGAAGCGGCTCTGGCCGGATCGCACGTTGTGGATCACGATCGTCGGCATCTCTTATTTCTGGTTCCTCGGCGCGCTGCTGCAGATGGCGCTGGCGCTCTTCGGCACGCAAGCCCTGCACGTGGCCGATGCGGAAGTTTCGTGGCTGATGACGGCGCTGGCGCTCGGCATCGGCGCCGGCAGCCTCGCGGCGGGACGACTTTCGGGCGACAAGGTCGAGCTCGGCCTCGTGCCGGTCGGCGCGATCGGCATGGGCGTGTGCAGCTTCTGGCTCGCGGCAAGCGGGTCGATGGTCTCGTCGGCGGCGGCGCTGGCGCTCACCGGCGTGTTCGGCGGTTTCTTCGTCGTGCCGCTCAACGCGCTTTTGCAGCAGCGGCCGAGTGCCGACGAGAAGGGCCGCGTGCTCGCGGCCAACAACGTCATCAACACGATCGGCATCGTGCTCGCGTCGGCGACGCTGACCGTGCTCGGCGACACGCTCGGCCTCTCGATCCGGACGATCATCCTCGTCGCCGGCGTCTTCACCCTCGCGTCGAGCGTCTACATCCTGGCGAAGCTGCCGGATTTCTTCGTGCGGTTCGTGCTGTGGCTGGCAACGCACACGATCTACCGCATCACGATCGTTGGACGACCGAACATCCCGCAGCGCGGACCCGCGCTCATCATCGCCAATCACGTCTCGATGGTCGACGGCGCGCTCATCGGTGCGTGCGTTCAGCGCTTCGTGCGCTTTCTCGTCTACGGACCGTACTTCCGCAGGCCGCTGGTGCACGGCGTGATGCGGCGCCTGCACGCGATCCCGGTTACCGCCGGCAACCGCCGCGAGGTCGTCGAGGCGATCGAGCAGGCGCGCCAGGCCCTCATCGATGGTCATGTCGTGTGCATCTTCGCGGAAGGCGCCGTGAGCCGGACGGGCAACCTCTTACCCTTCAAGACCGGCTTCGAGCACATCGTCAAGGGTCTCGACGTCCCGATCGTGCCGGTCTATCTCGATCGCGTCTGGGGCAGCATCTTCAGCTTCAAACGTGAGAGGTTCTTCTGGAAGCTGCCGGAGCAGGTGCCGTACCCCGTGACGGTCGCGTTTGGCGATCCGATGCCGTCAAGCGCGGACGCCAACGAGGTGCGGGCGGCGATTATGGAGCTCGGGTCAGAAGCGATGCGGCGTCGCCGCCAGCCGTCCGATCGGCTGCACGTCGCGTTCGTCCGTTGCGCGCGGCGCGCGTTCTGGCGATTCGCGATGGCGGACAGCACCGGTCAGCAGTTGACGTACGGCAAGACGCTGCTGGGCTCGCTGGTGCTCGGCCGGGCGATCGCCCGGCGCACGCGGGGCGAGACCCACGTCGGCTTGCTCTTGCCGGCCTCGGTCGGCGGCGCCGTGGCGAACATCGCCACGCTCGTCGCGGGCCGCGTGCCGGTCAACCTCAACTTCACGATCGGATCCGAGGCGCTCGACGCGGCGATCGAGCAAGCGGACATCAAGACGATCTTCACCTCATCGGTCTTTCTGAAGAAGGCGGCGATCGAGCCGCGCCCCGGCATGGTGTTTCTAGAGGATTTTCGAAAGACGATCGGCGTCGGCGACAAGATCGTCGGGCTGCTCCAGGCCGCATTCATGCCGGCGCGCTGGATTGGACGCGCGGCTGGTGCGGACCAGCGCTCGTCGCCGCTCGCCACGATCGTCTTCTCGAGCGGCAGCACGGGGGTGCCGAAGGGCGTGATGCTCACGCACGCCAACGTGCTCGCGAACGTCGACTCGCTTGCGCAGATCTTTCCGATGACGCACGGAGATTGCTTCATCGGCGTGCTGCCCTTTTTTCACTCATTCGGATTTCTCGGAACGCTGTGGTTCCCGCTGCTGCAAGGGTGCGGCATGGCGTATCACCCGAATCCCATGGACGCGAAGGCCGTCGGCGAGCTCGCGGCGACGTATCGCGGCAGCATGCTCATCAGCACGCCGACGTTCTGCCAGGCGTATCTGCGCCGGTGCACCCCCGAGCAGTTCGCGCACTTGAAGTACGCGATCGTTGGCGCCGAGAAGCTGGGCGAGCCGCTCGCGACCGCATTCCGCGAGCGGTTCGGTCTCGATCTGCTCGAGGGCTACGGCTGCACGGAGATGTCGCCGGTCGTGTCCGTCAATCGGCCGAACGTCGCGCACCAGCACGAACGGCAGATCGGCAGGAAGCTCGGATCGGTCGGCCATCCGATTCCTGGCGTCGCCGTGAAGATCGTCGATCGCGACACTGGCGAAGGGCCGCTCATCGGCCGCGAAGGATTGCTGCTCGTCACCGGGCCGAACATGATGGCGGGCTATCTCAAACAGCCCGCGCGCACGGCCGAGGTGATCCGCGACGGCTGGTACGTCACGGGCGACATCGGCATGATCGACGAGGACGGCTTTCTCTTCATCACCGATCGCCTTTCACGCTTCAGCAAGATTGGCGGCGAAATGGTACCGCACGTCAAAATCGAGGAAGCGATCAACGCGATCCTCGGCGACGCCGTGTCCGCGGTCACCGCGGTACCCGACGCCTCGCGCGGCGAACGGCTCGTCGCGTTCTACACGCGCGCCGACGTCAGTCCCGACACCCTCTGGGCGAAGCTCGGCGGGACGGATTTGCCGAAGCTCTGGCTGCCAAAGCGCGAAAGCCTCATTCACATTGATTCGATTCCGACGCTCGGGACAGGCAAGGTGGATCTGAGGCGGGTCAAGGAACTCGCGGCGGAAAAGACCAATGAAATCCGGGTGAACTGAGAGGTCCTGGCGAGATGAGAAGTCCGCGGCAGGGACTCGGCGTGCAGATCACAAGCGCCGGACGACAGAAGGAAATCCGGAGCATCATCGACCCAACTCACCGAGCGCGCTCGAGTCGGGCCCTCATCGTGTCAAGACCTTGCGAGCGGAACTGATCGCGTGCCCGCTCACAACCCACGCCGCGGCAACGAGTCCTGTCAGTTGCTCCGCACTGAACACGAACCACACGCCCACGAGAATCGCGGGGATCACCGCGACGAGCCGAACGACCACTGGCCTCGTCTCCACGAATCCGGTCGAACGCGCCGCGAGAAGCCATGGCGAGGCGAACAGCGTCGCGACACCAATCGCCTTCGGCATGTCGATCGCCAGGTTGCGCGCGAGTTCGGAATTGAGAAACGGTAGCTCGAAGAACGGCGCCACGCCGACCGCAAGCCTGACGAAGCCGACTATGACCGAGCCGAGCGTGGCGACGATGAGCGTCCAGATCACGGCGGCGAGCCACGCGTCGAGCGCGGCGGCGGCCGCGCGGCCGGCCGGCGTCAGGCGCATCCACTCGCGCATCGCGCCACGGCCGATGTCGGCGACGTCGCGCCAGCCGAGATCGTCGCGGTCGTCGAGGAGCGCGACGAACTCACGCTCGTACCGATCGCGCCACGCGCGCGGATAGAAATCGACGATTCGTCGAGCGAGTCGATGTCGCATGTCCGTTCAGACCAGCGTCACCAACACGGCGACCGCGAGCGTCACGGCGACGACGGCGAGCTGGACCCGGCGCGACTGGCCTTTCAGTACCCAGAACGGCATCGAAAGCGTCAACGCGGCCGGGACCGCCGCGATGTGCAGGAACGCTGACGTGACCGTCAAGCCCTCGCGCCGCGCGAGGAACTCGAGCCCGGCGAAGAGCGCGGACGCGAGAATGATCACGAACCCGCCGATCGCGGCGTCTCGCGGCGAGTAGCGTGCCCTCTTGTCCACACACATGAACGCAAACGCAGGCATGGTCCCTCCTTGTTGAGCGCCGGCCGGAGCGGCGGCGCCGGCGCGCCGGGCGTCTGACGACAACCACGCGTCGATGGCGCCCGACACAATGTCGATCACTTGCTGCACGGTGAGGCGATCGCCGCCAACCATTGCAACGAACTCGTCGCCGTAGCGGTTCTTCCAGCCCGGAGGGTAAAGGCGGATGAGCTGCTGTGCCGTCATCGCGCTACCCTTCCGCAAGCCGCGACCGGCCGACGCGCGTCACGGCTTGAAGGCTCTCGAGCCGCGCGCGCAGCACTTTCTGCCCGGCGCCGGTCAGCCGGTAGGGCCGCCGACGATCCTCGGCCGGCAGCGGCTCGATCCACTTGCGCGCCTCGAGCCGCGTGATCGCGCCATATAGCGTGCCGGGGCCGAGCTTTTGCCCCGACATCGCCGCGATGTCCTGCGTCATCGCGTAGCCGTGCTTCGGCCCATCGGCGAGCGAAATCAGAATCAGCAATGACGGCTCCGAAAAGCGGCCCAGGTCGTCGAGCGATTCACGGGGAGGCTTGGCGGTCTTCATCGTAGTTCGCTATACGTAATACTACGTTTTGCGTAGTAGTGTCAAGGATGCTCTAATGGCCGGATGCAGACCCGCGCGTTTCGCTCCATCGGGCAGGTCTCAGAAGTCGGGGTCGGCCTCTGGGGCATGGGCGGGTGGACGGGATCGAACGACGAAGAATCGCTCGCCGCGCTCGAACGCGCGGTCGCGCTGGGCTGCACGTTCTTCGACACCGCGCTCGCCTACGGCCAAGGAAAGAGCGAACAGCTCCTCGGCCGCGTGCTCAAGCATCACCCCGACAAGAAGCTCATCGTCGCCACCAAGATTCCGCCCGGCAATTTGAAGTGGCCCGCGCTCGCCGAATACGCGCTCGACGACGTGTTCTCGCGCGATCACATCAGGCGATCGACGGAGACGAGCCTCAAGAATCTTGGTCGGTCATCGGTCGACATCCAGCAATTTCACGTGTGGTCGGACACCTGGTCCGACGACGATCGCTGGCAGCGTGCGGTCGACGAGCTCAAGCGCGAAAGGCTGATCCGCGCGTTCGGCATCAGCGTCAACCGCTGGCAGCCGACGAACGTCATTCGCGCCCTGCGCACCGGCCTGGTCGACAGCGTGCAGGTCGTCTACAACCTGTTCGATCAGAACCCGGAGGACGAGCTCTTTCCGGCGTGCCGCGAGCTCGGCGTGTCAGTCATCGCGCGCGTGCCGTTCGACGAAGGCAGCCTTACGGGCGCGCTGACCCTCGACAGCAAGTGGCCCGAAGGCGACTGGCGCAATCTGTACTTCACGCGCGATCAGCTCGGCGAAACGCTCCGCCGCGTCGAAGCCCTGAAGCGCGACCTGCCGACCGGCATGACGCTGGCGGAGGCCGCGCTCCGGTTCATCCTGGCGAGTTCCGACGTGACCACGGTGATTCCCGGCATGCGCCGCGCGCGACACGTGGACGCCAATCTGGGCATCTCAGATGGGAAGCCGCTCCCGCCAGACGTAGTCGCCCGGTTCAGAACGCATCGGTGGGTGCGGACGCATATCATTGTCTAAACAGGACTTATGGGCACCGGGTCACAGGCATTAGGCACTCGCTAGTGCCCGTTTCTGAGGCCGAGTGCCTGACAATGATCGCCCTGCTATACTGATCTTTTGCGACTGTTCTTGAGGAGCTGACCGTGAAGCCTGGGATCCATCCGAAGTACTTCGAGGTTGAAGTTCGCTGCGCGTGTGGGAACACGTTCAAGACGCGCTCGACGAAGCCCGAACTGCACCTCGAAATCTGCAATCAGTGCCACCCGTTCTTCACGGGCCGCCAGAAGCTGATCGACACCGAGGGCCGAGTCGAGCGGTTCACGAAGCGCTTTGGCGCGCAGACGGCCGAAGCGCGCAAGGCCGCGACGAAGGCCACCAAGGCCGCAAAGGCGACCAAGGCCAGCAAGACCAAGCAAGCCAGCGCCTGATCAAGTTAGAAGTTCGAAGCCAGCAGTTACAAGCACGGACTGACCTGCTACAGCGCCGAGCCGTCGTCGCGCGTGAGTCGTTGCTCGTCGCGTGCAGCACGAGTCGCAAGTTTCCGATCCAGACGACCCAACCGGTGGCGTGCCTCGTCGGCCGCGCGGCCGGAGGCGTCGGCGCCGAGCGCTTCGGCGTAGCGACGCGCCGCGAGGAGATCGTGCGCCCGGTGCTCGTGGTGGATCGCGAGCGCCTCCGCGGCACGACGACCGAGCGGCGTCGGTTCATCCGGAGCTGACAGCGCCAGCACATCCTGCCAGGCGGCCGCGGCTTCATCGTAGCGGCGCGCGCGTCGTCGAAGCACCGCCAATCCTGCCAGCGCCTGACGTCTGATGCCGCGATCGTCGGCGGCCGACGCCAGCTCATACGCCTGCGTGGCACGCTGCTCGTCGTCGGCGCGCTCGTACATGCGAGCCAGCGCGAGCTGCTCTTCCGCTGATTGACAGGCGTCCGGGCCGCCGCGCGCGAGCGCGAGCGCGTGCGACGTGATCACCGCGAGCGAGGCAACGTCGTGACGGTTGTGCGCGAGCACGCCTTCGACCGCACCCGGATCGCCAGTGCGCAGAAACTGAAAATAGCGCGTTGGAATCTCGAACCCCGCGACATCGCCGAGGCGATGCACGCCGGCGAGCGAGCGTTCGAGCGCGGACAGCGTGCACTCTCCTTCTCCCCAGAGCCGTCGCGCCGGCGGGAGCATGTCGAAATGCGGCAGATCGTCGGTCGGCGGCGCGAGCCGGTGAAAGGCCCACCGCATTTCCATTACCGGCACGTCGAAGGCCCGACCGTTGTAGGTGACGAGCAACGACGCCTCTCCGAAGATCTCCGAGAGCGCGTCGAGCATCGGCCGCTCGTCGGCGGGCCCGCTCAAGAAAAACTGCCGGACGCGAAAATCCTCGCCCTCGAACCAGCCGCAGCCCGCGAGAAACGCCAGCGTCCCGGCGCCGCCGCTCAATCCTGTCGTCTCGATGTCGAAAAAGACGATGCGCTCCGCCCATGACGAGTGTGTCGAGAGTCGCGGATCGAACAGCGCAATCGGTGCGGCGTGGTCGATCAAGCACTCGGCCATCGTTTTGCGGCCGTGCCGCTCGTCGGCCGTCCACACGCGATCGACTCTCACGCACGACCCGTGACTGCTTCGATGCACTGCCCCGCCGAGATCGGCAGCAGTCCGCTCGACGTCGCGGCCGCCATCGATGTCAGGCACGTACGTGAGCTCGCGGATCGCCGGTGCGGCCGGATTCGTGCGCTCGGCGTCGTGCCTGACGATGCTGCGAAGACGGGCCGCGAGGTCGCGCATGAGCGATCAGGCCGCCGCTCGTCTCGCGACAAGCGCCTGGAGCAATCGTGAAGCGACGGATTTCGCGAGCGGTCCCGTCGCGCCTTCTGGCCCGACGCATGACGGGCAACCCGACTCGCACGGGCACGTGTCGATGAGCTCGCGCGTGCGCGCGAGCAAATCGGCGTTGAGCGAAAACAGCGGCTCGCTGAGTCCGATGCCGCCCGGGTAATTGTCGAAGAGAAAGATCACCGGCTCGGCCGACAGCGCTTCCGGCTTCGACCCGCGCGCCTGGCCGCCAAGCCGCGCGCCGCCCTCGAGATTCACGCCATCGACCGACAGGCCGAGATCGTGCCGGTCGCACATCAGGAGCATCGGGGCGATGTTGTGCATCGCGAATGCGAGGCCGACGACGCCGTCGCGCTTATCGGCCGCACTCTCGGGCAGCGTGGCGAGCACGTCGCTCGGAATCGTCAGCCAGTAGGACGTCGTGTGCATCTGCTGTTCGGGAAGCTCGAGCTCACCCGAGCCGACGTTCTCGTTCGTGTAGAACTTGATCTTCTTGAATCCGACGACGCGAGAGACGACGTGCACTTCACCATGAGAGGCCCCAGGGACAAGGCGCAAGACCCCAATGGGATCGGGTGCATGCACCTGGGCCTGGGGCTTGAGGCCTGAGGCCTGATCCTGATCGAATCTCTCGAGAATGGTGACCTTCGTGTGCGTGATCGCGTCCGTGTAGTAGTCGCACTCGACGGCGCGCACGAACGCTTTGCGATTGTCGTAGTCGAGCCGCTCGACCTGGAACAGGCGGCCCTCGACCATGTAGATCGCTTTCTCGTGCAGCGTGGACGGACCGCTCGTGAAATCCGTCTCGCCGATCACTCGCTCCTCGTCGGTCGTGTCGATCACGACGAAGTTGTCCGACGTCACCGACCGCAGGCTCACGGCATTCGCGGGATACGAGTCCTGCGTCCACTGCCAGGTGCCGTCGACGAGGTGGACGAAGCCTTCCTCGGCGAGCACGGCGAGCACTTCTTGAACATTGATCGTGCCGAAGGAGTCGCCCGACGTGAACGGCAGCTCGAACGCCGCGCACTTCACGTGATCGAGCAGGATGTGGAGATTGTCGGGATTGACGAGCGCGTGCTCGGGCGACGCGCCGAAGAAGTACTCCGGATTGCGGACGACGAACTGATCGATCGGCGCGCTCGACGCGACGAGTACGGCGGCCGATCGGCCGGACCGCCGGCCGGCGCGGCCGGCGCGCTGCCACGTTGCGGCAATCGAGCCTGGATAGCCAGCCAGCACGGCGACATCGAGCGCCCCGATGTCGATGCCCAGCTCGAGCGCGTTCGTCGAGACGACACATCGCACGTCGCCGTTGCGCAATCCTCGCTCGATCTCCCGACGATGCAGCGGCAAATAGCCGCCGCGATAACCGCGGATCACGTCCGACGCCCCCGGCGGTCCTTCGAACGCCTGCTTGAGATACGTCGTCAAGAGCTCTGTCGCGAGGCGGCTCTGCGCGAAGACGATCGCCTGCAGCCCGCGCTTCAGGAATTCGATCACGACGCGGCGCGACTCGGCCAGATACGAGCGCCTGATGCCAAGCTGCGCGTTGACGACCGGCGGATTGACGAACAGAAAAAACTTCTCGCCGCGCGGCGCCCCGCTCTTGCGGATCTCCTCGAACGGCGCGCCGACGAGCCGCTCGGCGAGCTCGCGCGGATTGGCGATCGTCGCCGATGAACAAATGAACGTCGGATTCGATCCGTAGTGGCGGCAGACGCGCTGCAGGCGTCGAACGATGTTGCCAAGATGACTGCCGAAGACACCGCGATACGCGTGCAGCTCGTCGATGACGACGAATTTGAGATTCTCGAACAGCTTTGCCCAGCGCGGATGGTGAGGCAGGATTCCCGAATGGAGCATGTCGGGATTGCTCAAGACCACGTGCGCGCGCGCACGAACCGCGCGGCGCGCGTCCTGCGGCGTGTCGCCGTCGTACGTGAAGACGCCAATCTCGCCGCCGCCTTCGCTGCCAACAAGCTCTGCCAGCTGATGCAGCTCGGCCAGTTGATCCTGCGCGAGCGCCTTCGTCGGAAAGAGATACAACGCGCGCGACGATGGATCCGTCAGGATGCTCTGCAGCACCGGCGCGTTGTAGCAGAGCGTCTTGCCCGACGCCGTCGGCGTCACGATCACCGCATGCCGGCCGGCGAGCGCATGCGCGATCGCGTCCGCCTGGTGCGTGTAAAGCTGCTCGATCCCCCGCGTCCTGAGCGCCCGCGCCAGCCTTGCGTCCATCGCCTCGGGAAACGGCGCGTGCTGGGCCGCCAAGGCCTCCAGCCGCCTCACCGCCGTCACGTGCGGGTGCGAGGCTTCATATTCGGCCAGAAGCGGTGACAAAGCCCCCGCGAGCGACTGGTCCTTGTCAGACGGCAGGGCCGGCAGCGTCGTCATGAGGACCGAATAGTACCGCCGCGACAGAGGGCGATCAAGAGGCGAAAGGGTAAGATTGTCGAATTCCTGGAGGCCCGTGCGACTAGAAGGTGCACGCGCTGTGCGTGACCAGAACCAAGGAGAACGACCGTGCGATACCTGTGCTTGATTTACGACGACGAGAAGAAGTGGGCGACGATGCCGAAGACGGAAGCCGACGCGATGATGGGCGAGTACTTCGCCTTCACGGAGGGCGTGAAGAAGAGCGGCCACTACATCGGCGGCGAGGCGCTGCAGCCGACGCCGTCGGCCACGACGGTGCGCGTGCGCAACGGCAAGATCTCGTCGACCGACGGCCCCTTCGCGGAGACGAAAGAGCAGCTCGGCGGCTACTACCTGATCAACGCTCGCGATCTGAACGACGCGATCCAGGTGGCGTCGAAGATTCCGTCGGCGAAGTTCGGATCGATCGAGGTCCGGCCGATCATGGAATTCAACTAGCGGTGCGTGATCTCAGAGGTGACTGATCCTCGAGACGAGTCGGCGGCGCGCGTCCGGGCCGGGATCGAAGAGCTTTATCGATCCGAATCCCGGCGCGTGCTGGCTACGCTCATTCGCCTCGTCGGCGATTTCGATCGCGCCGAGGAAGCGTTGCACGATGCGTTTGCGGCCGCGCTCGATCAGTGGCCGGTGGACGGCGTGCCTGACCAGCCGCGCGCGTGGCTCGTCTCGACGGGACGTTTCAAGGCGATCGATCGACTGCGGCGCAATGCCCGCTTCGACGCCTTACAAGGCCACGAGGCAGATCGTCTCGAGGCGGCGCCGACGGCAATCGAGTTCGACGAAGGCGTCGAGGACGATCGCCTGCGGCTGATTTTCACGTGCTGCCATCCCGCCCTTACGGCTGACGCCCGCATCGCGCTGACGCTGCGCGAGGTCTGCGGGCTCGCGACGGAGGAAATCGCCCGCGCGTTCCTGACGTCCCCACCGACCATCGCTCAACGCATCGTCCGCGCCAAGGCGAAGATTCGCGACGCGCACATTCCGTATCAGGTGCCGACGCGCGCCGAGCTGCCCGAGCGGCTCGAAGTCGTGTTGCACGTCGTCTATCTCGTGTTCAACGAGGGTTACTCGGCGTCGGCCGGCCAGTCGCTCACCCGCCACGATCTCTGCGACGAAGCGATCCGGCTCGGCCGGTTGCTCGCCGAGCTCCTGCCGGAATCGGAAGTGCTCGGGCTGCTCGCCTTGATGCTGTTTCACGACTCGCGTCGCGCCGCGCGCGCGTCGGCCGACGGCGAGATCATCCTGCTCGACGACCAGGATCGGTCGCTCTGGAATCGCGCGCAGATTCGCGAGGGCGGCGCCCTGATCGAGCGGGCGCTGTCGTCGCGCCGCGTGGGGCCGTTCACGCTGCAGGCGGCGATTGCTGCCGTGCACGCGACGGCCGAACGCGCCGGGGACACGGACTGGCGGCAGATCGTCGGACTCTACGACGTCCTTCTGCGCCTCGATCCGTCACCGGTCGTCGAGCTCAACCGCGCCGCTGCAGTCGCCATGGCTGAGGGCGCCGAAGCCGGGCTCGCCGAGATCGAGAAGGTCCTGGCGCGCGGCGATCTCGCCGACTACCACTTCGCCTACTCCGCCAAAGCCGAGCTGTGTCGTCGCCTCGGGCGACGCGACGACGCGCGCGAGGCCTATACGCGCGCGCTCGCACTTGCGAGACAAGAACCGGCGCGCAGATTTCTCGAGCGGAGGCTCACCGAGCTCGGTTCGGGAACGCCGGACCGGGGACGTCGGAGCTAGGACTGTCGGCGATCGAGATGTTCGTCTTCCCAGGACGCAGGATCTTCGAGCGATTCGAGATGCGTGAACACGCTGGCGCTCGGCAGCGCCTGCCGAATGCCGCCTTCGATCCGCTCGAGCAGATTGTGGCCCCGCTGCACCGTCCACTGGCCGGGGACGAGCACGTGGACCGACACGAAACGGCGCGAGCCCGCCTGGCGCGTGCGCAGCGCGTGAAACTGCACGCCATCGGCCATGAACCCATCGAGGACCGCCTTCACCGCGCGTTCCTCCTCTTCGGGCAACGCCGAGTCCATCAGGCCCGACACTGATTGGCGGACGATCGCGAACCCCGTCACGACGATGTTCGCAGCGACGGCGAGCGCGACGAGCGGATCGAGCGGCTTCCAGCCGGTCAGCGCGACCGCGCCGACCCCCGCGATGACGCCGGCCGACGTCCACACGTCGGTGAGCAGGTGCTTCGCGTTCGCGACGAGCGTGATCGACTCGTGGCGCCTGCCGGCACGAAGGATCACGAGTGCCGCGACGAGATTGATCGCCGACGCCGCGGCCGAGACGACGAGGCCGAGTCCGATTTGTTGGAGCTCGCGCGGCTGAAAGAGCCGTTCGATTGCCGCGATGCCGATCCCGACGGCGGCGGCGAAAATCAGCGAGCCTTCGAAGAAACTGGAAAAGTATTCCGCCTTGTCGTGACCGTACCGGTGTTCCTCGTCAGGCGGCCGCGCCGCGACCGCCAGCATCGACAGCGCCATCACGGAGCCCACGACGTTGACGATTGACTCGACGGCGTCGGACAGGAAGCCGATCGAGCCGGTGAGCACGTAGGCGACGCCCTTCATCGCCATCGTGACGAGCGCGGCCGCGATCGACAGCCAGGCGTAGCGGACGAGCGAGCGGCGATCCATGACGCGTCAGCGGTCCAGCCTCGTGCGCGCGTACATCGCGGCGAGGCCGCTGAGCCCGACGAGTCCGATCAGATTCGGAAAGACCTGCAGCGCGTTCATCAGATCGCCCCACGCCCACACGACGTCGGGCTTGAGCACCGCGCCGAAGGGGATTAGCAGGCAGTAGATCCAACGATAGGGCAAGGTGACGCGCCGGCCGAGGATGTACTCGAGGAACTGCTCGCCGTAGTACGCCCAGCCGATGAGCGTGGTGTAGCCGAAGAGAAACGCGCAGAACGCGACGATCCAGCCGCCGAACGACGGCATCGCGGCGTTGAACGCGCCGGCGACGGCCGCGGTGCTCGTCACGTACGCCGCACCCGCGTGCTTCGCCGCGATTGACTGGTCCGCCACGCCGCTCACGAGAATCGTCATCGCGCTCATCGTGGCGGTGACGAACGAGACGATGAAGACTTCCATCACCGCCTGGAGGCCCTGCTGTGTCGGCTGAGTCGACCGGGCCGTGCCGTACGCGACGGCGGCCGTGCCGTATCCAGCCTCGTTCGCATACACGCCGCGCGCGATGCCGTACCGCATCGCGATGAACATGCCGAATCCCAGTGCCGAGCGCAGCGTGAGCGCCTCGTGCACGACGGTCGACAAGACGTGCGGGAGGCGATCGGCGAATGTGACGATGACGACGAGGCCGCCGATGACGTAGAGCGCGACTTTGATCGGCGCGAGCTTCTCCGCCGCGCGCCCGATCGACTTGATGCCGCCGATGATCACCGCCCACGTGAGAACGGCGATGATCACGCCGGCGACCCACGTGCGCATGCCGAACACGGAGTTGAGCGCCAGGGCGATCGAGTTCGGCTGCGTGAACGGCGTCGTCGTGAGCGCCGCGACGCCGGCGACGAGCGCGTAAATCCACGCGAGCGCGGGCGACTTCAGTCCGTCGCGAAGGTAGTACATCGGCCCCGACTGGACGCGGTCGCCGGTGCTTTGCCGGAAGCGCACGCCGAGCACGGCCTCGGAGAATTTGATCGCGGTGGCGACGAAGCCGTAGACCCAGATCCAGAACAGCGCGCCAGGGCCGCCGGAGATGATCGCGGTCGCGACACCGGCGATATTGCCGGTGCCGATTGACGCGCCGAGCGCCGTCATAAACGCCTGGAACGGCGAGAGCGCGCCGGTGGCGCCGGCCGCCTGCGCCGAGAGCATCGTACGCAACGCCTCGGGCAGTCGTCGCAGCTGAACGAAGCCAAGCCGGATCGTGAGGAACAGGCCGCCGCCGAGCAGCACGCCGACCACATACGGCATGAAGAGGGCGTCGGCGAGGGATTGGATGACGTTGGCCATGGAGCGACGCGACCTCTGTGATCAGATGTTGGCGCGCGACTGACCGCCGTCAACGGTGACGCACGCGCCGGTGATCCAGCTGGCGCGCGGCGAAGCCAGAAACGCGACGAGCGCGGCGACTTCCTCGGGCGTGCCGAACCGTCCCATCGGGATTTCGCGCCGGACGAATTCCGCGATTCCGGCGGGGTCCTCCTGCTGGCGCTTCCACCATGAGCCGCCTTCGAAGCTGATCGAGCCGGGCGCGACGCTGTTGACGCGAATGTTGTCCTTCGCCAGCTGCTGCGCCATCGCCTTTGCCAGGCTGATCTCAGCGGCCTTGACTGCGTTGTACGTCATCCGGCCGCCGGACTCGCGGCCCCAGATGGACGCGATCATGAGGATGGCGCCGCCGCCCTGCTGGCGCATGTGCGGCACGACGAGGCGCGACATGCGGATGGCCGGGAAGAGCGTTTGATCGATCGCGCCCTGCCACTCCGCGTCAAGCGTTGTCACGATGTCGCCCCCGCCGGCCTTGCCGACGTTGTTGACGAGCACGTCGACGCGGCCGAACGCGTCGATGGCGCGCGCGACCACGGCCTCGGCGCCCGCCGCTGTGGAGACGTCGGCGGTGATGGTGGCGATCGAGCGCGCGTCGCGGCCGCGGGCGGCGATCGACGCGGCGGCGGCGCCCAGGGCGTCGCCGCCGCGCGCGCAGAGCACGAGGCGACAGCCCTCGTCGGCGAGGGCCGTCGCCGCGGCCAACCCCAGCCCGCGGCTGGCGCCCGTCACGATCGCCTTCTTTCCGTGCAGCGAGAACTGATCCGTTGGCCTCAATGAATCTCCGGGTCGGCAATCGGGGCGGTGCCTTCGAGGAAGTCGAAGTCGCAACCGCGATTCGCCTGTGTCACGTGGCGCGCGTAGAGATGGCCGTAGCCGCGCGGATACGCGACCTCCCGGGGTGTCCACCCGGCGCGGCGCCGCGCGAGGTCCTCGTCCGGCACGCGCAGCGTCAGGCGCCGCGCCGGCACGTCGAGCTCGATGATGTCGCCGTCGCGGACGAACGCGAGCGGTCCGCCGACGAACGATTCGGGCGCGACGTGCAGCACGCACGCGCCGTAGGCGGTGCCACTCATCCGCGCGTCCGAAATGCGGACCATGTCGCGCACGCCCTGTGCGAGCAGCTTCTTCGGGATCGGCAGCATCCCCCATTCCGGCATGCCGGGCGCACCGAGCGGGCCCGCGTCCTGGAGGACGAGCACCGAGTCGGCCGTCACCGGCAGCTGCGGATCGTCGATCCGGGCCGCGAGATCGTTGTAGTTGGCGAAGACGACAGCCGGACCGGCATGCTGCAGCAGACGCTTCTCCGCGGCGGTGTGCTTGATGACCGCGCCGTCCGGCGCGAGATTGCCACGCAGCACCGCCACGCCGCCTTCAGGCCCGAGCGGCTGTTCGCGTGATCGGATGACCTCGTCGTTGAATACGGTCGCGTCGGCGATTGCATCCGCCATCGCGTGTCCCGTGACGTTCACGCACGAGGTGTCGAGCAGATCCCGCAGCCGGTTCAACGCCGCGAGCAGACCGCCCGCGTAGTAGAAGTCCTCCATCAAGAACGCGCCCGACGGACGGATGTTGGCGATGAAGGGCGTCCGCCGCGACAGCGCATCGAATCGATCGAGATCCAGCGTCGCGCCGGCACGCCCCGCCATCGCAATCAGATGGATGATCGCGTTCGTCGACCCGCCGATCGCCATCGCGGTCGTGACGGCGTTCTCGAACGCGGCGGTCGTCATGATGTCGCGGGGCCGGAGATCCTCCCAGACCATCTCCACGATCCGGCGTCCGGCCGCGGACGCCATGCGCACGTGCGCCGAGTCGGCGGCCGGGATCGAAGACGCTCCCGGCAGCGTCATCCCGAGCGCATCGACCGCCGACGTCATGGTCGACGCCGTCCCCATCGTCATGCACGTGCCGAACGAGCGGGCGATCCCGTCCTCCATCTCGCGCCACGAGCATTCGTCGAGCGTCCCAGCGCGGCGCTCGGCCCAGTACTTCCACACGTCGGTGCCGGAGCCGAGAATCTGGCCGCGCCAGTTTCCGCGGAGCATCGGTCCCGCCGGGACCAGAATCGCCGGCAGGTTCGCGCTCGTCGCGCCCATCAGCAGCGCCGGCACCGTCTTGTCGCAGCCGCCCAGCAGGACGACCCCGTCGGCGGGGTAGGAGCGCAGCGCCTCCTCGGCGTCCATCGCGAGCAGATTGCGATAGAGCATCGTGCTCGGCTTCATGAAGGTCTCGCCGAGCGTGAGCAGCGGAATCTCCATCGGGAATCCGCCCGCCTGCCAGACGCCGCG
>CAYQRM010000007.1:0-26215 GCA_964419785.1 uncultured Solibacteraceae bacterium | reverse complement strand
CGACGTCGATGTTGCCGCGATCGTCACACGCGACGACGACCACGTACATGCCGGCCATCACCGCGCTCGCCGGATTGGTGCCATGCGCCGACTGCGGGATGAGCGCGACGGTGCGCTGCGCCTGTCCCCGCGCGCGGTGATACGCGCGGATGACGAGCAGGCCGGCAAATTCGCCCTGCGCGCCCGAGTTCGGCTGCAGCGAGACGGCCGGAAACCCCGTCACGGCGCCAAGCGCGGCCTCGAGCTCGCGAAACACCTGCTGATAGCCGGCGGTCTGATCCACCGGCGCGAACGGATGGAGGCGCGAGAACTCCGGCCAGGTCACCGGCAGCATCTCGGCCGCCGCGTTGAGCTTCATCGTGCACGACCCGAGCGGAATCATCGCCGTGTCGAGGCCGAGGTCTTTCCGCTCGAGCGCGCGGATGTACCGCATCATCTCGGTCTCGGAATGATGCGCGTTGAAGACAGGATGCGTGAGGTACGGCGTCTTTCGCGCCAGCGGTCCGGCGAGCGTCGTCCTCGTGCCCGGCGACGCGAGCGTCGCCGACGCGCCCGTGCCCTCTTCAAACGCCGCGATCACGTCGGCGAGGTCCGCTTCGCTCACGGTCTCGTCGAGAGAGAGTTGGATGACGCCTTCCGCAGGATAGCGGAAGTTAATCCCGCGCGCTTCGGCCGCGCGCCGCACGGCCTTGACTTCCATCTCGGTGCGCTCGAAGCGCAGCGTGTCGAAGTAGGCACGATTGGATTGCCGCCAGCCGAGCGCCGTGAGGGCCGCGTCGAGACGCACGGCCTGATCGTGGACGCGCGCGGCGATCGCACCAATGCCGTCCGGGCCGTGATAGACGGCGTAGAACGCGGCGATGTTGGCGAGCAGCGCCTGCGCCGTGCAGATATTCGACGTCGCCTTCTCACGGCGAATGTGCTGCTCGCGCGTCTGCAGCGCCATGCGATACGCCCGGCGGCCGCGCGAGTCGACGGACACGCCAATCAAGCGGCCGGGCATCTGACGGACGAACTCGTTCCGTGTCGCGAAGAATCCCGCGTGGGGGCCGCCATAGCCGAGCGGCACGCCAAATCGCTGCGCGCTGCCCACGACCACGTCGGCGCCGGCTTCACCGGGCGGCGCGACAAGGGCCATCGCGAGCAGATCGGTGCCGACCGCGACGCGGGCGCCGGCCGCTTGCGCCCGCGCGACGAGCGGCGCGAGATCGCGCACCTCCCCGCGATCATCGGGCGATTGCACGTAGACGCCGAACACGTCCGGGCCGAACTCCGCGCGCTCGAGATCCTCGAACCGCACGGTCACACCGAGCGGCGTCGCACGCGTGAGGATCACCTCGCGCACCTGAGGAAACACGCGCTCGGAGACGACGAACGTCATCGCCTCGGGGCGGCGATGAACGCGCAGCAAGAGCGACATCGCCTCGGCCGCGCCCGTCGCCTCGTCCAGAAGCGACGCGTTCGCCACATCCATCCCCGTCATCTCGCTCACCATCGTCTGGAAATTGAGGAGCGACTCGAGGCGGCCTTGCGCGATCTCGGCTTGATACGGCGTGTAGGGCGTGTACCAGCCTGGATTCTCGAACACGTTGCGCAGGATGACGGGCGGCGTGACGGTGTCGTAGTACCCGAGCCCGATGTACGTTCGGAAGACGCGATTTTTGGCACCAATCTGACGGAGGCGCCGGTGGTACTCGAACTCGCTTTCGGCCGACGGCAGGGCGACCGGCCGGCTCAAGCGGATGCCCGCCGGCACGATCTCGTTCACGAGCGCATCGAGCGACGAAGCGCCGACGATCTCGAGCATCCGGGCGACGTCCGCGTCGCGCGGGCCAATGTGTCTCGATTGAAAGGAACCGGTATCAGCCATCTGAGCTATTTCGCAATCTCCGTGTAGGCCTGGGCGTCGAGCAGCGCATTGGCTTCGGCCGGGGCGCTCGGACGCAGGCGAATCATCCACGCTTCATGAGGTTTGGCGTTGACCGTCTCGGGGTGCGCGCCGAGGTCGCTGTTGACGGCGACGACTTCACCCGACACCGGTGAGAACAGTTCAGACACCGCCTTCACCGATTCGATCGTGCCGAAAACCTCGCCCTGCTTCACCTGTCTGCCGATTTCCGGAAGCTCGACGAACACGATGTCGCCCAGCTGGCGCTGCGCGAAGTCGGTGATGCCGACGAGCGCCTCGGCGCCCTGCAGGCGGACCCACTCGTGGTCGCGCGTGTACTTGAGGTCAGCTGGATACATGCACACTCCTCGCTACGCGCGCGACGCGCGCTTGTAAAAGGGTTCGGCGACGACTTCCGCGCGCGCCTTGCGCCCGCGGATGTCGATCTCGAGGACGGTGCCAATCGCGGTCATGTCGACCGGCACCATCGCAAATCCAATCGCTTTTTTGAGGTAGGGCGTCTGCGTGCCGCTCGTCACGACACCAACCGGCGTGTCGCCCTTGACCACGGTGTGGCCGTGGCGGGCGATCGCGCGCTCTTTCATTTCGAAGGGCACGAGCCGGCGGGCGAGCGCGCCCGCTTTCTCATGGCGCAGGCGCTCGGCGCCCAAGAACTCCGTCTTCTTCCAGCCGACGATCCACCCCAGCCCAGCCTCGAGCACGGACGTCGCATCGTCCATATCGCTGCCGCAGAGGCGCATCGCGGCTTCGAGGCGCAGCGTGTCGCGCGCGCCCAGGCCGCATGGGATGAGACCGGCCGGCTTGCCGGCATCGAGCAGGGCCTTCCACAGTTTTTCGGCGGCCGCGGGCGGGACGAAGATCTCGAATCCGTCTTCGCCCGTGTAGCCCGTGCGCGACACGGTCGCACGGATTCCCGCGACCTCACCTGTGGCAAACCAGTAGTACTTGATGGCCGACAGATCGATGGCCGTCAGCGTCTGCAGTATCGCCTGGCTCTCAGGCCCTTGCAGCGCGAGCAACGCGTACCTCGAGCTCGAGTTGACCACCGACACATCGCCGCCGCGCTCCTTCGTGCGAGCGACGATCCACTCGTGATCTTTCATGATGTTGCCAGCGTTCACCACCAGTAGGTAGTGTTCGGGGCCCATCCGATAGACGAGCAGATCGTCGACGAACGTGCCCTGCCCGGTCGTGAGCGCCGAGTACTGAATCTGCCCCACGGCGAGCTTGGACGCGTCGTTGCTCGTCACCCACTGAACGGCATCGAGCGCGCCCGGGCCGGCGAGCTCGATCTCGCCCATGTGGCTCACATCGAAGAGGCCGGCGCGCGTGCGCACGGCGAGGTGCTCGTCAGTAATGCCCGAGTACTCGACGGGCATATCCCACCCGCCAAACTCAACCATGCGGGCGCCAGCCGCGCGATGTGTGGCGTTGAGCGGAGTCTTCTTGAGTTGAGCCGGCGAGCTCGACGACATGTCGTGGAGACTCGCCGCCAGACGACGCGACGGGACCGGCGAGCCGCGTACAACGTACTATTCCGCTCGCGGCACGGTCAAGGCGCCGGGTGAGCCGGCCGGTGAGCCCGGCCGGCTCACCCGGCGTCAAATCAGGCTTTGTGGCGCGGCCACACCAGACGAACGACCAGGAACGCCACGACGGCCATGGCGAGCGCGACGGGCGGCCCCACAGACGCGTTCTGCGTGGCTGGCACGGTGACCAGCAGGACGGGCATCAGCGACGCGACCAGGACGAAGCTGATGAGCAGTTGCACCACCACAGCGACGGCACGCATGGCACCTCCTGAGCGTTTCTCGTGGTTCGACGTGACCGCCAGCTACAGGCGCGACGCTCCGCTCAGTCCGACGCAGCTGACCCACCACGAGAACGCGCCAATCGCGCGCATGTCGTAGATGATCGTGCACGAGTTGAGCAGGTCGAACGTTGTATGGCTCTGGCAGTCGACGTACTCGTCATAGGCCGACACGGCTTCCCGCACGTATTCGTTCCAGCAATCGTCCGGACCGAAGCCGGCGTCGATGACACGCGCTGTCCGGAGCTCAGCGCGCGCGGCCTGCGCCACGCCGACGGCCTCGTCGCGCCTTCCGGCGACGCTGAGCAGGAACGCACGCGTCAGAGTGAGGGTATGGCGCACCGGTGACTCGGCGCCCATCCTCACCCGACTCAACAGAACATCGGCTTGGCCAAGGGCGGCTGACGTCCGGAGCCACCGCTCGATGTCGGCGCCGGCCTCAGGGTGAGTCGGCGACACGCGGAGCTGTCGGCGGCCGCTCGTCACCGAGAGTCCCGCGCCATCGATCGTGAGCACGACGCGCTCGGTCGACGTCGAGACGATCGTCTGCATCCGATCTTTCGTGAGCTGGCGCCGCACGCTCACGGTGCCGTCGCGAGCCTCGACCGTCACACTTCCCGGTTTGTCCTGCGACACCGAGACCTCGATGCCCGTCGCCGGGTCTTTCACTCGCTGGACGACCGCGGTGTTCGGCGTGGCCGCCGCCAGCGCGACCGGCACTGCTCCCAACGCCACGGCAGCGACCGTGGTCATCGCAACGCACGTTGACTTGATGTGCATGGATCTTTCCTCCGTCTCACTCCCGGCAATCCGGCCGTCGGCGACCTCGCCTCACACGAAATGAAGAGCGTTAGGACGCAGCGATCGGCGGCACGATCGCCTCGGACACGGCGGACAACTCGGGACCACAGCGATACGCATGAGCCTGAATCGCCTCGTACTCCAGGTGTCCCTGCAGCGTGTGGTAACTGATATCGAGGATCTGGCACGCGCGCCGCTTATTGCCGTGGCAGCGATCGAGCACGAGCCGGACGTACCGGCTGCACCAGGCGCGGAGCGACTCGTCCGGTCCCTCCGCGCCCTGCACGTCGTGGTACTCCTTTGAGATGTCCGTCGGCAGGTCCGCGAGCTCGATCGCCGGGCCTGGAGACAGCGCCACCGCGCGCTCCAGCACGCGCCCGAGCTGTCGCACGTTGCCGGGCCAATCGAACGCGACCATCGCTTCCACCGCGCGCACCGAAACGGCCACCGCGCGAGTGCGTCGATGCCGGCTGACGAAGTGATCGATGAGCAGCGGAATATCGCTCCGCCGCGCGCGCAGTGGGGGCACTTGCAATTCCACGCCGGACAGTCGGTAGTAGAGGTCGGGCCGGAACCGACCGGCGTCGACCAGCTCGCCCAACCGACGATTCGTCGCCGCGACAATACGGACGTCGAGCTGGCGACTGTAATGCCCGCCCACACGCTCGACGGACATGTCCTGAAGCACGCGCAGCAGCTTCGCCTGCGCCATCGGCGCCAGATCGGCGACCTCATCGAGAAACAGCGTCCCTTGATCGGCCTGCTCGAACTTTCCGCGGCGGCCACGAACACCTGTCGCCGTGCGCTCCTCGATCCCGAAGAGCTCCGCCTCGACGAGCGTCTCGACGAGCGCCGCACAGTTGACGGCAACGAAAGGGCCGCGGGCCCGCGGACTGCCTTGGTGCAGCTCGCGGGCCACGAGCTCCTTGCCTGCGCCGCTCTCGCCTTCGACCAGGACGGTAAAGTTCGTTCTCGCTACGCGCGCCACTCGCACGCGCAGCTCCTGCATCACTGCGCTTCGTCCGACCAGCATGGATGGCTCCATAAGACCTGGCTTCAACACCGATGCCAATGACAACCGCTCAGAAACGTGTCTGGAGCGGGGGCGCCGCTTGCGCCGACGGGTAGCTCGTTCCCTCGTGGCAGCCTGGGAAACAGCGGATGTGCCCGATCGTGCCCAGGCGGCTCGACCCGCTCACAGCTCGAGCCAAGAGGCAGTCGCGGAATCGTACCGGAGCACACGCGTTCGGCCTGTCGCGCCGGCGATGCGGACCGCGTACTGCTGCCCCTTCGGCGACCGCAGAAAGAGCGTTCCTGCGGTGCAGCTGCCCAACGCCGAGAAGCTCGCGATGTTGCTGGCACCGAAGCGCACGGGATTGGGCGACGGCGGCTCGCCAGATGGACCGCGGAGCGTCGCATCGACGTCGATCTGCACGCCTGGAAACATCGCCTGCAGGTCGATCGCGTCCGCGCAAACATCGGTGCCCGACTGGATCTCGCTGCGCCGAATGCCGTTCCCGTTGCCGTCCGCGCAGATGCGGAAGACCCAGCGCGGCCCCACCTGATCGAAGACGAGCGCCGTCGATCGGCCGCGGGACACGGCATCCAGCCTCGTCAGCCGGAACCTGCTGGCCATGGCGTTCGCCGCCGCGTTGACACGCCCGGCGTCAATCGTCGCGGCGGTCGTGGGCACACTGAATGCGATGAGGACGCATCCAATGGCGAGCGCGATGACCAATTCGGCGAGCGACAGGCCCGCCTGGGCATCCGGCCGCGGGCGGTCATGCGCGCCCACGACCGGCGATCGCCGGCGGATCATTTGTCGTTGAGCTTTGCCGGCCCAACCGTGACGAGCGGCTTCAGCTTGAGGAACGACTTCTCGCCGATCCCGCGCACATTCATGAGGTCTTCGATCTTCTTGAAGCCACCATTCTTCTGGCGGTACTCGATGATGCGCGCCGCGGTGGCCGGGCCGATGCCGGGCAGCGCCTCGAGCTCGGACGACGAGGCCGTGTTGAGGTTGACGGGCGCCGCCAGACCCTGCTGCTGCACCGTCGGCTTGCGCGCAGGCGTTGGGGCCTTCCCTGTTTGTGGATCCTGCGCGCGCGCGACGCCCGCGATCAACAGTCCTACGAGCAACACGACAGCCGTGGCGATCTCTCGCTTCATGTCCATGCCTCCTTGGCGCCGGCGAAATGCGCGACGCGCGATAGCGAGATTCGGAGCGATCGGTACTGGCCCGCGGCGAGGTCAGCTGCAAGCCTGTTGTCGATCGTCCGAACCTCGGCCGGCTCAAAAGCAAGCGCGAGGCCAGATCGACATGGCGATCGACGGGTCTTCGGAAAGGGTTGAGCGCGCGCGAGATCGTGGCGCGCGATGACGAAGACGACGACGGCGCGCCCACGCGCGCCGCGCGAAAATGACGACTGCGGTTGCGGGCTAGCGCGAGGCTCGGGCGATCGGCGGGGACGTGCGGAACCATTCCACAGTGCGGCGCAGGCCTTCGTCGAACGGCACGCTCGGCTCGAAGCTCAGCAATTGGCGCGCCTTGAAGATGTCGGCCTGTGAATCACGCACGTCGCCCTCGCGCGGCGCCGCAAACTCCGGTTGCCCGTCCTTCCCCGTGATCACTCCAAGCGCGCGGATCAGCTCGACAAGCGACACGCGTCCGCCCGCGGCGACGTTGATCACTTCGCCGGCGACATTCGGCGCCTCACAGCAGCGCAGCACGCCGTTCACAACGTCCGCGACGTAAGTGAAATCGCGCGTCTGCTTGCCGTCGCCATAAATCTTTGGCGTCTTGCCTGAGGTCATCGCATCGATAAAGAGCGAGATCACGCCGGAGTACGGCGAGCCTGGATCCTGGCGCGGTCCAAACACGTTGAAGTAGCGGGTCGTGACAGTCTCGAGGCCGTAAAGCCTCGTGAAGAGTTGGCAGTACTGCTCGCCGATGAGCTTCTGCAGCGCGTACGGCGAGAGCGGATTCGGGCGCATGTCCTCGCGTTTCGGCAAGACGGCCGTGTCGCCATAGACCGACGACGACCCTGCAAATATGAGGCGCTTGACCTTGGCGTCGCGCGCCGCGAGGAGCATCTGCAGCGTGCCCTCGACGTTGGCGCGATGCGACGTGAGCGGATCCTTGACCGAGCGCGGCACCGACGGAATGGCGGCTTGATGCAGGACGAAGTCGCAGCCCGCGACCGCCCGCCGGGCGACCTCGCCATCCGACACATCACCGTCAATCACTTCGACGCGAGCCGAGGCTGGCGGCAGATTTTCGCGCTTGCCCGTGGAGAAGTTGTCGACGATGCGGACCGTGTGTCCGCGACGGAGCAGTTCCTCGACCAGATGCGACCCGATGAACCCCGCACCGCCACTGACCAGATACATCGCCACTATCGTTCGTCTCCCTGTGAAGTTAGAAGGGTGAAGCCAGAAATCTAACTTCCAACTTTCGTGTAAGGTTCCGCCGCAGCCAGCAATAAGCCGAATCCTGTTCGCCTTCGCTGCGCTTGCGCGCAGCTACGGCGCAATGACCATTCCTCTCGGCCCGGCATTGCTGACGGGCTCCAGCGGCCTACCCGGAGGCTTCGGACGGGCCGTCCTGAAACGCCTCCCTATTTGGCCTTGCTCCGTGCGGGGTTTTGCCTGCCATCGGCCTTACGGTCGACGCGGTGCGCTCTTACCGCACCTTTTCACCCTTACCCGCCTCCGCCCCCGACCCTTCGGGTCTCGGGCTTCGGCGAGGCGGGCCCGCGTGCTCGGCGGAGCCTGCCGCGCCGAAGCTCGAGGCGCGAAGCGCCGAGAGCGAAGGCGGGCGGTATCTTTTCTGTGCCACTGTCCTTCGGGTTGCCCCGACCGGGAGTTACCCGGCGCACTGCCCTACGGAGTTCGGACTTTCCTCGGCGCGACACACTTTCGTGCGTCACGACGCGGTCATCTCGCCGGCTGCGGCGGAATCCTCCCATTGTACATTCGACCGTCCGGAGTCCGAAGTCCGGGGTCCGACGTTCCCCTGCTCCTGGAACCACGGGAGATTAGCCGTCGCTCTCCTGTTTGATGTTGTATTGCTCGAGCTTCTTGTAGAGATTGCTGCGCGGTGTGTCGATCACGTCAGCGGTCTTCGAAATATTCCAGCCGAATTCGCGCAGCTTCTCGACGAGAAAGGTGCGCTCGGACCATTCCTTGAACTCGCGCAGCGTGGCCGGCGTGGCGCCAGCGGGAAGGGCCACGGCCGACGACTCGCCGGCCGAAGCCGGCACCGGGCGCTCGCGCACCACCTGCGCGACATCCTCGGCCTCGATCACGTCGCGGTCCGTCATGATGAGCAGCCGCTCGACCGCGTTTCTGAGCTCGCGAATGTTGCCACGCCAGCGCGCGTGTCGCATCGCATCGAGGGCCGTCGGCGAAAATCGCGCGGGCCGACGGTTGTTCTCGCGGCTGAACTGCGAGACGAAGAACTGGATGAGTGACGGAATGTCGTCGAGCCGCTCGCGCAGCGGCGGCACGGAGATCGGAATCACGCTCAGGCGGAAATACAGATCCTCGCGGAAGCGGCCCTCCGCGATTTCGTCCTCGAGGTCCTTGTTCGTCGCTGCGATGACGCGCACGTCCACTTTGATCGTCTTGGCTGACCCGAGCCGCTCGACCTCGCCCTCCTGAAGCACGCGCAGGACCTTCGCCTGCGTCTTCGGGCTCATGTCGCCGACTTCGTCGAGAAAAATCGTGCCGCGATCGGCCTGCTCGAACTTTCCGGTCTGCTTCTCGGTCGCGCCGGTGAACGCGCCGCGCTCGTGGCCGAAGAGCTCGGATTCGATGAGCTCCTCCGGAATCGCGGCGCAGTTGACCTGCACGAAGCGCTCTCTCGATCGCAAGCTCGCCTTGTGAATCGCGCGCGCGATCAGCTCCTTGCCGACGCCGCTCTCGCCAAGGATCAGCACGGTCGCGTTGGTCGGGGCCGCGCGTCTGACCTGCTCCATGATCTGCTTGAGCGGCGCGCTCTCGCCCACCATCTGTTGCCGTGTCTCGAGCGCCGTTCGCAGGGTTCGGTTTTCGCGCCGCAGCGATCCCAGCTCCACGCCCTCGCGCACGGCGTCGAGCACGTAGTCCTTCGAGAGCGGCTTCTCAATGAAGCGGAACGCGCCCAGCCTGCCCGCCTCGAGCGCGGTCGTCGTCGATCCATGCGCCGACACGATCACGACCGGGAGCGTCTCGTTGGTGCCGCGCAGCCGGCTCAGCACCTCGAGCCCGTCGAGCCCGGGCATCTTGATGTCGAGAAACACGAGGTCGGGCGAATCGCGCTCGGCCATCGTGAGCCCTTCCTGCCCCGATCCGGCGAGCAGCACCTCGTACCCGTCGTACTCGAGGATCATCCGCATCGTGTCGCGGATGGCTGGCTCGTCATCGACGACGAGGATCCGAGGCTTCATGATTGCGGGTCGGTCGTAATCGCGTAGATCGCGCGCTCCTTGAGCGAGGGGTCATACACGAGGACGGCAACCGACGTTCCCGGACGAAGCGACGCGACGACCGCGCGGAACTCCGCTTCAGTCGTCACTCGCTGGCGATTGATCTCGAGTAAGACCTGGCCGCGATGGATCGGCGAGATGCGCGCCGGGCCGGCCGGATCGACATCCACGACGATAACGCCGGCGAGCGTATCGGGGAGTGCGAGGCGGTGGAGGTCGGACACGTCGCGATCCCGGACCGAAAAACCAAGCAGCGCGCCAGCGCGCCCGGCCGGCTCGACGTTGGCGCCGATTGGCGCGCGCGGCTGAGCCGCGGGCGGCAGCGGGCGCTCCTCGAGCTTCACGTCGAGCTTGCGCACCTCCCCGTCGCGCCAGACATCGAGCGAGGCGATCGCCCCGGGCTCGCGCGCCGAGATATAGCGAATCAGTTCTTCGTCCGACTGCACCGCGTGGCCGTCGGCGGCGACGATGACGTCGTAGGTGCGGAGGCCGGCGCGCTCAGCCGGCGTGTCGTGCGAAACGTATTCGACGAGCGCGCCATGGTCGGGTCCAAGCTTCAGCGCACGTTGCATCACCGGGCTCACGTTCGTCAGTCCGATCCCGATGTAGCCCCGTGAGACTCGTCCGTGCTCGCGCAGCTGCGGAAGCACGGCCACGACCTGATCGATCGGCACCGCGAATCCAATGTTGGCCGCCTGGGCGCTGATCGCCGTCGTAATGCCGATGACTTGTCCGCGGGCGTTGATGAGCGGACCGCCGCTATTGCCGAACGTAATCGCCGCATCGGTCTGGATCAGCGCGTCCAGGCTCGGATCGAACACCTTGCGACCGAGAAAGCTCACCACGCCGACCGTCACCGAATGGTCGTAGCCCAGGGGATTACCGATCGCGCACACCCACTCGCCCACGCGCAGCGATCCGGAGCTGCCGAGCGGCGCAACGGGCAGCGCGTCGTGCGCGGAAATCTGGAGCAGCGCGACGTCGATGGCCGGATCGATCCCGACAACCTGCGCGCGGAACATCCGGCCATCGCGCAGCTTCACAGTCAGGCGATCGGCGCCGTCGATGACGTGGAAATTCGTGAGGATGTAGCCGGCAGGATCGATGATGAAGCCGCTGCCCGATCCCTCCCGCGCGCCGCCCTCGTCGGGCCAGCGGCGCGGGATCACCAGGCGCGAGCGGTCTTCTTCAGTGGACCGGGCGGCGGAGTCGACATTGACGACCGCTCCGTTGAGCCGCGCTGCGACGGCGGCGAAGTCGGCCAGACCGCCCGACTCGTTCGCGGGCACGACAATCGGTCCCGCGGTCAGCGAAATCGGGGTCGTCGCGGACGGCTCAGCGCGGAGCGGATACGGGCTCGCGCCCTCGTGCATGCGCGTGCCCGACGCCACGAGGCCCAAGAGGAAGGCGACGACGGCCGTCAGAGCCACGAACAGCAGGGTTGCGCGCTTCATCCGCCTTGACCGGAAGATTTCATTATAAGGGCCAGAAACGCGGCCTCATCGAGCACCGCGACGCCCAGCATGCGGGCCTTGTCGAGCTTGCTGCCGGGGTCGCGTCCGGCGACCAGCCACGAAGTATTTCGGCTGACCGAGCCGACGACTTTGCCCCCGTGCTCGGCGATGCGCGCGGCGGCGGCGTCCCGGCTCATCGACTCGAGGGTGCCCGTCAGCACGAACGTCCGCCCCTGTAGAGACGTCGAGACCGAACGGGCGGCCGGCGCCGCCTGCTCCATCCGCACGCCGGCTCGAGCCAGGCGGTCAATCAAATCGCGGTTCTCCGGCGCGTCCAGGAACGTGCGGACGGCCGCGGCGACGACCGGCCCGACGTCAGGCACCTCCTCCAACGTCTCGACGGGCGCCGCGAGGAGCGCCGGCATGGAGTGCATGGCCATCGCGAGCGCCTTCGCGCCGCCCTCGCCGACGTGCCGAATCCCGATACCGTGCAGCAGTCGCCACAGATCGGCCTCGCGACTCTTCTGAATCTCGGCGACGAGATTCGCGGCCGACTTCTTGCCCATGCGCTCGAGCGCGGCGAGTTGATCGATCGTCAACGCGTAGAGATCCGCGTAGTCCTTGACGAGGCCTCGCGTCACGAGCTGATCGACCAGCGACTCGCCCAGCCCTTCGATGTTCATCGCGTAGCGCGACGCAAAGTGCAGCAGGCCGCGGCGGATGCGCGCCGGACACGACGCGTTCTCACATCGCCAGACGACCTCGTCGTCGGGTTTGACCAGATGACTCTGGCAAAACGGGCACGTCGTCGGCATCTTCCACTCGGGCAGGCCTTCGGGTGGACGCGCCGTGAGGATTGGCTTGACGACTTTTGGAATGATGTCGCCGCCCTTTTCGATCAGGACGAGATCGCCCTCGCGAATGTCTTTGCGCGCGACTTCCTGCTCGTTGTGGAGCGTCGCCATCGAGATCGTCGTGCCGCTGAGGCGCACCGGCTCGAGCACCGCGAATGGCGTCACCGCCCCGGTCCGGCCGACATTGACGTCGATCTTGATCAGCCTGGTCGTCGCCTGCTCGGCTGGAAACTTGAAGGCGACGGCCCAGCGGGGAAATTTCGAGGTCGTGCCGAGATCGGCGCGAAGCGCCAGGTCGTCGAGCTTCACGACGACACCATCGGTCTCGAAGTGGAGATCGCGCCGCGTCTCGCGCCAGGCCTCCGTGTACGCGATGACCGCATCGATGCCCTCGCAGCGCTGCCAGTGCGATTCGACCGGACAGCCCCACTTCGTGAGGAGCTCGAGCGACCCGGCGTGGGTCGCGACCGGCTGCGGCGCGCCGCCTGGCATGACGATCTGATAGGTGAACGCGCGCAGGCCGCGCCGCGCGACCGCCGCCGAATCGAGCGTCCGCACGGCGCCCGCCGCTGAATTGCGAGGATTGGCGAAGACCGGCTCGCCTGCGGCCGCCCGCTCTTCGTTGATCCGCTCGAAGTCCGCGCGCGGCAGAAAGACTTCGCCGCGAATCTCGAGGTGATCCGGCGCGGCGCCGCGCAGACGCAGCGGCACGGCGCGAATCACGCGGATGTTGGGCGTGACGTCTTCGCCTTCGATGCCATCGCCGCGCGTGACTCCGCGGACGAGCCGGCCGTGATCGTAGGTCAGCGCGATGCTGAGGCCGTCGATTTTGAGCTCGGCAACGTACGACAGCACGGCGGTCTCGGGTCGATCGAGGCCGCGGCAGATGCGCGCGTGAAACTCGCGCAGCTCCGCTTCGCTGTACGCGTTGTCGAGGCTCAGCATCGGCGCCGCGTGGCGCACGGTTTCGAAGCCTTCGGCCGGCCGGCCGCCGACACGCTGCGTCGGGGAATACGGGTCGGCGAGCTCCGGGTGCGCCGCTTCGAGCGCCCTGAGCTCGTGCATCAACGCGTCGAACTCGGCGTCGGAGATCTCGGGATCGTCGTGGATGTAGTAGCGCTCTTCGTGATGGCGGATGAGGGCCCGAAGTTCCTCGACCCGGGTGGCAGGAATCATCGGTGAACGATGATCGGTGATCGGCGATCGAAAAGCCATGGGGCTATCGGGCTATCGGATCGGACTATCGGCGATCGGGCCGAAATCGGCGAATCGGGGAGCGGTCGGCGATCAAGACGAATCGGCGATCGGGGCTCGACCATCGATGGTTCTTCGGTCGCCGATCCGCGATCGCCCCGCGCCGATCGGCCGGGTCGATGAGCATTTCGAGGGCCCAGTCGACGATGCCGATCGCTCGATCATCGATGGGTCTTCGATCGCCGATCCGCGATCGCCCCGCGCCGATCGGTCGGGTCGATGAGCATTCCGAGGGCCCAGTCGACGATGCCGATCGCTCGATCATCGATGGTTCTTCGATCGCCGATCAGCGATCGTCCCTCGCCGATCGGACTATCGGTCGCGCCCGAGCACGTAGTCGATGAGGGCGAGCAGGCGGTCGCGTTCGAGCGAGACCGGGAACGCGTCGCGAAGGTGCACGCGGGCGCGATCGGCGTAGGTGATCGCGCGGCCGAACGCCTCGTCGACGGCGCCGTGAGTGACCAGACCGTCGTTGATGGCGCGCCAGGCTTCAGGCGTGACGGTGCGGCTCGCGACGACGTTCTGGACGAGCGCGTGCATGTCGGGACCGCTGCGCTGGAGGAGCAGG
This sequence comes from uncultured Solibacteraceae bacterium, assembly GCA_964419785.1. Classification (GTDB taxonomy): domain Bacteria; phylum Acidobacteriota; class Vicinamibacteria; order Vicinamibacterales; family SCN-69-37; genus DATEGZ01. The sequence goes on along the minus strand of CAYQRM010000007.1, from coordinate 12,097 downwards.
ATCACCGGCAGCGTCAGCTTGCCTTCGCGCAGGTCGCCGCCAATCGGCTTGCCGAGGGCCGTCGCTTCCGCCGTGTAATCCAGCACATCGTCGACCATCTGGAACGCGATGCCGAGGTTGAAGCCGTACTCGCGCAAGGCCACGCGCTGATCGGGCGTGCAGTTGCCCAGCAGACCGCCGATCTCCGCGCAGCCGGCGAAGAGGTGCGCGGTCTTGCGCCGGATAATCTCGAAGTGCTCGTCCTCGGTCAGATTGACGTCGCCGGTCTTGGTGAGCTGATAGAGCTCACCTTCGATCATCTTGAGGGTCACGTCGCAGAGCAGGCGCACGATCTCGAGCGTGTCCTGCGTGAGCGCCATGGCCATCGAGCGGATGTAGAGGTAGTCACCGAGCAGGACCGTGACGTCACTGCCCCAGCGTGAGTGCGCCGCGAGGCGTCCGCGGCGCGTTTCGGCGCCGTCGATGATGTCGTCGTGGACGAGCGTCGCCGTGTGGATGAACTCGACGACGGCGGCGTTGAGGACCGCGCGATCTCCCGTGTAGCCGCACAGCCGGGCCGCAAGCAGCAGCACCGCGGGTCGCACCCGTTTGCCGCCGCTCATCTGGATGTACTTGCCCATCTGCGGAATCACGTCGACGCGCGATTCCAGGTGCCGCGCGAACTCGCGTTCGACGCGCGTCAACTCGTCGCGGACCGGCTCCAGGATCTTCGCGAGATCTGGAACCGACGCGGTGGGAACGGTCACGGGAAGTGGTCTCGCCGGCAGACTCAAACCTGCGGGAATCAGACCATAGGTTCGGCGGGGTGTCAACGCAACGACCCGGTTTTGCGGTGCAAAGTATCTCGATCCGTCATGCGCGCGATCCGGCAAACGCGGCGAAGTTGTCGACGATGCGCTCGGCCAGCGCGGACGCGGGGACGCCGGTCACGTTGGACAGCACGCCGAGCGTCTCGACGACCCACGCCGGCTCGTTGCGCTTGCCACGATGCGGCACCGGAGCGAGAAACGGCGCGTCGGTCTCGACGAGCACGCGGTCTTCGGGCACGAAACGCGCGAGGTCGCGCAGGTTGGCCGCTTTCGGAAATGTCAGGATGCCCGCGAGCGAGATGAAAAAGCCCAGGTCGAGCGCGAGCCTCGCCTCGTCGGGCGTGCCACTGAAGCAGTGCATCACGCCGCGAACGCGGCCGGCGCCGGTTTCACGGAGGACGGCCATGGTGTCGTCGGTGGCCTCGCGCGTGTGGATGACGACGGGCTTGTCGAGCTCGACCGCAAGCGCAACTTGCGCGGCGAAGACGTCGCGCTGGACGTCGCGCGGCGCAAAATCGTAGTGGTAATCGAGACCGATCTCGCCGATAGCCACGGCGCGTCGCACCTCGACCGCTCGACGCGTGATGGCCGCCGCCCCATCCGCGTTCCCGGCGTACGCGCCCGCGCGATGGGGATGGATCGCTGCGCTGAACGCAACCGCGGGCCACGCCGCCGCCACCTTCCGCGCGCGCTCGAGCTCATCGTCCTCGTCGGCCGAGAGGATGCAGAGCACGCGCGCGACGCCGGCCGCCTGCGCGCGCGCGATCACGGCGTCCAGATCGGCGACGAAGGCCTCGTCGGCCAGGTGGCAGTGCGAATCGACGATCGTCACGCTACCGCACGCGCGTGCCGGGCGCGGGCGCCTGATCGAACGCGACGAGAATGGGCTTGCCGCCGTCCGGACTCGCGGCCAGGACCATCCCGTTCGATTCGATCCCCATCAGCTTCGCCGGCTTGAGGTTGGCGACGATGGCGACGTGACGGCCGACGAGCGCCTCGGCTTCGTACGCTTCGGCGATGCCGGCGACGATCGTTCGCTTCTCCACGCCGAGGTCGATCTCCATCTTCATCAGCTTCTTCGAGTTCGGCACGCGCTCGGCGGCGAGCACGCGTGCCACGCGAAGGTCGATCTTCATGAAGTCGTCGATCGACAGGCGCGACTCGAGCGGCCATGGCGATGTGACGGCTGGAGCGGCCGCCGCTGGCGCCGCGGTCGGAGCAGGATGCGCCGACGGCGTCGGGCCGGCTGGCGGAATCGCCGGCGGATTCGGGTTCGGTTGATCGGTCACACGTTTCTCCTTGGTCGAAACTTCAGCCGCGGGCGGCGCCTCGAGGCGCGGCCAGAGCAGACTTCCCTGCTGGAGCGACCGCGTGCCGTCCGGCTGCCACGACGCATGTCCGTCCAGCCGCAGCGCGCGGGTCTCGAAATCGACGCCGAGACGCCGCAGAATCTCCGCGCTCGAGCCGGGCATGAACGGGGCGATCAAGACACCGGCGACGCGCAGCGCCTCGCTGGCGTTCCACAGGCAGGCGTCGAGCCCTCGATCGTCGCCGGCCTTCGCGAGTTTCCACGGCTCGGTCGCGGCGATCATCTCGTTGGCGGCGTCGACGGCCGTCACGATCGCTGTCGCAGCGTCGGATAGGCGGTGCCGGTCCAGTGCGGCGCGATACGCGCGCACGGTGTCGTCAATCACGCCGGTCAGGCGCTCGGCGGCGACACCTGGTCCGTTCAGCACGCCGCCGCGATAGCGATGCGCCATCGACGTCACGCGGTTGACGAGATTGCCGAGGTTATTTGCGAGATCGGCGTTGTACGATTTCTCGAAGAGCTCCCACGAGAAGTCGCCGTCCTGCCCGAACACGACCTCTCGGGTGAGGTACCAGCGCAGCGGGTCAGGCCCGAGCCGCTCGGCCGCGTCGAGCGGGTCGACGACCGTGCCGAGCGACTTGCTCATCTTCTCGCCCTTGAACGTCAGCCAGCCGTGTCCGAAGACCTGCTTCGGCAGCGGCACGCCGGCGCTCAAGAGCATCGCGGGCCACACTACGCAGTGGAAACGCGTGATGTCCTTGCCGATGACGTGCAGATCCGCCGGCCACCACTGGTCGAACATCTTCGGCTGGCAGCCGTAGCCGACCGCCGCGGCGTAGTTGATGAGCGCGTCGTACCACACGTAGACGACGCTCGACGGATCGAACGGCAGCGGGATGCCCCACGACTGACCGGCGCGGCTGACCGAAATGTCGTCGAGGCCCGCGTCGAGCAGCCGCAGCATCTCATTGCGGCGCGATTCGGGCACGACGAAATCGGGATGAGCCGAGTAGTGCTCGACCAGGCGGTCGCGATACTTCGAGAGGCGGAAGAAGTAGTTCTTTTCTTTGATCCAGTCCGGTTTGGTCTTGTGGATCTGACACAAGCCGTCGGGCGTCAGGTCCTTGTCCTGCTTGAAGGACTCGCACGAAACGCAGTACCAGCCCTCGTACTCGCCCGGATAGATGTCGCCGGCGTCGTACGATTTCTGAATCAGCGTCTGGACAGCCTTCTTGTGCCGCGACTCGGTCGTGCGGATGAAGTCGTCGTACGACACGTCGAGCCGCTTCCACACGCCCGTGAACTCGTCGGCCATCCGATCGCAGTAATCGAGCGGGTCGAGTCCCAGCTCGGTCGCCTTCCGGAACACGTTTTGCGAGTGCTCGTCATTGCCCATGACGAACCGGACGTCGAACCCCGCGAGGCGCTTGTAGCGCGCGATGACATCAGCCGCGACCTTCTCGTAGGCCGTGCCCAGGTGCGGGCGGCTGTTCACGTAATCGATGGCGGTCGTCAGATAGAAGCGCGACATGACGGGCGAAACCACCATTCTATCGTCAAGAGGTCCGGGGACTTGGCTGATCGCGCCCGGACTTCTCAGTTCTTCGCGCCCGGACTTCTCAGCTCTTTGTGCCCCAGATACGCTGCCGTCGCCTCCGCCTGGACGTCCTTGAGTGCCCGGCCCGTCGATGTCGCCACGCGCAGGCAGTCATCGAACTCCGGCGCCGCGTTGAGCACTTCCCCGCGGCGGCCCGAGACCTTGATGCGCACCGAGCCGCCGGTGACCGCGACGTCCACCCAGCGGCGCTCGAGCGTCTCGCGCTGCATCTCCGCGAACCGCACGCCGATCGTCGTCGTCTCGCGGAAGAGCGTGTCGCAGAGCGACTCGCGCGCGCCGACTGGCGCGATGACCGTCACGAGCGTGCCGGGGCGTCCCTTCTTCATCTGCACTGGCGTGAGGAACACATCGAGCGCGCCGCCTGACATCAACCGATCGCTCACGGGCCCGAAGAGCTGCGGGCTCATGTCGTCGATTTCGCACTCGATCTTGACGATCGATTCGCCGCCGCCGAGGCTCGCACCGGCGTGTGCTCGCTCGCCGATCACGACGCGAAGCACGTTCGGAGACTTGGAAAAATCCTTCGTCCCGGCGCCGTAACCCGTCGCGCGTACCGTGAGCGCCGGCATCGGACCGTAGCTCTTCGCGTAGTCCGAAATCACGAGCGCGCCGGTCGGCGTGACCAGCTCCGCGTCGATCCCTGAGCTGTAGATCGGCGCGCCGGCGAGCAGCCTCGTCGTCGCCGGCGCCGGCACGGGGAATCGGCCGTGCGCGATTTGCACCGTGCCGCTGCCGACGTTGAGGGGCGACGAGACGATGTCGTCGATGCCGAACCACTCGAGCGCGAACACCGCGCCAACGATGTCGATGATGGAGTCGACGGCGCCGACTTCGTGCAAATGCACGTCGTCGACCGACATGTGATGGATCGCCGCTTCGGCCTCGGCGAGGCGGCGGAACAGCGCGAGCGCGCGCGCCTTGCCGGCGTCGGAAAGCGCCGAATGCGCAATCAGATGTGCGATCTCGGCGAGCGAATGATGCGAATGATCGTGCGAGTGCTCGTGAGTGTGCGAGTGATCGTGCGAGTGCGAATGATCGTTGGCGTGGTCGTGGCCGTGGTGCGCGTGTTGATGGTCGGGCCCGTGGTGATGGTGGTGCTCGTGCGAGTGCACGTGGGCATGAGTGCCCTGCTCGGTCTCGACGACCTCCACGTAGGTGGCTGACAACCCGGCGCGGAGCACCTTGGTCACGCGCAGGTCGTTGCCGATGCCGAGGCTGCCAAGGGCGCGCCGCAGCTCGTCGACCGGCAGGCCCGCGTCGATGAGCGCGCCGAGGATCATGTCGCCGGCCGCGCCAGAGAAACAGTCGAAGTACAACACCGTGCTCATTCGCGTTCCCTCATGCTCTGCACCAGCGAACAGTACCGCCCGTCGGCCAAGATCAGATGATCGAGCACCTTCACGCCGACCACCTCGCCAGCCGCCAGGAGTCGCGCCGTGAGATCGTAGTCATCCTCGCTGGGCGTCGGATCGCCCGACGGGTGGTTGTGAAACGCGATCAGCGCCGCCGCGCCGGCTCGCACCGCCTCGCGGAAGACCTCGCGCGGATGCGCGCCACTGGCGTCGAGCGATCCGATCGAGATCAGCTGCGTGCGAATCATCCGGTACCGGCTGTCGAGCAGCATGATGCCGAATCGCTCCTGCGGATGCGCGCCGTACTGCGGCAGCAGCCAGATCGCCGCCTCGCTTGCGCTCGCGATGCGCTCGCGCGCCGGCCGCTGTCGCACGAGCGTCCGTCGTCCGAGCTCGATCGCCGCGAGAACCCGGCCGGCGAGGACACGGCCGATGCCCGGCACGCCCGCCAGCTCATCGACGCTGATTCGCGTCAGCCCGTGCGCGCCGCCCGCCACGCGCAGCACGCGATTGGCGAGGGCCAGCGCGCTCGTGCCCGCAGGACCGTGTCCGAGAAGCATCGCCACGAGCTCGTTGTCGCCCAGCGCGCCAACGCCAGCGCGTTCCATCTTCTCGCGCGGCCGATCTTCCGGCGCCAAGTCGTTCATGCTACCAGACCCTTCCGCGCCGCCAATGCGACGATCGGCCTGCGCTATACTTGCGCCCCGATGTCCCGTCGTGTCGTGCTGGTCGCGCTCGCGCTCGCGCTGGTCGCGGGTTGTTCCGAGCCGCCGACGAAGGAATATCAGCAGGCCGAAGCGGCCGTCGCCGCTGCGCGCAACGCGCAAGCGGGTACCTACGCCCCCGACGACCTCCAGGCTGCGGAGGCGAGCCTCCAGAAGTACGAAGAAGCCGTCGCCCAACGCGACTACCGCCAGGCGCTGAACCTCGCGATCGACGCCCGCGACCGCGCGTATGACGCGACCAAACATGCCGGTGACGCGAAAGCGGCGGCCCAAGCCCAGGCCGTGAAACTTGCGGGCGAGATCGAAACACTCACCGCCACGGCGAACGCGCGGCTGGCCGGCACGGCCACACCCCGGCCGAGCGCGCAGGCAGCCGATCGCATCCGCGCCGCGCTCAAGAGCTCCTCTGCTGCCTTGCAAGAAGCGCGCACACTCATCAGCGTGCAGGATTATCGTGGCGCGATCGTGCGACTGACACCGGCGGTCGAGGCCCTTCGGAAGGAAGTCCCGCCCGCGCCGGCCGGCCGAGGCCGCGGCCGCTAGCCCTCACGTCGCAGTTTCTGCGATCCGCCGGCGCAGGCCGGCGTGCCGATTCTGCTCAGTCGGTCCACCAGTGGAATGTGCCCACCATGTGCGCGTCGCCGGTGAGGAGGATGTCGTTGTCGGTCCACTCGACGCGCTGGAATCCGCCTGGCGAGGCGACGTCCACACGGCGCGACGCTCCGCCGAACGCCGCGGCCGCCACTGCTGCGGCGCATGCGCCAGTGCCGGACGCCTCCGTCGGTCCCACGCCGCGCTCCCAGATCAGCACCCTCACGAGATCCGGCCGCTCGACGGTCGCGAGCTCGACGTTGGTGCCCTCAGGGAACGCCGGGTGAACGGCAAGACCTGCCGCGATGGTATGCAACCGCTCCTTCGAGAGCGGGCCGAGCACGACGCACTGCGGGTTGCCGACACGCATGACGATGGCCTCGACGCGCTGGCCGGCGACATCGAACGACGCCTGGCGCATCTCTCTGGGCGGCCCCATCGACGCGCGAAACGTCAGGCACCGCCTCGTCGCGCCGAGAAACGTGAGGGTCTTGGGTCCGGCGCCCGTTCCAATCGTCACGACGTCGCCAGCCGACATGTTGCGCTCGAACGACAGCACCACGCCCACGCAGCGGACGCCGTTGCCCGACAGCTCCGACGCGCTCCCGTCGGCGTTGAAGAGCCGCGTGTCGGCCCCGGCGGTCGTGTCTTCGATCACCATGACGCCGTCGGCGCCAATGCCGCGGTGACGATCGCAGACCGCGCGGGCGAACGCAGGAAGATCGGGGAACAGGGCGAGCTCTGACGCCCGCACGATGAGGAAGTCGTTCCCGTACGCGTGTGCCTTCGCGAGCTCGACGCCGAATCCCACGCGGCCTCCTATTTCCGGCAGAACGCCAGCAGATGCCAGCCGAGTTTGCGGGTGAGCGCCTTCGGCAACGCATTGAACGTCCCGACGAAGAACGTGTTGTACATCGTACCTTTCCAGCCTTTATGTAGCCGGCTCTTCACGGGAAACCGCTCGGTCACGAGCTCGACCGACGAGAATCCCGACAGGAGGTCGCGGAATTCACCGGTCGTGTACCGCTTGAGCACGGGCGCGTCCTCGTGCTCGAGCGGCACGTTCATGACCTTCGACAGCACGTGCAGCCACGATCGCCGGTGGTACACCTGAAACATGGCCACTCCGTCTGGACGCAGCACGCGACGGCACTCGGCGACGAGCTGCCGATCGTTCGTCGTGTACTGCACGACGCCGTGGGCGTACACGAAATCCATCGAGGCGTCGCGAAACGGCAGGGCCTCGCCGTCGGCGACCGCCACGAGCGCCTGGACGCCCTGCTGGCGCACGTTGTCGCGCGTCAAGCGGGCGGCGCTCTCGGTGACGTCGACGCCCGTCACGCGCGCCCCACCGCGGGCAAACCGCGCCACCTCAACCCCCGCTCCGCAACCAACGTCTAATACGTCGCATCCACGCCAAGCCGTGAAATCCACCAGGCGAAGCAGGTGGTGCAGCTTCTCGAAGTGGTAGGCGTCGAGATCGGCGAAGAAGCCGGGGCTGCCGACGGGATGGCTCGTGACTTCGAGATCGTGAATGTGCGCGTTCCAGTAGGCGCGAACGCGTGCATTCGAGGCGGAAGGCATCGACGAAATACTATAGGTGACCTGAGGGCTATGCCGAGACACGTCGAGGATCTCGCACGCGGCCGGTACGATCTGCTGGTCATCGGCGGCGGCATCCACGGGCTGTTCGTCGCCTATGACGCCGCGATGCGCGGCCTGACCGTGGCCCTGGTCGAGCGCGGGGACATCGGCAGCGGCCTGTCGTTCAACCACCAACGCACGATTCACGGCGGCCTGCGCGCGCTCGAGCACGGGCAGCTCCGGAAGGCGCAGCGCCAGGTTCAAGAGCGGCGAACGTGGGCGCGCATCGCGCCGCACCTGCTGCGCCCGCTGCCCTTTCTGATCGGCACGTACCGTTTCACGAAGCGGTCGCGCTGGGCGCTCAAAGCCGGGTTCACGCTCTACGACCAGCTCGGCCGCCGCCGCAACTCGGATGTCTCACCCGAGCTGCACCTGCCGAAGGGCCGGCTCGAATCGGCAGCCGCGACCAAACGCCTGTTCCCGGGCGTCGCGACCAATGGTCTGACGGGCGGCGCCATCTGGTACGACTACCAGACGCGCCATCCCGATCGTCTGACGTGGACCGTGGCGCTCGCCGCCCAGCACGCGGGCGCGCGCATCGTCAACTACATGACGGCGATCAAACCGATCGGCTCGAGCAATGGCCGCGTGTCGGGCGCCGAGGTGCACGACGAGATCACGGGACAGACCTCCGCGATCGAAGCGTCCGTGACGGTGCTCGCGGCCGGCGGATCGCTGCCGGTCGCGATGTCGACGTTTGGCGTCGACGGCGCGCCGCCGCTCGTGCGCGCGATGAACATTCTCGTCAATCGCCCGGCGCGCGACATTGCGACGGCTGCCCCTGGACCGTCAGGACGAGTGCTCACGTCGGTCCCCTGGAGCGGGTATGTACTCGTCGGCACGCACCAATCCGCGTCCGCGGTGCCCGCCGGCGAAACGACGCCGCCGCCAGAAGCCGTCGACGCGTTCCTCGCTGACGCCAACGCCACGTTCCCCACGCTCGGCGCCGAGCTCAAGGACATCCGGATGCTGCATCACGGCTTGACGCCGGGCGAGCTGCGCGGCGGCCGTCTCGACCTGCTCGCCGAATCGCGCGTGATCGATCACAGCGCGCGCGGCGTCGCCGGCCTCCTGTCGATTGTTGGCGTGAAGTACACGACGGCGCGCGAAACGGCCGAGCACGCCGTGGACCTCGCGTGCCGCGCGCTGGGTCGCCCTGCGGGCCACTCCCGCACGGCGTCGACGCCGCTGCCGCACGCGGGCATTGCCGACGCCGAAGGCCGCTTGATCGAGACACTGCGCGAGCTCGGTGTCGAGCTCGACCGCGACATTCTCGATCACCTGACGAGTTGGTACGGGACGGAAGCGCCCGACGTCGCGCGCTACGCTTCGTCGATGGACAACATGGAGCGGCTGGGCGGGTCATCGCCCGTGCTGGCGGCCGAGATGGCGTACGCTGCCGACCGCGCCTCGGCCGTGCATCTGTCCGACGCCGTGCTGCGCCGGACCTCGCTCGGCAGCGCCGGGCACCCCGGCAAAGCCGCGCTCGAGCGTGCGGCCGACATCATGGCGGCGCGGCTGGGCTGGAGTGCGGCGGCGCGCGCCGCGGAAATCGTCGCAACCGACGCCGCGTATCCCGCTACTGCACGTCGAACGCCTTGAAGACCCACGTGAGCCCGACGGTGAAGCCCCAGGTCGGGTCGAGCTGCGTGATCCCGAAGAGAAACGCCGCGTCGAATCGCACCGGACCGGTCGTGTACCGGCCGCCGACGCGGGCCACCGAGCGGCTCTCGGTGCCCACGGGCGGCGTGTTGGCCCGCGTGCTCTCGCGTCCGTAGATCTCGCCGACCAGCTCGAGCCCGTTCCGCACGGCGCGCGCGATCGAGAACCCGTAGTTCAGGACGTCGTTCTGGCTGTCACCGCGCGCGGGATCGCCCAGAATGCCGAACCCGATGTTGCCGACGATCCGCACGGATTGGATCGTCTTGCCGATGTTGACGTTGAAATTGAAGTCCGTCGTGTCGAGCCCGAGGCCGCTCTCGTTGCCGGCGTTCGGGAGTCTCGTCCAGAAACGCACGGACATCGCGGGCTGGCTCGCGGTCTCGTGCAGGAATTTGATCTTCGCGCCGATCGTCAGATCTTCGAAGTCGCTCGTGTGATTGCTCGTGAGCGTCAGCATCGGCGAGAGCGGCGCCGCCGCGAACTTCGTGATGTCGAGGAAATTGTGCACGCCGCCGTCGAGCTGGATCTCGGCAATCGGGCTCACGCCGAAGCTCATGCCGAACGTCGCGACGCGCCAGAGGTTCCCGGTGAGTCCCGACGCGGGATACGTCACCTGGTGCTGGTAGTCGACGCCGGTCTCGACCAGCATGTGCCCGGACGGCACCGTCTCGGGGTCTTGCGTCTCGAGCGGACGAGACTGGGCGAACGCCGACGACGCGCCGCACGAGAGCGCGCCAACCATCGCGATCGAAACGATGCCTTTCACGTAGACTCCCTTCAAAACTGCTTCTTGCTGTCGACGAGAATCGTGACAGGGCCGTCATTGACCAGCTCGACCGCCATGTGCGCTTGAAACTCGCCGGTCTCGACCGTCAATCCGGCGGCGCGAAGCATCATCACGAGCTCCTCGTAGCGCGCGCGGGCCTCGGCGGGCGGCGCGGCCTCGTCGAACGCCGGCCGCCGGCCTTTGCGCACATCGCCGAGCAGCGTGAACTGCGAGACGACGAGCACTGAGCCACCCGCTTCGACGACCGACCGGTTCATTCGGTTCTCTTCGTCCGGGAAGATACGAAGATCGCGGATCTTGCCCGCAGTGTATTCGGTATCGGCTTGAGTGTCGCCTGCCGCGACCCCGACGAACACGAGGAGACCGGGACCCATGCGACCGATGAGGCGATTGTCGACGGCGACGGACGCGGACGAGACACGCTGGACGACACAACGCAATCGGAGGCCTTTCTCAATCAGCGTACTTCATCGACCGAGCCACGGGTCAGGCCCGGCTGACGCCAATCGGGGCCAGACCCGCGCTCAATTGAGCGACCTGATGCCACGGGTCAGGCCCGGCTGACGCCAATCGGGCCAGACCCGCGCTCAATTGAGCGACCTGATGCCACGGGTCAGGTCCGGCTCAGGCCAATCGGGCCAGACCGGCGCTCAATTCAGCGACGGGGTTCAGTCTCGTGTCCAGCAAGTGGCTGGGGACGACGTTGCCGAGCGCCTTGATCATCGAATTCTTGATGTCGGGGTGCTCGATCTCGAGCTCCGCAATCAGGCGCTTGATGCGCTGACGCTTCAGGCTCAAGTCGCCGCACGCGGGACAGCAACAGCCGATTACCGGCAGCTCGCACTCGCGCGTGTAAGCACGCGCCTCGGCCTCGGTCACGTACGCGAGCGGGCGGATGACGATGTGCTGCTTGTTGTCGGAGACGAGCCGCGCGGGCATCGCCTTGAGCGACCCCTGGAAGAACAGATTCAAGAGCACCGTCTCGACGAAGTCGTCGAGGTGATGGCCAAGCGCGATCTTGGTCGCGCCGACGGCTTTCGCCATCCGGTACAACACGCCTCGACGCAGCCGCGCGCACAGCGAACACGGCGTCTCGCCGTCGTCGAGAATGTCGTCTATGACGGCGCCGATCGTCGTGTGCTCGACGAGGCACTCCCAGCCGCGCTCCGCGCACGTTTTGGTCACGAGGTCGTGCTGAAAATCGGCGTAGCCGGAGTTCACGTTGACGCCGATGATGGAGAAATCAATCGGCGCGCGCTCGCGCAGCACGTGCAGAATCTGCATCAGCGCCCAGCTGTCCTTGCCGCCCGACAGGCCGACCATGACGCGGTCGCCGTCTTCGATCAACCCGAACTCGGTGATGGCGCGCGTTGTCTGCTTCGCGATTCGTGCTTCGAGCGGCGTGCGATAGCTCACGGTAAGAGGATACCTGAAGGCTAGAGAAATCTCTTCGCGAGGTCCGGCGTCGGCACCATGCACGTCTCTCGCCGGCCGAACCAGCGATAACGATGGCGCGCGAGGCGATCGTAGCCCCAATCGCGAATCGGCCGAGGGACGAGGAGCAAGAGCGCGAGCAAGGGCCATGGCGCGCGCAGGCCTC
>CAYQRM010000006.1:0-4268 GCA_964419785.1 uncultured Solibacteraceae bacterium | reverse complement strand
CCAACGCTGATGCCTGCGCGCCGCAGGGTCAGGCCTACTGCGGCGGCGATCCGGGCTACTACAACGAGCTCATCGTCGATCCGATCCGGCCGGACACGATCTGGTCGACCGACACGAATCTCGAGTGGAGTCAGGACGGCGGCAAGACGTGGTCGGATGTGCCGAATCTGAACGGCGTGCACGTCGACTACCACGCGGTCGCGGCCGACCCGAAGGACATCAATCACATCCTCGTCGGCAACGACGGCGGCTTGTACGAGTCATGGAACAACGGCAAGAACTGGCGGCACTTCACGAGCCTGCCGGTGACGCAGTTCTATCGCGTCGCGATCGACAACGCGAAGCCGTTCTACAACGTGTGCGGCGGCGCGCAGGACAACGGATCGATGTGCGGGCCGAGCCGCACGATCAATCGCGTCGGCATCCGAACGAGCGACTGGTACGTGTCGGGCGGCGGCGACGGATTCTTCTCTGCGATCGATCCGGAAGATCCGAACTGGGTCTACGCCTCGTCGCAGAATGGCGCCATCACGCGCCTCGATCTGCGCACGGGTCAGAGCAGGGGCATTCGCCCGCCCCAGTCGAACGGCCGCGGCGGCGGTGGTGGTGGCGGCGGACGCGGCGGCAGTGGCGGCGGCGATCGCACCAACTGGGACGATCCGTACATCATCAGTCCGCATCTGGCGACGCGCATCTACTGGGGCAGCGACAAGCTCTACCGCAGCGATGATCGCGGCGACAACTGGACCGTGATCAGCCCCGACCTCACGCGCGCGCTCGATCCGAAGGTCATTCCGATCATGGGCAAGGTATGGGATCCGGCGACGACCGTCTCCTACAACGAAGCGACGACGACGCTGAGCACGATCGTGACGATCGACGAGTCGCCGCTGCTCGAAGGATTGATCTACGTCGGGACCGACGACGGCCTGCTGCAGGTCACCGAGGACGGCGGTCAGAACTGGCGCAAAGTCGATACGTTCCCCGGCGTGCCGGCCGGCACGTACTTGACGAAGGTCTTCGCGTCACCGCGCGATTCGAACGTGGTGTTCGTCGCACTCAACAACTGGCAGAAGGGCGATTACAAGCCGTACCTCGTCCGCAGCGACGATCGCGGACGGACGTTCAAGTCGATCGCCGGGAACCTGCCCGATCGCTACGACGTGTGGTCGTTCGCGCAAGATCACGTTAACGGTGATCTGTTGTTCGCAGGCACGGAGTGGGGCCTGTTCTTCTCGCCCGACGCCGGCGCGCACTGGGCGCAGCTGAAGGGCGGCATCCCGACGGCGCAAGTCCGCGACATGAAGATCCAGCAGCGCGAGAACGATCTCGTACTCGCGACGTTCGGTCGTGGCTTCTACGTCCTCGACGACTACAGCCCGCTGCGCGAAATCACGGCGGCGACGCTCGGCCAGGAGGCCGCGCTCTTCCCGCTGCGCACCGCGTACGCGTTCGACGAGCACGGTTACACGCGCGCGGCGTGGGGCAACGAGGCGACGCCGAATCCGCCGATGGGCGCGACGTTCACTTACAACGTCGGTACAGGATTCAGCGGCGACCTCGTGCTCTCGATCGCCGACAACACGGGCAAGCAGATTCAGCGCATGCCGCTCGCGACTTCCCCTGGCGTCCATCGCGTGACGTGGAATCTCCGCGAGGAGCCGCAAGGCGGCGCGGGTGGCGGCGGTGGTCGAGGTGGTGGCGGAGGTCGCGGCGGCGGTGGCGGCGCGATGGTTCCGGCGGGCCGCTACACGGCCACGATCGGACGGCCGAACGGTGATCAGATCACGGCCGTTGGCAAGCCACAGTCGTTCCAAGTGGCGCCGTTGCCGGGCGGATCGAACTGAGAGACGAGATCGCTGAAATGAGCCCGGGCCTGGCCCCGTTGGCGTGAGCCGGGGCCTGTCCCGTTGCCCCCGTTCGAAGCGACCGCTGAATTGAGAGACAGACACTCGACATCGACGCAGGTGAAGCAGAACGCTTGAGTGAGGCACCCATGAGACGCGTGCAATTCGTGGTGATCGCAGCATTTGTCGCCTTAGCAGTAACGATCGGCCTCGGCCAGGGTGGCGGCAATCGGATGAACGCTGACGCCTTCAAGGGCCTCGAGCTCCGCAACCTCGGCCCGGTGCTGAGCACCGGCCGCATTGCCGACATCGAGGTCGACCCGAACAATCCGACGCGCTACTTTGCGGCCACGGCCGTCGGCGGGTTGTGGAAAAGCGACAACCGCGGCAACACGTGGCACTCGGTGTTCGACAACGGTGGCGCGTTCAACATGTGCTGCGTCGTGATCGACCCGAAGAACTCGAACAACGTCTGGCTCGGCACGGGCGAGAACTCCGTGCCGCGAAGCGCGACCTACGGAGACGGACTCTACAAGTCAACCGACGGCGGCGAAACGTTCACACGCGTCGGGCTCGAGAGATCGGAACACATCGGCAACATCAAGATTGATCCGCGCAACTCGGATGTCGTGTACGTCGCCGCGCAGGGACCGCTCTGGTCCGCGGGCGGCGATCGCGGCGTCTACAAGACGACCGACGGCGGCAAGACGTGGAAGGCGATCTTCACGATCAGCCCCGACACGGGCGCGAACGACATCGCGATCGATCCGAACAATCCCGACGTGCTCTACGCCTCGATGTGGCAGCGGCGCCGCGGCGTCGGTCAGATGATTGGCGGCGGACCGGAGAGCGGGCTGTTCAAGTCAACGAACGCGGGCGCGACGTGGACGAAGGTCACCAAGGGCTTGCCGACGGGCGACGTTGGCCGCATCGCGCTCGGCGTCGATCCGAAAGCGAAGCCGACGCGCGTGTACGCGCTCTTGAATGGTCTCGCCGGTGAATCAGGTTTCTATCGATCGGATGATGCCGGCGTCTCGTTCGAGCGCATGGGCGCGCCGTTCGGCAAGCCCGGCGTGCCCGAGAACGCGCCGACGTGCGATCAACCGGCGGGACGTCGCGGCGGCGGCGCACCAGCGGCTGACGCGGCGGCGCCAACCGGCGCGGCGGCAAATCCTGCGACACCGCCTGCAGGCGCCGCGGCGCCACCGGCCGGACGCGGTGCGCGTGGACGAGGCGCGCAGACCGCAACGCCACCGGCGAATGCGGCGGCGCAAGCCGGACAAGCCGGCGCCCCGCCAGCCGGACGCGGCGGCGGTCGAGGCGGCTGCGCAGTCGGCGCCTACTGCGGCGGCGATCCGGGCTACTACCAGGAAATTTTCGTCGATCCGATCCGACCCGATACCATCTGGTCCGCGAACACGAATCTCGAGTGGAGTCACGACGGCGGGCGCTGCTGGTCCCCGGTGCCAAACATGGGCAGCGTGCACGTCGACTTCCATTCCGTATGGGCCGATCCCAAAGATCGTCTGCACATCCTCGTGGCCAACGACGGCGGCGCGTACGAGTCGTGGGATGAGGGCAAGACCTGGCGGCACTTCGACAATCTGCCAGTGACGCAGTTCTACCGCGTCGCCGTCGACGATGCGCAGCCGTTTTACAACGTGTGCGGCGGCGCCCAGGATAACGAATCGCAGTGCGGGCCGTCGCGCACCATGAATCGCGTCGGCATCCGCTTGAGCGATTGGTGGATGATCGGCGGCTGCGACGGGTTCACGTCGCGCATCGAGCCGGGCAATCCGAACATCGTCTACACGAGCTGTCAGTCAGGCGGCGTGTCGCGGCTCGATCTGCGCACGGGCGTGAACAAGCCGATCCACCCGGGCCAGGGCGGCATCATCCTGCCGAATCCGGATTACCCGGCGCCCCCGCCTGCGGCCGACGCAACGGGCGCGGGAGCTGGCGGCGCAGGTGCGGCGGGCGGCGGACGCGGCGGGCGCGGCGCGGGCGACAGCACGAACTGGGACGCGCCCTACATCGTCAGCCCGTTCTCGCCCTCGCGGCTCTACTGGGCCAGCAACAAGCTCTATCGCAGCGACGATCGCGGCGACCACTGGATGGTGATCAGTCCGAATCTCTCAAAGAACCTCGACTACCGCGTGATTCCGATCATGGGCAAGGTCTGGGACCCGGACACAACCGTCGCGTTCCACAACGCGACGACGGACCTCAGCAACATCGTCACCATCGACGAGTCGCCGCTGATGGAAGGGTTGATCTACGTCGGGACCGATGACGGCCTGGTGCAGGTGACGGAGGATGGCGGCAAGACGTGGCGCAAGACGGAGAAGTTCGCCGACTTCCCGGGCGGCATCTACGTCACGAGCGTGCGCGCCTCTCCGCGCGATTCCAACGTCGTGTTCG
>CAYQRM010000005.1:0-23812 GCA_964419785.1 uncultured Solibacteraceae bacterium | reverse complement strand
GTCCGGATGATCAGCGTCTTGGCCAGACCGGGCACGCCGACGATCAGGCTGTTGCCGCCGACGAAGAGCGTCAGCAGCACCTGATGTACGACGTCGCCCTGGCCGATGATGAGCTTCGCGAGCTCGGCCTCGATGCGCTTGCGGCCGGCGTTCATCTTGTCGGCGAGCGCGATGTCCTCTGGCGAATCCATCCGCACAACTTGCTGGGTCGTGGAATCCACAACGTCCCCTTTCGAAACGGCGTCAGCCTTCAGTGAATGATTCCGTACATGAACTCGTTGATGCCGAGTTTGTACGCCTCGTTGTCTTCGGCAATCGGCTTGATTCCACTGTCGGACCATTCCCAGAATTCGGAGATGTCCGTGCTGTAGTTGCAGAGAATCAGCATCCGCTTGTTCGGATTGTTGTCCTCGTAGACCGCCAGGAAATGCGGCGGCGGCGGATCGTAGTACTGCGGCGTGTTCTCGGGATGATTGATCTCGAAGAACGTATGGAACACCGGACTCGTGCCGTCGAGCTCGAACCACTTCGCTTCCGGGAACACCTTGCTCACCTGCAGGTCGATGTTGCCCCAGTGGTTCCAGCGGTCATCGTCGAGGATCATGAACCCGCCTTTGAGCAGGTAGGCGCGCAGGTTCTTCACGTCCTGATCGCTCATTGACCACGTGCCCGGCTCGGACATGTAAATCACCGGATTCTTGAAGAGCTCCGGATCGCTGAGGCTCATGATGCTGCTCTCGTCGGTGTGCACGCGCGCGGCGGTGATCTCGCTGAATATCCGCGTGAAGTGCCGCTCGCCCGCCGGATAGTCGTGCGCCCAGGGCGCGAGACGCCCGCCGTACCACGGATAGCTGACGCGCACGAAGACGAACTTGCCGTCATACGGCACGTTGCCGCTGTACGACGACGTCGGCCGATAGCCGCCGCGCTGCGCCAGCGCGGTGACACTCGCGAAGATGGCCAGAAAAACGATCAGGGCCGAGCGAGGTTTCTTCGTCATGCGAGGCCTTTCGCTCGGCGGAAACTCCACTCAACGCCCATCAATGCGAGCAGCAGCAGCAGGATGAACGGCATGTCCCACAGCTCCTTCTCTTCGATTACCGTGATGCCCTTGCCGCTGTAGGTGATCGCGTCGACGAGCGACGAGCTTTGGTCGGCCGTGAAGAAGCGCCCTTCCGTTTCGTCGGCGATGCGCTTGAGCAGCGGCGCGCGCATGGCGGCGTCGAAGTACTCGGCGTCGCTCGGCGCGACGCGAACCGTCGTCGATCCGCGCGTGACGTCCTTGCCTTCGCGATCCGTGCCGCCGACGACGATCTTGACCGTGCCGTCGTCGTTCGGCGTGTACTTCGCGGTGTATTCACCCTCGCGTTTGACGGTCCACGACATCGGAACGTCCTCGACCTTGCCGGACGGCGACGTCACGTGCGCGGTAATCCGCCCATCGTCGATGCCTTTGTATTCGGGATCGACAACCTGGGCGGTGATCGTGACCGGCTCGCCCTTCTGGACGTGATCGGGCGCGGCGGTGACGACGACGCGATCGGGCACGCCGTCGACGAGCCAACGCGTGAGGCGCTGCCAGAAATTGCGATGCGTCGGATCGTCGACGGCCATCTTCTCGTGCATGCGCCACATCCAGGTGTCCTGGACCGGCAGCGCGAGCGCCTTGCCGCGGCCGTAGCGCTGGTAGGCGAGCACGATCTGCTCGCGGTTCGAGCTGTCGAGACCGGTGAGCAGCACGGTGGCGCCAGCCTTGGCGTCGCGAATCGGATTGAGCGAGGTGAGCGGCGGCAGGTCGCGCCACTTGGCGGGCGCGTCCGCGACCTTATCGGTGATTTGCGTCGCCGGATGATCCTGCCCGGCGCGCGTCGGACGCACGACGAGCTCTGCGAAGTACGGCTGCGCGGTCTTGCTGCGCGTGGGTTCGATGACGACCGGCAGGACCTCGGCGAGCGGCGTGCCCGCCCACCCGCCCTCGGCAAACGACGAGTCGCCGCCGAGCGCGAGCAGACCGCCGCCGCGTACGTCGACGAAATCCGCCAGCATGCGCTGCTGCTCAGGCGTGAACGCGCTCGCCTCGACGCTGCCGAGAATGATCGCCGGATACGTGAACAGCTCTGCGCGTGTCGTCGGGAAGCCGTTCTGGAGCTCTTCGGGTCCTTCGACGTTGAGTCGCAAGTACTTGTCCGGGGAATTGACCCCAGCTTCGGCGGTGCGCTGCAATCGCACAACTTGGAGGTTGTCGTCGAGCTTGGTGGCGCGATCGATGAACGCGGCCTCGGGACGCGGCTCGCCTTCGAGGTACAAGACGCGCTCGCGTGTGTCGAACACATCGATGAGCGCGTCGCGCTGGTTGTTCTGCGGTACTTCCTCGTTCGTCTGGACCGGAATCCGGAAGCGGAAGAGCCGCGGGCCCACCTCCGAGACTTTGAACCGCACGTGGACGGTTTCCGCTTCGCCGTCGGAGGGCAGCGTCACGTCCTGCTGGCTCACGATTCGCCCCGCGTCCTCGACGATGAGCGGCACCTTGACGCCGGCGTACCCGACCTGCGTGATGACGACGTCGATGACAAGTGACGTGCCTTTGAGCGCGCGGCGCGGCGTCTCGGCGCGGGTGATCTGCACGTCGCGCGTCAGCCGCTCGCGTCCCACCCCGATCGTGAAGACGGGCATCGCCTGAGACTTGAGTCCGGCGATCGACTCATCGAGCGTCTGATCGGAGTTGTCGTCGCCGTCGCTCACCATGACGAGGCCGGCGACCGGCAGGCCGCTCAGCTCGTCGCGCGCGCGATCGAGCGCATCGCCCAGACGCGTCGCGGTGCCCTGAAACGTGAGATCGCCGGCCGCCTGGAGGCGCTCCGCCGCGCTCGAAAAACGGTACATGCGGACGTTGAAGCGCTTGGCGAGCGCCGTGAGCATCGGCCCGTCGGTGCGGCCGAGCTGGTCGCGCGCAAAATCCGAGCGCGGCTTGCCGTCCTGATCGTTGATCCCCATGCTCCGGGAGTCGTCGACGAGCACGCCGACGAAGTTCTGCTGCGGCACCGCGACCTTGAGGAGGAGCATCGGACGCAGGAGCGCGAAGAGCGCGACCAGGAGCAGCGGCAGGCGAATCGCGAGGAGCGTAATCCGATCGCGTCCCCGCAGCGCGACGAGCGACCGGTACGTCCAGAGGACGTAGAGCGCCGCAATGGCCGCGATCGCCACGACGACCCACATCGACCGGCTGGCGCCCAGTACAAACTTGCCCTGCTCGTAGACGAGCCGTTCGTACTTGAAGAGGAAGCGGAACAGCGACTGGAACACGGGAAGCGCGATTGTAGCCTACAGCGTCCTACGGAAGCCTACCCCAGAGTATGACGTGCGAACGCGAGAATCTCATTGCCGTTTGCGTCGATGCCCCCTTGGGCCAATTCGGGGCGGCCGCCGCCGCGACCGCCGAGCTCCGTCGTCGCGCGGCGGAGCCACGCGCCCGCGTCGACCGCGACGTCCGCCGATCGCGCGATGACGACCGGAGCCGGACGGCCGTCACCGACGAGCACCGCGACGAGGCCCGGCTCGCTCACGATCGCGAGCGCAAGCGTCTTGAGTGCGCCGGCATGCCATCCTGGCACTGCCATTAAGACGCCGCGAAGGGGGCCAAGAGTTTCCGCCTTGCCGCGAAAAGTTGCGGCGCGATGGGCAGCGACTTCTTCCTGCAGCTGCTTGATCGCCCGGCTGTCAGCCTTCGCCTCGGCGCGCATCCGCTCGATCGCCGGCCCCAGGTCTGCCGGTGGGACCGACAAGGCTCGCGTCGCACCCTCGACCGCGTTTCGCAGCGCGCGATAGGACGCGAGCGCACGGTGACCGCATACGAACGTCACTCGCGTCGCGCCCTTGAAGCGCTCCGCGGCGGCCACGGCAATGATCCCGATCGTTCCCGTCCGCGCCACGTGCGTCCCGCCGCACGCCGAGAGATCGAAGTCGGGTACTTCAATAAGACGCAGCGGGCCCGTCCGGGTTGGTTCCTTGCGAAGCGGCAGCCGGCTCGCCTCCTCCGGCGTGGCAAATCGAATCGTGACCGGCCGGTCCTCCCAGACCACGCGATTCGCCGCCGCCTCCGCTTCGTCGATCTCCGCCGCGCTGACCTCGCGGGCGAGATCGATCGTCGACGTCTCGGCGCCGAGGTGGAAGCTCACGGTCCGGACGTGTTGCAGATGATCAAACGCCGCCGACAGCACGTGCTGGCCGGTGTGCTGCTGCATGTGATCGAGCCGGCGCGGCCAGTCGATTTCCCCGTGCACCGACGCGCCAGGGGTCAGGCCGCGCTCGAGCACATGCCCGATCATGCCGTCCTCCCGGTCGACGACGTCAATGACGCGCGCGCCGCCGAGCGAGCCCGTGTCGAACGGCTGGCCGCCCGACGTCGGATAGAACGCCGTGCGATCGAGCACGACGATCGCGCGGTCGCCGTCGGGCTCCGAGGAAATGACGGTGGCGTCGAAGGAGGTGAGCGACGAGTCGGTGTAATACAGGCGTTCAGTCATGAAGAAGGCCGGGTGCCATGTGCTCGGCGTCGAGGCACTAAGCACAAGCACTCAGCACCAGGCACTATGCAGTTTTATGCGTCTCCGCGGCGATCGGCAACTCGAAGTAGAAGAGCGCGCCGCCGCCGGGCGCGCCGCGGTAGCCGATCGTGCCGCCGTACGAGCGGACGATGCCGTAGCTCACCGACAAACCGAGGCCCGTGCCTTCGCCAACGGGCTTGGTCGTGAAGAAGGGCTGGAAGAGCTTCGATTCGTCTTCGCGCCGCACCCCGGGCCCGTTGTCCTCGACTTCGAGTACGACGCCGGTGTCGGTGTCGTGCGTCCGAATCGCAATTCTCCGCGCGCCTGTCGTCATCGCCCCGAGCGCTTGCTCGGCATTGATCACGAAGTTGAGCAGCACTTGCTGCAGCTCGGTCATGACGGCGAGCGTCGGCTGGCTGGATTGATCGTCGACCTCGAGCGTGACGTTCTGCTCCTGGAACCGGCGCTGGCGGAGCTCGACGACCGAGGCGACGACGTCGCGCAGGTACACGGCGCCGGCCTTCGAGCCCTGCTGCCGGCTGAAGCGCGACAGATTGCGGATGATGGCGCTCGCGCGGCCGCTCTCCTTCTTGATCAGCGCGAGATCGGCGCGCACGTCGGTCCGCAGATCCGGCTCGCGCTGCAGCAGCTCGGCGAAGCCGGAGATCGCCTGCAGCGGATTGTTCAGCTCGTGCGCGATGCCCGACAAGAGCACGCCAATCGCCGCGAGCCGCTCCTGACGGATGAGCTGCTGCTGCAAGAGCTCGAGCTCCTGACGGATGCGGCGTTCCTCGTCGACCTGCCGCGCGATCGACTCGCGCGCCTCACGGAGATTCTCAACCATGCCGCCGAACGCGTCGCGCAGATGCTCGAGCTCGCGCGAGGGCATCGGCTCGAACGGCAGCGTGCTGAGATCGCCAGCGCCGACGCGATCCACGCGGCGCTCGAGCGTCACGAGCGATCGCAGCCATCGCCGGAGAAACACGGCCTCGAGGGCGAGCATGACGAGCGTGGCGATCGCCGTGATGCCGATCGTGCGGCGGTAGATGGGCGCGGTCCGCCCCCAAGCGACGGACGTCGGAATGCCGACGCTCACCGTCCAGCCGAGCCGCGGGATCGCGGTGGCGCCGAAGGCGCGCTCCTCGACCTCGCGCGCTGAGGTCGCCTGCACGGCGACCGTCCGCCCGCCGTTGTCGAGGATCGTGACCTCGGCGCCTTCGGCGAATTGAAGATGGCTGAGAAAGGCTTTGAGTGAGGCCGAGTCCTCCGGTCCGCTTTCCTCGATGTGCGCGGCGATGGCGGAGGCCAGACGATTGGCTTCCTGGTGCAGCTGCGCGACCTGCTCGCTGTAGGTCGTGCCGGCCGCCCAGGTCATCACGCCGCTGACGGGGATTAGCAACAGCAGCGTGGCAACGGCGAGCTGCTCGCGAAGCGGACGAGCCACGTTAACCGCGGTATTGTGTGCGCTCAGCGCGGAAACAACAAGGGATCGGTCACGCCGGCCTCAGCAAAACCGCGCGCGCGGAGCTGGCAGCTATCGCAGCGGCCGCAGGGCCCGCCGTCCGGCCCCGGGTCGTAGCAGCTGTGCGTCAGTCCGTAATCGAGGCCCAATTCGAGACCGAGCCGGATGATGCCGGCCTTGGTCAGCTGCTGCAGCGGCGCCCAGACCTTGAGCGGGCGCCCCTCGACGCCCGCGCGGGTCGCCAAACTCGCCAGGTACTCGAAGGCGGCAATGAACTCAGGCCGGCAGTCGGGATAGCCGGAGTAGTCGAGAGCGTTCACGCCGATGACGATGCGTTCGGCGGCGAGGACTTCGGCCCAGGCAAGCGCCAGCGACAGGAACACGGTATTGCGTGCGGGAACGTAGGTCGAGGGGATGGCGCCGTCAGGCCGCGCTACTGGTTCATTGGGCCATTGGGTTATTGGGTCATTGGACCACCGGGTCATTGGGCCATTGGAGGCGCGGGCGGCCTCATCGACGATCCGGTCCTTCGGGATGGCGCCGTCGCCGACGAGCGCCGATCCGCCGAAGGCGCGCAGGTCGACGTCGAGCTCGACGTGGCGCTCGAAGCCGAGAGCGAGCGCGACGCGGCGCGCGGCTTCGAGCTCGGCCGCGTGGACCTGGCCGTAGCGGAGCGTCAGACCGTAGAGCGCCCAGCCTTCGCGTCGCGCGAGAGCGGCGGCGGTGGTCGAATCGAGGCCGCCCGAGAGGAGTACCACGGCGCGCGCCATCACACGCCCCGGGCGTCCGGACTCCAAATGTACTTGTGCGCCTGAAGTTGCAGGCGGACCGCCAGACGATCCTCGATGATCCACGCGGCCAGCTCGGCGGGCGCCAGCTCGCCGAATACCGGCGAGAAGAGCACCGCGCGCGCGCGATCGATCAACTGATAGCGCGAGACGACGTCCTTCGCGTAATCGTAGTCGGCGCGATCGGCGATCACGAACTTCACCTCGTCGTGCGCCGACAGGCCCTCGAGGTTCGGCCAGTGCATCTTCGCAGCTTCGCCACTGCCTGGACACTTCACGTCAACGATGGCGACGACGGGATCGGGCAGATCGTCGATCGGAATATGACCACCGGTCTCGACGAGGACTTCGTGCCCGCGCTCGAGCAGCTGGTCGATCAGCGGATAGACGTCGCGCTGAAGCAAGGGCTCGCCGCCGGTGATCTCGACGACCTTGCAGTCGAAACGCTCAACCTCGGCGACGACGTCGCCGACCGGGCGCTTCTGGCCGCCGGTAAACGCGTACGGAGTGTCGCACCAGCGGCAGCGCAAATCACAGGCCGCCAGGCGCACGAAGACGCAGGGCCGCCCGACGTGCGTCGACTCGCCCTGAATGGAGGCGTAGATCTCGTAGACGGTCAACACTCGGTGAGTTTGGATCAAGTCAGAAGTGAGAAGCCAGAAGTTCGAAGTTCGGAGCGTCCGCGTGATCCTCCGAGACTTCTAACTTTTGGCTTCTCACTTCTAACTTGATCCTAGACTGTCCTGTGTCCGTTTTCATTGGAACCGCCGGCTGGAACTACCCGACCGGGCGCGGTACCTGGAACGGCGTGTTCTACCCGGCGCGGCGCACGAGGGGCTTCGACGAGCTCGCGTACTACGCCGAGCACTTCGACACGGTCGAAGTGAACTCGACGTTCTACCGGGTGCCGGAGCCGGACCTCTCTTTGAGCTGGCTGCGACGGACGCCGGCGAGCTTCCTCTTTTCAGCAAAGCTCTATCAGAAGTTCACACACCCGGACATGTATCTGTCACGCGCTGGTGTGACGGACTGGGACCTGTCGCGCGCGGACATCGATCAGTTCCGCCACGGGATCGATCCGATCGCCGAAGCCGGGCGGCTCGCGGCGCTCCTGATCCAGTTTCCGCCGAGCTTCCACGCCGAACCCGCCACCCGCGAATACCTCGACTGGCTGCTCGCCGCGTTCGCGGGTTACCCGCTCGCCGTCGAGCTGCGTCATCGATCGTGGAGCGACGCGGGCGACGACACGCGCGCGCACCTCGACGCGCATCGCGCCGCGTGGGCGCTCATCGACGAACCGAAGTTCGAGAGCTCAGTGCAACAAGCGTGGTCCGACGTCCGAGGTCCGATGTCCGAAGTTCCCTTGAAGTCCGCGCTGACGTACATCCGACTGCACGGACGCAATGCGGCGAAGTGGTGGGATCACGACGAGACCGAGGATCGGTACGACTATCTGTATTCGACCGACGAGCTGAAACCGGTGGCGAACGTCGTGAAGAACGCCGCC
Organism: uncultured Solibacteraceae bacterium; assembly: GCA_964419785.1. Classification (GTDB taxonomy): domain Bacteria; phylum Acidobacteriota; class Vicinamibacteria; order Vicinamibacterales; family SCN-69-37; genus DATEGZ01. The sequence continues at coordinate 15,511 of CAYQRM010000005.1, read as the reverse complement.
TCGACGAGCAAGCGCGTGCTCGTGTACTTCAACAATCACTTCTCGGCGAAAGCCGTCGCGAATGCGGCGGTGCTGCGCAACGACCTGGATCAGCGTCTGCCGGGGGAGTATCCGCGGGAGATGATCGAACGGTATCCCGAGCTCGCGGGCATCGTCGCGACCTCCGGGCTGCCGTACTGAATTGGGAACGTCGAAAGTGTCACTTGATCGTCGCGTTCCGCAATACGTCCGCGACCTCGAGCTTGTCGACGACGTCCATGCCGCTCGTGACCTGGCCGATCACGACGAACCGCGCGTCGAGACCGGGATCGGCGATCTTCATGATGTAGAACTGACTGTCGGCATAGGCCGCAGATCCTGGATCAGGATGCGCGAGGCCGACGGCGCCCCGCACGTGCGAGTGCTTGTGCGTGAGCTCCGCCACACCGATCGGGCTGCCGCTGCTCTCGGTCCCCCAGACGTTCCTGAGCGACACGTTGCGCGTCTGCGGATCGCCGATCTGCACGAGTCCTTTCTCGACGCGATGGAATCGCAGACCGCGATAGAAGTTCGCGCGGACCAGCTTGACGATGTGATCGACGCTCTTGGGCGCGTCGGCGGCGAACGTCTGAATCTGAAACGTGCCCTTGGCCGTCTCGCAGACGATCAGGGGGGACGCGGACGCCGCCGGCGCCGCAGGCTTCGTCTGCGGCGTGGCGGGTTTCGTCTGCGCCGAGGCGATTAGCGTCGCCGCCGCGACCGCGACGGCACCGGCGACGAAGTTGTCGAACCTACTTGGGCGCTTCGCCTTTGACATAGAGCTTCTTGATGACGTCGGCGAGCTCGATCTTGTGGGCCACGTCCAACCCTTTCGTCACGTGCCCGATCTGCGTGTACTTGCCGTTCAGCGCCGGGTTCGGTCCAAGCAGGATGAAAATCTGGCTGTCGGTGTCGGTCGGTGTCTGACCGGGGCGATACGCGATGCCGACCGAGCCGGCCTCCCACGGCCGCTTCGAGAATTCCGCGACGCCGACGCGCGAGCCGCTGCCGCCTTCGCCCCACGAGCTTTGCTTCGAGAGATCGCGCGACGTCGGATCGCCGAACTGGATGACGCCCGGCTGCACCCAGTGGAAACGCAGGCCGCGATAGAAGTCGCGGTGCACGAGCGTCAGGATGTGATCGATGCTCTTCGGGGCGTCCTTCGTATAGAGCTCGATTTCGATGTTGCCCTTGGCCGTTTCGAGCACCAGCGTCGGCGCGGCCGGCGCCGCCGGCGCGGGGGTCTGGCCGGATCGCTCCGCGCCGACGCCGGCGATCGCGAAGGCCGCCAGCGCCAGTGTCGCTCCCATCAGCCGCTTCGTCATGTGCGCCTCCAAGGTCGAGAATTGAAAGTCAGACGTCGGAAGTCAGTAGTCGGAAGTCGGACACACAATACCACTCTCAGGCGTTCCCGACGCGCTCCACGCCGACCTTCGGACAGAGCCGGCTGACGACGCAGGCCCGGCAGCGCGGGTACACCGGGTGGCAGACCTGCTGGCCCCACGTCACGAGAAACAGGTTCACGCGCGGCCACCACCGGCGTGGCAAGACCTGGTAGAGGGCGTGCTCCGTTTGCTCGGGCGTGCGGGTGCGGACCCAGCCCAGCCGGTTCGCGAGCCGATGCACGTGCGTATCCACGCAGATGTTGTCGCGGCTGGCGTGCGACAGGATGAGCACCAGGTTCGCCGTCTTGCGCCCGACGCCCGGCAGCGTCAGCAGATCTTCCATCCGATCGGGCACACGCCCGCGCCATGTCTCCAGCAGCGCCTGGCACGTCTCGCGCACGTGGCGTGCCTTCACGCGGTAGAAGCTCACCGGATAAATCAGCTTCTCGATGCGCTTCGCGGACAGCCGCGCCATCGTCTTCGGCGAGCGCGCGACGCGAAACAGCCGCGCCGACGCCGCGGCCGTCACCGCATCCTTCGTCTGCGCGGACAGCATCGTCGCGATGAGCACGCGAAAAGGATCTTCGCGCGTGTCGCGGCTGATCTTTTCGACGGCGGGCTCTTCCATCGCGCGGACAGCGCGCTCGAGCGTTTTCAGGACGATGACCGGATCAGACATCGGCGATTGGCGATCGGTGATTGCGGATGGTCATTGGAAGAGCGGCGATTGGTCAATCGTACTCAACGATCGCTCGATTAGCCGATTCATCGATGCCATCACCGATCGCCGATCGCCGATGTCAGTGCCCGTGGGACTTGCAGTAGCCGCAGTGGTTGCACTCGACGCCGGGCTCGATGAGGCATGCGTCGCCGATGTTGACGAGCGTCAGATATTGCACGTGGCTCGCGTGATGGCGCCAGCCCGGATCGCCGGCCGGCTCCGTGAGAATCGGCATCGCGCGCGGCGCGGCCTCGGACGCGCGCGTTCCGAGATGGCGCTGCACTGCCTGACGCACGAGTGCGCGAAGTTCGTCGTCGGTCATGATGGCTCAGCGGCGAGATCGACGCGGTCGATGATCCCGATGATCGCGGCGTCAACGGGCGCGGCTTTGCGGCGCAGCGCGTCGCCCGCCGCGCGTCCCTCGATGACGATGAGCACGCGCTCGCCCACGCCCGCGCCAACCGAGTCGATCGTGAGCACCGGCGTCCCGCGCGGTCGATCGTCGAGCGTCAGCGGTTGAACGAGCAGCAGTTTCGCGCCGTCGAGCTTGCGATGCTTCTGCGTGGCAACGAGCGTGCCGACGACGCGGCCGATCTGCATGGCCCGTCTACTCCATGTCCCAGCGATCGACGATCCCGACGATGCAGGCGTCGACGGGCGGCTCGGCGGGATAAAACGGGAACGACGCTTCCTTGCCGCGCACGAAAAAGACGTGCTCGCCGACGCCCGCGCCCACTGCGTCAACTGCGACGAGCGTACGCCCGGCCGGCGCTCGATCCGGCGACACGGGCTGAAGCACGAGCAACTTGTGACCGGTGAGCGCGGAGTCCTTCATGCTGGACACGATGTCGCCGATCACCCGCGCGACCTGCATGACGCTACCGGGCCGGCGCCGCGACAGCGCGCTCGCGCCCCGCCTCGTCGACCTCGATGTGATCGACGATGCCGACGATCGCCGCGTCGACCGGACAATCTTTCATGCCCGATGCCATACGCGCGGAGCTGCCGCTCACGATGAGGACGGTCTCACCGAATCCCGCGTCGACGGTGTCGACTGCGACGATGTAGTTGCCGTCAGGCTTGCCGGTCGGATCGATCGGACGGACGATCAGCAGCTTGTTGCTGACCAGGCGTTCATCTTTTCTGGTCGCGACGACGGTGCCGGCCACTTTCGCTAAGAGCATAACCGTTACTTGAAAGTCGAGAAGTCAAGAAGTCGGGAAGTCGGGAAGTCGCGAGGTCGGGAAGTCGAAAGGTCGGGAAGTTGGCAAGCGAAGTGTTCACTTCTCCACTTCTCGACTTTTCGACTTCCCGACTTTCCTATGCCTTTGACGCCTTGCCGATCGGCAGCACGTCTTCGAGATTGGCGTGCGGGCGCGGACTGACGTGGACCGAGACGAGCTCGCCGACGCGGCGCGCCGCGGCGGCACCGGCGTCGGTCGCGGCCTTCACGGCGGCAACGTCACCACGGACGATGGCGGTCACATACCCGGCGCCGATCTTCTCCCACCCGACCAGCGTGACTTTCGCGGCCTTGACCATCGCGTCGGCCGCTTCAATCATCGCGACCAGACCCTTTGTCTCGACCATCCCGAGCGCCTCGCCCATTGAGCTCCTCCGTAAACGCGTGCGTTAACTCTTGCCGGCCTCAGCGAGCTGTCGCACTGCTTCGTCGACGAGCGCCGTCAGCTGGCCGTATGTTAGCCGAATCTCGCCGTCCGTACCTACAGAAACGCGACCGGCACCGCTCGCCACGCTCGAGTCCGGCACGAGCTGCGTGCCGGGCGCCGACGGCGCCACCACGACCTGGCAGCTCGGATCGTCGGTCGGCGACGGATCCGGACAGATTGGCGCGGGCGCGGCGATGCCATACGAGCCTCGCAATGCCTGCAGGCGCTCGACCTCCTCGCGCGAAAGCAGGTGCTCGCGGCCGAGCATGCGCGCGACCAGGCTGATGCGCGCGAAGTGCTCGATCGTCTCCATCTTGTAGTACGCCGCGAAGAGATCCGTTCCGAGCGCCAGCGCGCCGTGATTGGCGAGCAGCAGCCCGTCGTGCGCCTTCACGTACGGCGCGACCGATTCGGCGAGCGCCGGCGTGGACGGCGTGGCATAGTCCGCAATCGGAATGCTCCCGAGCGTCGTCACGACCTCGGCGAGCACGGCGCGATCGAGCGGAATGCCGGCAACCGCGAATCCGGTCGAGAGCGGCGGATGCGCGTGGACGACGGCGTTGATGTCCGGCCGCGCGCGATACACGACCAGATGCATCTTGATCTCGGACGACGGCCGGCGGCCGGGCGCACCGGACACCAGCGTGCCATCGAGATCGGTGAGGACCATCATGTCCGGCGTCATGAAACCCTTGGACACGTTGGCGGGCGTGCACAGCAAGCGGTCAGGCCCGACGCGGACGCTGATGTTGCCGTCGTTCGACGCGACGTAGCCGCGCACCCAGAGGCGGCGGCCGACTTCGACGATGTCGGCGCGAAGCTGATCGAGATCCATCACGCGGAATGAGCCGTCGGATGGGCCGCGAAGTACGTCCGGCGGCAATCCTCGGAGCAGAAGTAGTGCGCGTCAGCACCCGAGCCGGCGCGAATCGCGCGCGTCATCGGAATGTACGTCCCGCACTGCGGATCGCGGACGAGCGCCCCGCCGATGCGCTCGGTCGGCCGCGACGCGGGACGCGGTCCGGCGGCGCGCGGTCCGGGCCGCGACGTCGGCGCCATGAACATGCCAATCAAACGAATGATGAAACGCAGGAAGACCGTAACGAGGATGGCGCGCAGCAGCCAGGGGATGATTTCCATCTAGGCGCGCCCCGGATCCGCCGAAGGGTCGCCGCCGCGACCGTCGGGCTTCAGCTCGGGATGCGACGAGAAAATGCCGTCGAGTCCCTGCTTCGCTTGCTGCGCCTCGGGCGTGCCGGGCGACATCGCCATCACTTTCTGCCACGACTCGACGGCGCCTTTGAAGTCCTGCTTGCCGAACGCGCGCACGATCCCCTGATTGAGCAGCGTCTTCGAGTGCTTTGGATCGATCGCGAGCGAGTGGTCGAGCTGCGCGAGCGCGCGATCGACCTGATTGAGGTAGTAATAGCACACGCCGAGGTCCGTGCTCACGTTCACGTTTTTCGGATCGAGCTTGAGCGCGGCTTCGTACCACGGTGTGGCGAGGTCGAAGCGCTCGGCGTCGAAGTACAGATCGGCGAGCTCGATCCGCACCGACACGTTCGACGGATCGCCATTGGCCGTCCGCTCGAGGTTCGACGCGCGCAGCGTGTCGAGCGGCGGCGCCTGAGACGATGACGACGAGGGAGAGGCTGCGGCGGGCGCGTCGGACGCCGCGGCCGCCGACGGCGGCGCAGCCTGGCGCGCCTGCTGGCTGCCGATCATCCAGCCGATCAGCACGCCGAAAAACATGCCCACGATGGAGAAGACGACGGATTCGCGCTTCATGAAGCCGCGCCGGAGGGCGTCCCCGCGCTGGCACCATCATACCTCCCGAGGACGTGGAGGTAATCACGGACGGCGCGATCGAGCCCGACCCAGAGCGCATGCCCGATGAGCGCGTGTCCGATCGACACCTCGTCGAGATGCGGCAGGCGGCGAAACAGCGTGAGATTGTCCAGAGCGAGATCGTGACCGGCGTTGATGCCGAGCCCGAGCGAGTGCGCGAGCTCCGCCGCGGCAACGTACTTCGCGAAGCTCGAGTCCCCGGAAGCGGCGCCGGCGTGAAACGCGCGCGCGAACGGCTCCGTGTAGAGTTCGATGCGATCGGCGCCGAGCCGCTTCGCCCACCGCACCGGTGCGTCTTCAGGATCGACGAACAAGCTCACGCGAATGCCGGCGCGGCGCAAGCGGTCGATCACCCCCTGGAGCCCTCCCTCGGGCGTCGTCGCGGGCCATCCCGCCTGACTCGTGACTTCGCCCGGCATGACGGGCACGAGCGTGCACTGAGTCGGCCGCACGGCGAGCACCATGTCGATGAGTCCCGGCCGGGGATCGCCTTCGATGTTGTATTCGATCGTGCGTCCCGTCCGCGCGCGATAGCCGGCGATCAGCGCCGCCACGTCGGTGACGTCCGCCGGACGAATATGCCGCTCGTCCGCGCGCGGATGGACGGTGATTCCCGGCGCGCCCGCGTCGAGACACGTCTCGGCCGCGCGGACGACGCTCGGAAGCTCGCCGCCTCGCGAGTTGCGAAGCGTCGCGACCTTGTTCACGTTCACGGACAACGCAATCATGCAGTGCCTGTGCCAGGACGCTACTGGCCGAGCGTGATTCGTGCGGCCTCGGCGATCTCTTCGGCCCACGCCTGAACGGACGACTGATCTTCGCCCTCGATCATGATGCGCAAGAGCGGCTCGGTGCCCGAATAGCGCACGAGCACGCGGCCGCGACCGTCGAGCGCCGCTTCGACGCGCGCGATCGCCGCGCGGATCTCGGGAACCTCCTCGACGGGCGTCTTTCGCGCGACGCGGACGTTGACGAGCGTCTGCGGCAGCGTGACGAGCTCGCTCGCGAGATCCACCAGCTCGCGCCCGGTCTCGGCCATGACGCGCAGCACCGCGAGCGCCGTCGCCATGCCGTCACCCGTCGCGAGGTGCTCGGTCATGATCACGTGGCCGGACTGCTCTCCGCCAATCGTGTAACCGCCGCGCGCCATCTCTTCCATCACGTACTTGTCGCCGACCGGCGTGCGCAGCATGCGGATGCCGTGCGCGCGCAGCGCAATCTCCAGACCGACGTTGCTCATGACCGTGGCGACCACGGTGGCGCCGCGAAGCCGGCCGGTGTGATGATCGTGCCGGCCGAGCATCAGCAGCACGGCGTCGCCGTCGATGATGTGTCCACGATGGTCGACGAAAATCGCTCGGTCGCCGTCGCCGTCGAACGCGATGCCAAGCCGGCAATGCTCGGCCACGACCGTCGCGCTGAGCTTCGCGGGATGCGTCGATCCGCACGCGAGGTTGATGTTGCGGCCGTCGGGACGATCGCCGAGCGTGACGAGCTCGAAGCCCACCGACTCAAACAGCCGTCTCGCCGTCGTCGTCGTCGCGCCGTTGGCGAGATCGAGCGCGAGCTTCGCGCCGCGCAGCGGTCCGGCGTCGGGCAGGATCTTCCGAACGTGATCGAGGTACGGGTCGAGAAAATCGCCGCGTTTCACGTCAGCGTCGCGCGCCGATCCCACCGACCAGCTCGTGTCGGCCATGGCTGCTTCGACGGCGTGTTCTTCCGCTTCGCCAAACTTCTCGCCGCGGCCGGAAAAGACTTTGATGCCGTTATCCGCGAACGGATTGTGGGACGCGGACAACACGACGCCGAGATCGAAGTCGAGCGCCCCGGCAAGATACGCCACGCCGGGCGTCGGAAGGACGCCGGCCGAGGTCACGATCGCGCCTTCCGACGCCGCGCCGCGCGCCAGCTCGCGCTCGATCCACTCGCCCGACTCCCGCGTGTCGCGGCCGACGATGATCCTGGCGGCGCGCTCGAACGGGCGGACGCGCACGATCGCCGCGCCGAGCCGCGCGATCGTCGGCGGATCGAGCGGGTACGTGCCAGCGACACCGCGCACGCCGTCGGTGCCGAAGAGTTTTGGGGCGCCCATCAGCGAATCTGCACGGAGACGGCGGTGGGACTGATCGCCGTCACGGAAAACTCCGGCGCGGGGTCCACGCGCACGGGAAGCGTGTACTGTCCGGGTCCGAGGCCGACGAGGTCGACGTAAGGCACGACACGCCGCTCGTCGACACCGCCCGGAAGAGCGGCCGAGATGTGCAGCGTGACGCTCACCTGCGCCGGCGTCGCAATGGCGGTCCATCCGGCGCCGAGATTTCTCGCCGCCACCGGGCGCGCGGGGAACGTCCTCGCGTTGAGCGACGACTCGGGCACGATCGTCACGGTGACGCGCGCATCGCGCGGCTCGCGGAGGCGCAGCTCGGGATCGACCGAGCTGATCGCGACCACGGCGGTGACCGGCGCGGTCGCGCCAGAGACGCTGACCGGATCGGTCGTCGCGGCCGTCGCGGTGTGCAGCCGGCTCTCCGGCCCGGCGAGCGCGACGCTCGACGGGTCGACCGACACGTTGCTCACGATGAATCCCGGTGCGGGCTGTCCGTCGAGGACCGGCTTGACCGGAAAGTTTGCGGTGCCCGCCGGTTCGAGCGTCAGCGTGACCTCCGCGGGCTCCACCCAGATCACTTCGACGCCGGCGGGTACCGCGATTTGATCGGTGCGGAGCGGAAACGTGCTGCGCTGTCCCGCCCCGGCGTCGCCGAGGTCGACGACCGCGCCCACTTCGTCGGTCTGCAAGCGCGAGATCTGATTCTCCGTGCCGCGTACGTGCACGGTCACAGCCTCGGTGAGGTCGCCCGTGATCTGCAATCCCGTTGGCACGTTGCGGTACACGACGGGCACGCGCGAGATGGTGCGCTCGACCTGCTGACCGGCGACCGCGAACCACAACAACGCGCCAAGGCCCAGCGCGGCGATCTTGAGTCCGAGGTTGCGGAACGGGTGCCAGGCCATCAGGCGTCCGTGCCGGCCGCGGCGAGCGCGGCCCCGGCGCTCTGTCGCCGCTGCAGAATCAGCGCCTGCAGCCGCTCGCGCAGGCGCTCGGTGGAGAGCGCGCGCTCGATGCGGCCTTGCAGCGACAGCGAAATCTCGCCGCGCTCCTCTGAAATCACGATGGCGACCGCGTCCGACTCCTCCGTCAGACCGATCGCCGCCCGGTGCCGCGTGCCGAGATCGCGATCGAGCTTCGGATTGACGGTGAGCGGCAGAAAGCACGCCGCCGCAGCGATGCGCGTCTCCTGGACGATGACCGCGCCGTCGTGCAGCGGCGTCGACGGCTGAAAGATCGTGGTCAGCAGATCGTAGCTGAGGACCGCATCGATCGGAATGCCGCTCTCGATGTAGTTGCGCAATCCAATCTCGCGCTCGAACACGATGATCGCGCCGACGCGCTTCTTGGCGAGCTGCCCTGCCGCCGTGATCACTTCCTCGATGCTCTCCGCCGACTGCTCGGCCTGCGCGAAGTAACGAAAGAACGGCGCGCGGCCGAGCTGCGACAGCGCGCGACGAATGTCCTGCTGAAAGAGCACGATCGCAGCGATCACAACGTACGCGAGCACGTTCCGAATCAGCCAGTTGACGGTCTGCAGCGGCAGGAGCCGCGACCCGTAAAACAGCGCGGCAACGAGCAGCGATCCAATCGCCATCTGCATCGCGCGCGTGCCACGGATCAGCTTCAGCGCCTCGTAGATCAAGATCGACACGATGATGATGTCGACAAGATCCCACCAGGACATGACCGGTCGGTGAATAAATGACGCGATCTGGCTCATGAACGCGCAAACAGAGTATCAAACTGCGCGCAGGGCATCAGCGACGCGGACGACGTCGACCGTCGCCCGCACGTCGTGCACGCGGACGATGTGCGCGCCGAACAGCACCGCCGCGGTGACCGCGGCCGCCGTGCCCCACTGGCGGTCACCGGCCGGCACGTCGCCGAGCGCCGCCTTGAGGAATGACTTGCGCGACGGGCCGACGAGGATCGGGCATCCGAGCGTCGCGAGCCTCGGCAGCCCGGCCAGCACCGCCAGCGAGTGCTCGGCGCGCTTGGCGAAGCCCAAGCCAGGATCGACGATCACCTGCGTGCGTGGAATGCCGGCGGCCTCCGCGGCCTCGACGCGCGCCGAGAGCTCGGCCTCGACCTCACGGACCGGATCCGTGTAGATCGCGCGCTCGTACATCTCCTTCGATCGCCCGCGCGTGTGCATGAGCACGACGGGCACTCGCCGTTTGGCGACGGCAGCCGCCAGACCGGGATCGAAGGTCAAGCCGCTGACGTCGTTGACGATCGCGGCGCCAAGGTCAATCGCGCGCTCGGCCACCGCGGCCTTGTACGTATCGACCGAGATCGGAACCTCGAGCCGGCCGCGCAACCCCTCGAGCACTGGCACCAGCCGGCGGAGCTCTTCGGCGGCGGGGAGCGGATCGGCGCCAGGACGCGTGGACTCGGCGCCGATATCGATCAGGTCGGCGCCCAGACGCGCCATCTCGAGCGCGCCCTCGATGGCGGCATCCGGCGCGAACCGATCGCCGCCGTCGGCAAACGAATCGGGCGTGACGTTGATGATCCCCATGACGAGGGTACGCTCGCCAAGCGTGAGCGACCCGCCGCGGGGTAAGGCTAGGGTAAAGACTTGTCTGGGTGCAAAGGTCACGATCAAGTTAGAAGTCAAAAGCCAAGAGTTAGAAGTTCGGAGTGCACGCGTGCATTCTGTACTTTTAACTTCTGGCTTCTAACTTCTGGCTTGATCCGATCTTTCTCTATTCCTGGCCGACCGGCTTGTTGAGCGCGGGCACGATCGCCGGACGGCCCGGGCCGGCCGGCTCGCGGCGGCCTTCGTCGGTCACGGGCGGTGTCGCCGGCACGCGCTCTTCGAGCGGCAGGCCCTGGACGAGACGCTTGACCTGATCGGCGTCGAGGACCTCACGCGCGAGCAGCTCGTCGGCGATCTTGATGAGCAACGGCTTGTTGTCCACGAGCATCTTGCGGGCGCGCTCGTAGTTGGTCATCACGAAGCGCTTGACCTCGACGTCGATCGAGACCGCCGTCTCCTCGCTGTAGTCCTGCGACTTCGCGATTTCGCGGCCGAGGAAGATCTGCTCCTCGCGCTTGCCGAACGTGAGCGGGCCCATGCCGTCGCTCATGCCCCACTCGCAGACCATCTTGCGGGCGACGTCGGTGACGCGCTCGAGGTCGTTGCCCGCGCCGGTCGTGAGTTGCCCGTTCGTGATCTCTTCCGCGATGCGGCCGCCGAGCAGAATCGCGATCTGATCGTTGAGGTAGTCGCGCGAGTAGTTGTGCTTGTCGTCCATCGGCAGCTGCATCGTGACGCCAAGCGCCATGCCGCGCGGGATGATCGTGACCTTGTGCACCGGATCGGCGTTCGGCAGGAGCGCCGCGAGCAGCGCGTGGCCGGCTTCATGGATCGCGGTGACGCGCTTCTCTTCCTCGGTGATCATCATCGACCGGCGCTCCGAGCCCATCAGGACTTTGTCCTTGGCGAACTCGAAGTCGGCCATGCGGACGACCTTCTGGTTGTAGCGCGCGGCGTTGAGCGCCGCCTCGTTCACGAGGTTCGCAAGGTCCGCGCCGCAGAAACCCGCCGTGCCCCGCGCCAACACTCGAATCTCCACATCGTCGCCGAGCGGAATCTTGCGGGTGTGGACGGCGAGGATGCCTTCGCGTCCCTTCACGTCCGGACGATTGACGACGATCCGGCGATCGAAACGGCCGGGACGAAGCAGCGCCGGGTCGAGCACGTCGGGACGGTTGGTCGCGGCAATGAGGATCACGCCCTCGTTCGACTCGAATCCGTCCATCTCGACCAGGAGCTGGTTGAGCGTTTGCTCGCGCTCGTCGTGGCCGCCGCCGAGGCCCGCGCCGCGGTGACGGCCGACGGCGTCGATCTCGTCGATGAAGATGATGCAGGGCGCGTTCTTCTTGCCCTGCTCGAACAGGTCGCGCACGCGCGAGGCACCGACGCCGACGAACATCTCGACGAAGTCAGAGCCGCTGATCGAGAAGAACGGCACGTTCGCCTCACCCGCGACGGCGCGCGCGAGGAGGGTCTTGCCGGTGCCGGGCGATCCCATGAGCAGGACGCCCTTCGGAATGCGGCCGCCCAGCTTCTGGAAGCGCTGCGGCTCGCGCAGGAACTCGATGATCTCCTGAAGCTCGTCCTTCGCTTCGTCGGCGCCCGCGACGTCCTTGAACGTCACCTTCTTCTGTGTCGACGAAGACAGCTTCGCGCGACTCTTGCCGAACGACAGGGCCTTGTTCCCGCCGCTCTGCATCTGCCGCATGATGAAGACCCAGAAGCCAATCATCAGCACGATGGGCGCCCAGGAGATCAGGAGCGTCGCCCAGGGACTGGTCGACTCGGGCCGGGCCTTAATCGTGACGCCCTTCGCCTCGAGGTCGTTGGCCAGACCGTTGTACACGCCTTGTGGCGGCATGTACGTGCGGAAGTCCTTGCCGCCGGGGTCGTTGTACTTCCCGGTGATCTCGGTCCCCGTGAAGGTCACCATCGCGACCTGATTGCTGTTCACCTTCTGGATGAAGTCGGTGAACGTGATCTCGTCGGTGTTTCGCTGGAAGTTGGTGGAGAACTGCCAGATCAAGGCAGCGATGACCACCAGGACCATCCAGAACAAGAGGCTCTTAAGCGTCGAATTCATGCTGTTGTTATTGGCGTCTCAGTTCCAAGATTACCACGCCTAAATGGGGGGCCGTCACCCGGCACTCGTCGGCAATCACGACCCCTGCGACCCACACAATTCGTCCCGCCGCATCGATCACGATCGGGACGCGATCTCGTTCGCGCCGTGGGACTTTGCGATCCACGAAAACATCCTGCACCTTGCGACGTCCGGGCGCGCCGAGCGGCCGGAATCGATCGCCCGGCCGGCGGTTCCGCACGGCGAGCGGAAGCGCCACCGACGCGGCCTGCACGACCGCGACGTCGGGCGGCCGGCCGACGTTCGGCGCCTGTCCGTTCGATGCGCGGCGCGCGACCAGCGTTGCACCCAGGGCAGGCATCGCCGCCTCGCCCGGTACGGGCAACGGCACCTCGAAGTCGCCTGGCGCAGCCGCGGGCGGGCGGGCGGCGACGACGAAGAGCGCGTCGCCGTGCCGATCGACCGACGCGCCTGGGACGTCAAGGTGACCGTCCACCTTATCGGCCGCAGCCAGCGCCCGAATCGCCTCTAAGTGACGACTGTCGAGCCTGGCGTCGGGCGCGGCCAGTTCGACCGCCCGCCGAACCACGCGGCGCGCAAGCGCCGGCGGAAGGCTCGCGAGGCCCCCTGTCTTCAGTTGGACACCGGCGCCATCAGATAAGACGGAGGAACCCGCCCATTTGATCGCTTCCCCTGCCAAATACTCTTCGTCTTCGGCGGAAAGTTGAGCGAAGCGCGCGAGGGCGGAGACGCCGCCGGGGGCGAAATCTTCGATGACGGGAAGCAGATCGTGCCGAATGCGATTGCGCGGCACCGCGCGGTCCAGGTTGGAGGCGTCCTCGCGGAATGGCTCGCCGAGCGCGTGAAGGTGACGCCGGAGTTCCGCGCGCCGGCACTCGAGCACCGGACGGATGTAGTGGCCACGACGGATTCGAATGCCACCGACGCCGCGCGCGCCGGCGCCCCGCAACAAGCGCAGCAGGACCGTTTCGGCCTGGTCGTCCTCGGTGTGTCCCGTGGCGACCCGCGTCGCGCCGAGTGTTGCGGCGGCGTCTTCGAACGCGGCGTACCGAGCGTCACGCGCCGCCGCTTCGATCGATCGATGCTCGGCCCGAGCCCGCGCCGCGACGTCGACGCGCGCGATCTCGCACGCGAGGCCGAGACGCGACGCGAGCGCTCGCACGAACGCCTCGTCGGCGTCCGACTCGGCGCCGCGCAGCTGATGATTGACGTGGATGAGACCCGCGAGCGAGAAGCGCAGATCGGGCGCCAGCTCGCGCAAGAGCCACACGAGCGCAACCGAGTCAGGGCCGCCGGAGACGGCGACCGCGACGCGGTCGTCCGCTCCAGCCAGGCCGTGACGGGCGATCGTCCCGGCCACGACGCGCGCGAGGTCCCGCATCCTGGAAAACCCGGTTCAAGAAAGGTGGTGCCGGTGCAGGGATTCGAACCCCGGACACTGCGGTTATGAGCCGCATGCTCTAACCAACTGAGCTACACCGGCGCAACGTTCGATCATAGTCAAGTTAGAAGTTCAAAGCCAGAAGTTAGAAGTTCGGAGCGCACGCTGCATCTCGTCCCAAACTTCTAACTTCTGGCTTCGAACTTCTAACTTGTTAGCGCTGCCGCCAGCAGCGGCAGCATGATCTCGTGGTGCCCCGTGAACGAATACCCCTTGCCGATTCCGGCTACGGGCCGGCGTACGACGTTCGTTTCCGATCGGTAGTTCTTGATGAAATCGAAATTCACGGTCGTCACGCCCTCAAGCGAGATGCCGCGATTGCGCACGAGCGAGACGGCCTTGAGGAACACCTCAGGCAGCATCACCGCGGATCCGCAGTTGAGGTACACGCCGCCTTCGAGCTTGGCGACGAACGACGTGAAGTAGCGGAAGTCGCGGAGGCTCGCGGCGCCGATCGCCTCGCCTGACGCGGCCGGATGCATGTGAATGATGTCCGTGCCGATGCCGACGTGCACGGTGACGGGAATGCCGAGCCGGCCCGCGGCGCAGAGGAGGCTCGCGCGCGCGAACGCCGGCCGCTGGCGTCCGAGATGATCGACGACGGCCTGCCCGAGGCCGAGATTGCGCGCGGCCCCGTCGCGAATCGCGTCGTTCAGATCGCGTCCGGTCTCCTCGGCCATCCCAAACGTACCGGGACCGAGGTTGGCATCGACGTCCTCCGAGGTCGCACCCGAGAGCGCGACCTCGAAATCGTGAATGAGACCGGCGCCGTTCATCGCGATCGCCGACACGAAGCCGCGCTCCATGAGATCGATAATCACCGGACCAAGTCCCGTCTTGATCACATGCGCGCCAAGCCCCCACACCATCGCACGGCCATCGTCGTGCGCCCGGCGCATCGCGGACACGACGGCCTCGAGATCGGCGGCCGCGAGGATGCGCGGCAGCGACGCGATCCAGCCGCGAATGCCGGAGTCTGGCGGCCACGGCGTCGCGAACTGATCGTGTCGCACCTTGCTCTGCCGGCTGGCCAGCGGATACGTCCGCACGTGCGAGAGGTCGAAGGGCTCGTACTCCAGCTTCATGGCGAGATTGTATGGCCAGGTGCGCCAGGTACATCAGGTACATCAGGTACATCAGGTACATCAGGTACATCAGGTACGTCGGGTACGCCAGGTACGCCAGCTAGACGATCAGCATTGCATCTCCATAGCTGTAGAAGCGGAACCCGCGCGCGATCGCGTCACGGTACGCGGCAAGAATCAGCTCGCGTCCGGCAAACGCGGATACGAGGATGAGCAGCGACGAGCGCGGCAGGTGGAAGTTCGTGACGAGCGCGTCGACCCCGCGGAACTGGTGGCCGGGCTGGATGAAGAGATCGGTCGAACCGCCGCCCGCGCGAATCACGCCCGAGCCGCGCGCCGCGCTTTCGAGCGCACGCGTGGTCGTCGTCCCGACCGCCACGATGCGCCCGCCGGTCGCACGCGTGGCCGCGATGGTGGCAGCAGTCCCGTCCGAGATCTCGTACGTCTCGGCGTCGACGCGATGATCCTCGGTGTGTTCGACGCGGACGGGCTTGAACGTCCCGTATCCAACGTGGAGGGTGATCGACGCGCGCGCGATACCCGCCCGCTCGAGCGCGTCGAGCAGCGCGGCATCGAAGTGCAGACCA
>CAYQRM010000004.1:0-9018 GCA_964419785.1 uncultured Solibacteraceae bacterium | reverse complement strand
GGACAGGCTTCAGCGACATGGCTGAGGCTCCCAGATGTAATCGGCGACATCGATCGACACCGCGTCCACGCCGTCGGGCACCATCATGAACACTTTGGTGACGACGCGCTGGTCGCCGAAGTGAAAGACGTTCGTCGGCTGTTCACGCCGAGTGCGCGCGATCTCTTCAGGCGTCGCGAACGTCAGCGCCTGACTCGGGCACACCGTCGCGCACATCGGCTTGAGGCCGACCGACGTCCGGTCGTAGCACATGTCGCACTTCATCATCTGCTCTTGCTTCACCTTCATCTTCGGGATGCCGAACGGACAGGCGATGACGCAGTTCGAGCAGCCGATGCAGCGCGGGTCGAGCGCCGACTGCACGATCCCATCGGCGCCCTTCTTGATCGCGTCGGCGGGACAGACCTCGGCGCACGTCGGATCCTCGCAGTGGAAGCACACGTACGCGGCCGATCCGATCATCTCCGGCCGATCGATGAAATCGAAGTTGATCATCGACTGGCCGCGATGCGTGTCGCACTCGGCGCACGCCTGCACGCACGACTGGCAGCCAATGCAGCGCGACGGATCGATGAAGAACTCGCGGGTCGCCATCAACGGGCCTCGGCCGGGGTCCGCGCGGCCTTCGCCACACGGCACGCCGATACCTTGAACTCGGGAATCTTGCTGCGCGGATCGAGCGTGCGATGCGTAAGCTGATTCGCGCTGCGGCCGGCAGGCCAGTGGTACGGAATAAAAACGGTGTCGGGCCGGATCGTCTTGACGATCGATGCCTGCAGCGTGAGTGCCGTCCGCCTCGTCGTGACCGTCACCCAGTCGCCGGCGGCGAGCCCAATCGCGGCCGCGAGCCGCGGATGGATTTCGACGAGCGGCTCGGGATACTGCTCGACGAGCGCGCCAATCCGGCGCGTCTGCGTGCCCGACAAGTACTGGCTCACCACGCGGCCCGTCGTCAGAAACACCGGGAAGTCATCGTCCACCGGATCGCCGCTCTCGCGCCATGGTGTCGCGAGGAACCGGCACTTGCCGTCGGGATGCATCGACACGCCGCCCTCGAAAAGGCGCGGCGTGCCGGGATGATCGGGCGTCGGGCACGGCCAGAAGACGCCGAGCTCCTGGTCGAGCCGCTCATAGGTGATGCCGCCATAGTCCGCGATCCCGCCGCGCGACGCCTCGCGCAGCTCCTCGAAGATTTCGCGCGGACAAGAGTACGGAAAGAACCGTTCCTTGCCGAGATGCTTCGCGAGATCGCAGACGATGCGGCTGTCGAGTCGCGCGCGGCCGGGCGGGGTCACGGCCTGCTGAATGTGGAGCACGCGGCCTTCCGCGCTGCAGACCACGCCCTCCTCCTCCTCCTGCAGACTGCCGGCGAACACGACGTCAGCGTGCTGCGCGGTCTCTGACAGGAAGAAGTCGATGACCCCGAAGAATTCCAGCTTCTCGAGCGCGTCGCGCGTGTAGCCGGCGTCCGGCAGCGAGACGAGCGGATTGAAACAGATCGACAGCAGACCTTTGATCTCGCCGCGATGGATTGCCTCCATGATCTCGACCGCGGAGTAACCGGCCTGCGGCAGCTCGTCCGGAGAGATACCCCAGACCCGCGCGACGTGCGCTCGGGCCGCGGGATCGGCGATCGAACGCTGCCCCGGCAATTGGTCGCACTTCTGGCCGTGCTCGCGTCCGCCCTGACCGTTGCCCTGACCGGTGATCATCGCTGGACCACAGCCCTCACGGCCAAGATGGCCGGTCGCCAGGCACAAGTTGATCACGGCCGAACAGTTCTCGACGCCTTTCGAGTGATGTTCGAGCCCGCGCGCGTGCAACGCGATCGCGCGATCGGCCGTCGCAAACATCCTCGCCGCCTGCTCGATCGCCTGAGGCGGCACGCCCGTCCGGTCCGCGACGCGCTCGAGATCATAGGTCGCAGCGTCAGCGGCGACCTCGTCGAATCCTGTCGTGTGCGCGTCGATGAACGCGCGGTCGACGAGCCCATCGCGCACGATCACGTGCAGCATCCCCATCAGCAGCTGCAAGTCCGTGCCCGGACGCACCGGCAGATACAGATCCGCGTTTCGCGCGATAGGCGTCATGCGCGGATCGACGACGATGAGCTTGCCGCCGCGGTCGCGGCAGCGCCAGATGTAGCTGGTGGTGATCGGCGCGCATTCGCCGACGTTGGCGCCGACGACGAACAGCACGTCGGCCTTCGGGATCTCGTCCCACGGAATCGGACTGCGATCGACGCCAAACGCCGGCTTGTACGCCGTGCCGGCGGACACCATGCAGAGACGGCCGTTGTAGTCGATGTGGCGCGTGCCGAGCGCGACGCGCGCGAACTTGCCCATCAAATACGCCTTTTCGGTGGTCAGCGACGCACCACCGTAGACCGCGACCGCGTCCTTGCCGTGACGATCCTGCAGCTCCTTGAGCCGCCGCGCCGCAAACGACAGCGCCGCGTCCCACGACGCCGGCTCGAATCCGCGGTCGGTCCGCATGAGCGGATCGAGGAGTCGATCTGGATGACCGCTCTGCAGGTACCGTTTGACGCCCTTCGGGCACAGCATGCCGCGGTTGAACGGAAACTCCTCCCACGGCTCGAAGCCGACGACCGTGTTCTCGCGGACCTTGAGCTGAATCCCGCATTGCTGCCCGCAGAAGCAGCAGTGCGTCTTGACCAGGCGATCGGGCGCATGCTCGGCCTCGTCCTGCCATCCGCCGCTCGGCGTGAAGTTGAGGTGCGGGCCATATCGCTCGTTGAGGCGATCGACCGTGTCGGGGATCTTGGCCACGTCAGCGCGCCTTCCTGATTCGCAGTTGCGCCGTCGAGATCGTCCTGCGCTTGCACGACGGACAGAGATCCTGCCACGTGCCGCCGTGCGGCATCGTGTAGTTGAATCCCAACTCCGGCAGCACCTGCTTCAGATCGTCGAGGTGCATCTTCGACGTGAAGCGCGTGCCGCAGCGGACGCAGCGCGCGCCTTCGTCCTCCGCGCCGGCGCGTTGATAGAACTTGACGCCCAGCTGCGCCGGCCGTTGAAAGATGTGGAAGAACTTGCCGAACGGCAGGTACAGCAGCGCCGTGATGACGGTGATCGCGTGGAGGATCGCGAGAAAACTGTAGAACTGCCCTTCGAGCCACCACTGCGACGCGGTGAGCGCCAGCCCCGTCACGCAAATCGCGAAGAGCAGCACGAGCGGAAAGAAATCCATGACGAACGTCTGCGTCGCCTGCAGTCCGAGGTGACGAAGCCGGCGCCACAGCGCCAGCGCGAGTCCAGCGAGCACGAGCAACGCCGAGATGTCGAGGCCGTGGAACAACAGCTCCGCCGTGATGCTGCCAAGGCGGAAGCTCATCGAGGGAAAACCGAAGAGGTACGTCACGTACGTCATCTGATCCACCGGCGTGCGGAAATAAATCCAGCCGAAGACCAGAGGAAACGTGATCGCCATCGCGAGCACGCAGCCCCAGAACAGCAGCTGGTGCGTGAGCCAGCGGATCGTCGAGCGCTGACGGATGAATCGCTGCTCCACGAGCTGGCGCCCGGCGAGGCCGAGCAGCCGGAAGATCGCCAGCGGCCCGGCGGCGCGGAACAACTGCCAGCCGCGACGCCAGTACATCCGCGTCGGCGGTTTGTCGAGCCACACGTTGTAGTGATACAGCACGCCCCATGTCGCGAAGACGACGGCAAAGGTGTAGATGACGAGTGCCGCGTCGAACGTCTGAAGATTGCGTGAGCCCACGACGATGAATGCGATGAGCACGCTCGTGCCGAGCGTCGCCCACGCGCCGGACCGGATCCGATCCGCTGTGCGCCGCAGCTCCGGCGGCAGCGCGAGATCGCGTTGACGCGCGACGAACGTGTGGGCGTTCACGCGATACAGCCCCAACGACACCACGGCAAGCAGGACGTATGCAGGCCACACGGTGCCCAAGGCGTCGCGGAAGGCCCCGAGCAGGAGCGGAGGAAAGAATCCTCCAAGACCACCCATCGCACCGACCAATCCCGTCACCGTACCCGTCTCGGCAGGAAAGTACTCGGGCACGAGCTTGAAGACCGCGCCGTTGCCGAAACCGAGCAGCGCCGCGCACCCGAGCGCGCCGACGGTAAAGGGCACCATCGACGGCCAGCCGAGCAGGAGCGCGAAGGGAATCAGGCCGAGAAAGACGCCGTTGAGCACGCGCGCGCCGCCGATGCGATCGGCCAGCCAGCCGCCCGCGGGCCGGCACCCGGTCGCGAGCACGACAAAACCCGCCGTGCGAAATCCGGCGTCCGCCGGCGTAAGCGCGAACTGATCGGTGAGCAGCGTCGGCAGATAGATCGAAAACGCAACGAATCCACCGAACGTCAAGAAATAGAACGCCGACAGGGCCCAGCTCAAGCGTTCGGTCGCGAGGACCGTGAGCATGGCACCGACCGGCTTCGGCGCAGGCCGCGCGGGCGAGTTTCTCGCAAACGTCGCGAAGACGAGCGCCCACGCCACGAGCAGCGCGGACGTCGCGCGGAACACCCCGGTCCAGCCGATCGACACCGCGAGCACGGGTCCCAAGAACACCGCCACCGACTGGCCGACGTTGCCCATGCCGTAGACGCCGAGCGCGCTGCCCTGGCGCTCGCGCGGAAACCACGGCGAGACGAATCCCACGCCCACCGCAAATGACGATCCCGCCAGCCCGAGCAGGAAGCCAATCACCAGCAGCGACTGATAACTCGACGCCAGCGGCACGATCGCCACCGGCAGCGCGACGAGAATCGCGAGCCCGGCGAAGACGACGCGTCCGCCGAAGCGATCGGTAAGTACGCCCATCGGCATCCGCGCGATCGAGCCGAGGAGCACCGGCGCTGCCACAAGCAGCGCCGTCTCCGACGCCGTCAGGTGAAACGCCTCGCGAAAGCGAGGCGCGAACGCGCCAATCAGTCCCCACGCCGCGAAACACACGGCGAACGACACGGTGCCCAAAGCGAGCTGTGTCGATGGACCCAGGCGGAATCTAACCATCACAGGCCATGCTACGAGCCACGTCGGGCCGGAAGATGACGCCCCTCGTCACTGCGGAAAATCCGAGCGGCATTGTACGGCCGGCGAACCGGGCTGCGCCAACGCAGGCAGTATGCTTCTCGTCCAACCCCTCATGAACCGGACCGTCGAAGCGATCCGCTATGCCCTTCGCCAACTCCGAGGCGCGCCGGTATTCGCGGTCGCGGCCGTCCTGACCCTCGCCCTCGGAATCGGCGGGACGACGGCCATTTACACACTCATCCGTGCCGTGATGCTGACGTCGCTGCCGGTCACCGATCCGGACGCCCTGTTTCGAATCGGCGATGGCACGGATTGCTGTGTCGAGGGCAGCCCGCAAGATCGGTGGGGACTGTTTTCGTATCCCCTGTTCAAGAAACTGCGCGATCAAACGCCCGAATTCGAACAGGTCACCGCGTTCCAGGCCGGGCTGAGTCGTATGCCGGTGCGGCGACCGAGCGTTGACGAAGCCGGCCGCCCGCTCGTCATCGAGTACGTGAGCGGTGAGTACTTCCAGGTGTTCGGCATCAACGCGTTCGGCGGCCGTCTGTTCACGCCACAGGACGATGCGGCGAGCGCGCCGCCGGTCGCGGTCCTGAGCTATCACGCGTGGGAAACCGTCTACGGCAGCGACAAGACCGTCGTCGGCTCCGTGGTGGATCTCGACGGTCATCCGTTCACGATCACCGGGGTGGCGCCGCCGGGGTTCTTCGGCGAAACGCTTCGAGGCAATCCTGCGGATCTGTGGATTCCCCTGTCGACCAAGCCGCTGATCGATGGCGACGACGGCATGCTGCGATCGGAAACGTCGGCAGGGTTGCGCGCCATCGGCCGGCTCAAGCCGGGCGCGACGACGGCAGGTATGTCTCAGCGGCTCACGGGTTACCTGCGCAACTGGATTGAGCACGACGCGGGATATCCCGCCAACTGGATGCCCGAGATCCTGCGCGAGCTTCCAAATCAACGGATCGAGGTCGTCCCGGCCGGCGGCGGCGTCGGGCTGATGAAAGAACAGTACCGGGCAAGTCTGCAGATCCTCCTCGTCGTGTGCGGCGTCGTGCTGCTCATCGCGTGCGCGAACGTCGCGAACCTGCTCCTGGCGCGTGCCGTCACGCGGCGCACGCAAACGGCCGTGCGGCTGGCGATGGGCGCGTCACGCGCCAGGCTCGTATTTCACGCGCTCGTCGAAGCGATCGTCCTGGCGTTGATTGGCGCGGCCGCGGGCTTGATCGTTGCGGTCGGCGTCTCGCGGCTCCTACTGGCGCTGGCCTTCGCCAACGTGCAATTTCTGCCGATCAATACGACGCCATCGCTGGCAGTGGCCGCCTTTGCCACCGTCCTCGCGCTCGTCACGGGCGTGATCTTCGGCGCGGCTCCCGCGTGGTTTGCCACGCGCACCGATCCGATCGACGCGCTGCGCGGCGCCGGCCGTGTAAGAGACGGCTCGACCTTCGCGCGCAAGGCGCTCCTCGTCGTCCAGGCGACGCTCTCGGTCGTGCTGGTCACTGGCGCGACGCTGCTGGCGCGCAGCCTCGACAATTTGCAGCACCAGGATTTTGGCTTCGACGTGAAGGGCCGCATCGTCGTCAGTCTCGCGCGCCCGCCGGCCGAGTACGACTGGCCGAAGCTCTCTGCGCTGTACCAACGTCTCGAAGATCGGCTGACGCGGATGCCGGGCGTCACCGGCGCCGGCCTCGCGCTCTACAATCCGCTCACCAATAACTGGGGCGAAGGCATCCTCGTGCAGGGCCATCCACCACCTGCGCCAGGCACGGCCAGCGGCGCGTCGTGGGATCGCGTGAGCGCAAACTACATGCAGAACTTCGGCATGAAGATGATTCGCGGTCGCGCGTTCACGCCGCAAGACAACGCGACCGGAGCGCTCGTGGCGATCGTGAACGAGGCGTTCGTCAAGCGATTCTTCTCGAGCACCGAGAATCCCATCGGCATGCACTTCGGGCTCAACCTGCCCGAGAACGTCGGGACGTTCGAGATCGTGGGCATCGTCCGGGACGCGAAGTTCGCCGGCTTCGATCTCGACAAGGCCGCGAAGCCCATGTTCTTCGTTCCGCTCGCGCAGTACGTGTCGTACGCGGATCCGGGAATGCAGCGGCTCGAGGCGGGCTCGCATTTCATCGGCGCGCTCGCTCTCGTCACCGATCAGCCGGCCAGCGTCATGGAACCGGCGATTCGCCGGGCCGTCGCGGAAGTCGACCCAAGCCTCACGGTGCTCACCGTCAGAACCATGGAAGATCAGGTGGCGCTGTCGTTCAACCAGCAGCGCGCGCTGGCGGGTCTCGCGACGCTGTTCGGGTCGGTCGCCCTGGTGCTCGCCGCGATCGGGCTCTACAGCGTCACCGCCTACACCGTCGCCCAGCAGACGAACGAGATTGGCGTGCGCATGGCGCTCGGCGCCGATCGCGCCCGCGTCGTGAGGCACGTGCTGCGCGGTGCGTTCAAGTGGGTGCTCGTCGGCCTGCTGCTCGGCGTGCCGCTCGCCGTCGCCGCGGGTCGAGCCATTGCGGACCAGCTGTATCTCGTCCAGTTCTGGGACGCGCGGGCGATCGGTTTCGCGAGTGCGACGCTGTCGCTCGCCGCGCTTCTCGCCGCGATCATTCCGGCCCTCAAGGCGTCGAGAGTCTCGCCGGTGAAGGCGCTTCGCGCGAACTAGTCGCCTCTCACTCCTTGAGTAGTTCCGCGAAGGCCGCGAGGTTGGGAACACGTTCGCACACGGCCTTGATCGCGGCCGTAATCGGTACGGCGAGCAACAGACCCCAGATGCCCCACAGCCACCCCCAAAACAGGAGGCTGATGAACACGGCGACCGCGTTCATCTCGCCCATGCGACTCATCAACCACGGCGTGAGGACATTCCCCTCGAGCATGCCGATCGTGACGCCCAGCCCGGCGACCAGTGCCATCGAGCCTGCCGTTCCGAATTGCACGAAGGCGGCGATCGTCGAGGCGATGATGATCAGCAGCGGACCGAACACGGGGATCGTAAACAGCACCGCCGCGAGCACCGCCCAGACGCCGGCGTTGTCGAGTCCCACGGACCGGAAGGCGATCCAGACGGCCACGCCGACGACGGCGCTAATCGCCGCGCGCGCCAGCAGGAACAGCTCGATTTGACGCTCGATCTCCACGAGGATTTGCAGCGTCAGGCGCTTCTCTGACAGCGTCGGCACCATCCGGACGAGCTTGCGCCGGTACAGATCGCCCGCAGCGAGCAGAAAATAAGTCAGGCACACCACGGCCACCATCTGCGCCACGAATTCCGCGGCGCTCCGCGATCCGCTCAAGAGCCACGTCGACCACTTGAAGGTCGGCTCTTCGACTCGCACCGACGTCACACCATCGTTCGGCGCTTTCGGACCTTTGGTCGCGCTCTCGAGCTCGCGCGCCGCCTGCTGCATCCTCGAAACCGTGGGAGTACCGCGAAACTCGCCCTGGATCGCCTGAGACACCGTGTGCGCCGCCGACGGAATGCGGTCGACGAATGCCACGGCTTGACCGCGCAATTCGTACGCGCCGAACCCGACACCCGCAATGAGGCCCACCATGACAATCGCCACGCCGGCGACCCGCGGTACGTGCCATTTCTGGAGGCGCGCCACCATGGGCTCGAGCACGTAGCTCAGGAACACGCTGAAAACAATCGGGATGAGCAGCACCTGACCGCACCAGAGCGCGCCCACCACCAGCAGAACCGAGATGAGCTGCAGCGACGCCGCGGCTTGGCTCGCCGCGTCAGCCGCAGCAGCAACGGACGATTCCTCTGGCGTGGTAGCAGCAGCGGTCGGCGCCGCCGCCGCGACTGTGCCGGTCTCATGCGCCATGACTGAGCAGGTAGCGCATCAATACTCGTGCCACGCGCGTGATGCTCGAAGACTTCTCGAGCCGCCAGAAATGGGTAGAGCGATGCCTCAACTGGGAACGCTGCGCGAGTTGACGGCAAAGCACGAGACCGCGAACATCTCGATGACGGCCGAGACCGGGAGC
>CAYQRM010000003.1:0-31525 GCA_964419785.1 uncultured Solibacteraceae bacterium | reverse complement strand
CCTCGCGGCCGCGCTGCGCGACGTAGACGGTGGCCTCGGCGTGCATCGACGGAACGACGCGCGAGATCCATTTGCGGACGGGCAGTCGATCGGTCAGCTCGGTCCACTCGCGCCCTTCGTCGATCGTCGTGTGAAGCCTGCCGTCGTCCGTGCCCGCGTAAATCAGGCCAGCCTTCTTTGGCGATTCAGCGATCGCAACGAGCGTCTGGTATGGAATGGCCGACGGGTTCTCGCCCAGGCGCGCGGGATTGTTGTCGCTCAAATCGCCGCTGATCCTTTCCCACGAGTCGCCACGCGTCTTCGATCGAAACAGCGACTGGTAGCCGGCGTAGACGATGCTCGAGTCGTGTGGCGAGATGAAGAACGGCGCCATCCACTGCGCGCGCAGCTCTTCGTCGGGATCGGGCGGACGAATGAGTTTGACGCGGTCGAAGCTCCCGTCGGATCGAAGATCGGTGCGCGTGAACGCGCCGTAGTACGAATGGGAGTACACGACGTTCGGATTCGCCGGATCGACGGCGTGACTCGATCCTTCGCCGCCCGGCGCGCGCGCAAAATCGACCGGGTGAATCTGGCGCGAGGAGCGCACATCGATCGTCGCGCGCATGCTGCCGATGTCCTGAATCGAGCCGTACGCGTGGGTGGGCAGCGCCGTGTCGAGCTCGACGTCGTAGAACTGCGTCGTGTGTGCCGCGGCGGCGAACTTCCAGTCGCGCCCGCCGTTCGCAGACAAATACACGCCACCGTCGTTGGCGCTGTAGAGCACGGACGAGTTGGCCGGATCGATCCACAGTCCGTGGTGATCGCCGTGCGTGCCGGGAATGGTCGTGAACGTGCGGCCGCTGTCCCGCGAGACGTTCAAGCCAAGGCCGAGCGTGTACACAACGTTTGGCTGGCCGGGATCGACGCGAATCTGGCCGAACACCCACCCGTACGTTCCCGAGTGATTGTCGAGGTACGCGCGCGTCTCCTCGTTGAAACGGCTCGTCTCATGCCACGTCTTGCCACCATCGTCCGAGCGGTAGACGTCGGCGCCCTTGATGAAGCCTTTGCCGGTTGGCATCAGGCGGTTGTACGGATCGCGTTCGCCCGGCGCCGGCATGCGCCCGATCTCGTAGTTGTCGACAAGCGCGTACAACACGTTCGGACTCGAGCGCGAGATATCGATGCCGATGCGGCCGCGGAACTCGGCGGCGGGCAGGCCGTCGTCGATCTCCATCCAGGTCTTGCCTGCGTCGATCGTCTTGTACACGCCGCTCTCGTTGTAACCCGGCTCGACGCGAGGATCGCTCCACTTGCGGCGAATGCGCTGCCACATCGCCGCGTAGAGCGTGTTCGAATCGCGCGGATCCATCACGAGATCGATCGCGCCGGTTCGCGGGCTCTTGTAGAGCACCTTCGTCCACGTCCTGCCGCCGTCAGTCGTCTTGTACACGCCGCGCTCCGCGTTATCGGTCCACTCGTGGCCCGACGCGGCGACGTAGACAATATCCGCGTTCGCTGGATCGACGATCACCCGCGAGATCGTCTGAGTCTCGCTGAGACCCATGTGCTGCCACGTCGCGCCCGCGTCGGTCGACTTGTAGATGCCGACGCCCGGCATCGACGCGCGGAAGATATTCGCCTCGCCAGTGCCGACCCAGACGATATCGGGATTGGACGAAGCGACGGCGAGATCGCCGATGCTCGTCGATGGCATGTGTTCGAAGATCGCCTGCCACGACGCGCCGTTGTCGTCGGTTTTCCAGACGCCGCCGGTGGCGTAGCCCGCGTAGATGCGGCGCGAATTGCCACGCGTTGCGACGGCGATGTCCGTCGCGCGCCCGCTGATGTTCGTCGGGCCCAGAAATGACCACGTCGCCGCCTTGAAGGGCGACGCACTGCGCATCGTCGAGTACGAGTCGTAGGCGTGCCGCAGGAACTCGGCGTCGGTTTGAGGGGCGACCGCCGGACCTTGTGCGTGAAGCACCGCGAGCGCAGCGCTGGCGGCGAAGACGAGGGCACTCCACGACGAACGGCGGCGCATTGTCCGGGGCTCCTTCGACGAAGATTCCGGCCTCAGGTCATAATAGTCGCAACGATGGCGCACGCCCCCGTGTACCTCGACTCACACGCGACCACTCCGGTCGATCCGCGCGTGCTCGCGGCGATGCTGCCGTACTTCACCGAGCACTTCGGCAATCCGGCATCGGCGTCGCACGCGTGGGGATGGAAGGCGCAGGAGGCCGTCGAGGCCGCGCGGCGCGAGGTCGCGGCGCTCATCGGCGCGACGCCGCGAGAGGTTACCTTTACGAGCGGTGCGACCGAATCGAACAACTTTGCCGTCACCGGCGTGGCTGCGCGCGCCCCGGCGGATCGCCGCGGCATCATCACGTCGGCGATCGAGCACAAAAGCATGCTCGAGACATCGAAGCGGCTCGGCGCCTCCGGCTGGCACGTGACGATCCTGCCGGTCGGCCGCGACGGTCGCGTCGATCTCGAGGCCCTGGCGGCCGCCCTCCGCGTGCCGACGGCGCTTGTGAGCGTTATGGGCGCGAACAACGAGATTGGCACCATTCAGCCCCTCGCCGAGATCGGCGTGCTCGCGCACGCGGCCGGGGCGCTCTTCCACGTCGACGCGGCGCAGGCCGCCGGCAAGATTCCGATCGACGTGAACGCGATGCAGATCGATCTGCTCTCGCTCACCGCCCACAAGATGTACGGACCGAAGGGCTGCGGCGCCCTGTTCATTCGCAAGCGCACGGACCTGCTGCCGCTCATCGTCGGCGGCGGCCAGGAGCGCGGGATGCGATCGGGCACGCTCAACGTGCCGGGCATCGTCGGCCTCGGTCAGGCGTGCGCGATTTGCCGTGCGGAAATGGGCGAGGAGAGCGCGCGGCTGGCGATGCTCCGCGACCGGCTGCTCGCGGGCCTGCGCGGCAATCTCGACGGCGTCACTGTCAACGGCTCGCTCGAGCATCGTCTGCCGCACAACCTGCATGTGAGCTTCGCGAATGTCGATCACGCGTCGCTCGTGCTGGCCATCGGCGATATCGCGGTGTCGTCCGGGTCCGCCTGCGGTTCGGCGTCGGCTGAACCGTCGCACGTGTTGCTGGCGATTGGCGCCGATGCGTCCGAAAACTCTGCGACGATTCGATTCGGCCTGTGTCGGTCGACGACCGCCGACGACATCGACTACGCCATCGACAAATTCACGACGGTCGTCCGTAAGCTCCGCGAGCAGCCGCAAGGCGACCCGCACGCCGCCACCTCCGCGCACAATGAAGATCACCGTCGCCCATAGTCCCGATTCCGACGACGCGTTCATGTTCTTTGGATTGGCCAGCGGCGCCGTCCGCACGGATGGCTTCGAGGTCGATCAAGTGCTGTCCGACATCGAAACGCTGAATCGCGCCGCGTTCGAGGGCCGCTACGAAGTGACCGCCGTCTCGTTCCATGCCTACGCGCATCTCGCCGATCGTTACGCGCTGCTGCCGCACGGCGCGAGCATGGGCGACAAGTACGGACCGATTCTCGTCGCGCGCGATCCGATCACCCGGCCCGAAGGCAAAGGCGCGCTCGACGGCCTCAAGATCGGCGTGCCCGGGCGGCTGACGTCCGCGTTCCTGACGCTGCAGCTCTACGATCCGACGTTCGCCTACGAGGTGATGCCGTTCGATCAGATTCAGGAAGCGGTGGCAAAGGGACTCGTCGACGCGGGCTTGCTCATCCACGAAGGGCAACTGACGTATCGGAGCGACGGCCTGCACAAGATTGTCGACCTTGGCGAGTGGTGGTTCGCGCGGACCGGCGGCTTGCCGCTGCCGCTCGGCGGCAACGTGATTCGCCGCGATCTGGGCCCCCAGACGATGCGCGCCGTTTCGAAGATGTTGCACGAGAGCATTGCGTACGCGCTCGCGAATCGCGCCGCGGCCGTCGAGTACGCGCAGCAATTCGGGCGCGGGCTCGACAAGAAGGACACCGACACGTTCGTCGGAATGTACGTGAACAACCTCACACTCGATTACGGCCAGCGCGGCCGCGCCGCGCTCGAGCGCTTCTTCGGCGAAGCCTACGAGAAGGGCTTGATCCCCAAGCCGATCGTTGTCGAGTTTGTGTAACCGCTATGGAATATGAGCCAAGACGCGCGCCGTCAGATCGACGGCGCGGTACCCTCACTCGTCTTCTTCTTCATGTTCTTCATTCCCTTCATGTCCTTCATGTCTATGACCGCGGATGCAGCACATCCGCGATGTGCTGCACGGCCTCGAGCACGCGCGGACCGGGTACGAGGTACATGTCGTCGTCGAAGATGTAGATGCGATTCGTGCGCACGGCCGGGAGCGACGGGAGTGTCTTCCACACGCTGCGCTCGCGGGCGATGCGATCGGCCGACCAGCCCTCGCTCGGCCGCACCTCGAGGATGACCTCCGGCGCACTCGCGAGCAGCATCTCGGCCGACACCTGCACGTTCTGCCGCTTCGCATCGGCAAAGACATTCGCGCCGCCGGCCGTGTCGAGCATGTCGTGCAAGAACCCGATGCCGCCGCTGGCGAACATTCCGCGCAGCGTGCCCGGCTCGCGCTCGAACACGAGAATCGTCAGCGGTCGATGCTGACCGGCGACGCGGCGTCGAATCGTTGCAAGGCCGGTTTCGATTCGATCGACTTCGCGGCGAGCCTCGACGCTGTGGCCGGTCCGGTCGCCGAGCTGCTGCATCGTCTGCGTGATGTCGGCGAGGCCCGCGTGCTCGTAGTTGAACATCGCGATGCCCGCGCGCGAAAGGCGATTGACGAGATCGTTCTGCGTTCCGTAAACGATCACGAGATCGGGCCGCAGTGAGAGGATCCGCTCGAAGTCGGGATCGACGAGCGCGCCGACGCGCGTTCGGGAATCGACGGCCGGTGGATAGTGGTCGTAGCTCGACACGCCGACGACGGCGTCGCCGGCGCCAATCGCGAAGAGCATCTCCGTCACGGCCGGCACGAGCGAGACGATGCGATGGGGCTGGCTTTGCGCGTTCGATCCTGACCGCGCGGCGGAGAGACAGGCCGCGAATAGTACCGCGAGCGCAACCCCGATGAAGGCGCGTCGGATCATCGTTGCCTCAGCAGGAGCCACAGAAAGAACGGCCCGCCAATGAGCGCCGTGACGATGCCGACCGGCAGCTCCAGCGGCGCGAAGGCCGTTCGCGCGACCGCGTCGCACAACACCAGAAACGCGCCGCCGATAAACGCCGATCCCGGCAGCACGAGGCGATGATCTGCGCCGACGAGCAATCGCACGAAGTGCGGCACGATGATGCCCACGAATCCGATAGGGCCGCCGACCGAGACAGCTGCGCCCGTGGCGATCGATGCGCTGAAAAACGCGACGCGCTGAGCGAGCGCGACGTTCACGCCGCGCGAGCCGGCCGCCTCCGCGCCAAGGCTGAGCAGATTGAGCGGCCGCGCCAGCCACGCAAACGCGAAGCCCGCGACGACGATGAACGGCAGCGCGACGAGGAGCGGCAGGTAGCTTGCCACGTCCAGGTCGCCCATGAGCCAGCGCAGCGCGCGATAGGTGTCCGCGAAGTTGCTGAGGTACTGCACGAACAAGATGAGCGCGGAGAAGAACGCGTTGAGCACGACGCCGGCAAGCAGCAGCACCGTGGTCGAGAGGCCTCGATGTCGGGCGCTCGCCAGCAAGTAGACGACCATCACGGCGATGACGGCGCCCGCAAGGCTCGCCGTGGCGACGCCGCCGACCGGCCACGCGGCGCCGAATGTGATCGCGACCATCGCGCCGAGCGCCGCTCCCGCCGAGACGCCGAGTGTGTACGGCGTGGCCAGCGGATTGCGCAACAGTCCCTGAAACACGACGCCCGCGACCGCGAGCGTGCCGCCGACGAACGTGGCCGCCAGCGCGCGCGGGAGCCGCGCGAGAAAGAAGATTTGCGCGTCGACGTTATTGCCAAACGGCAGCGACCGATCGAACAGGCGGCCGACGTGCAAATCGGTCGAGCCGATGAATGGCGCCGCGATCGTCATAGCCACCATCGCCAGCCCGGACGCCAGCACGATGGGGAGGCCGCGGCGAAGGGGAGTCGTCATCGAGCGACGAGTGGCGCCGCGACGGCGGCGTCGATGCCGTACAACGCACCGACGCGCTCGGGCGTCAGAATCTCTCGAGGCACTCCGCGCGCCAGCACGCGTCCGGACGTCAGCATGACGATCTCGGTGCACACCGACGCGGCAAAGTGCAGGTCGTGCGTCGAGAGCAGCACCGTCACGCCGCGGTCGCGCCGGAGCTCTGTGACCAGCGCGCCGATTTCGATCTGATATCGCAGATCGAGCGAGGCCGTGGGTTCGTCGAGCAGCAACAGTCCAGGCGGCGCGCCCGCCGCGCCCTCGCGCGAGTTGTCCGTTTGTGCGAGTGCCGACGCGATGATGACGCGCTGCTTCTCGCCGCCGCTGAGCGATCGAAACGCGCGCTCGGCGAGCGCGCGAGTGCCCGTCGCGTCGAGCGCCGCCATGGCGATGGCCAGATCGCTCGGCCCCTCGACCTCGAACGCGCCGAGGTGCGGATATCGCCCCATCAGCACAATCTCGAGCGCGCTGTAGTCGAACGCGAGAGACGTTTCCTGCGGGACGATGGCGATGCGACGAGCAAGCGATCGCGGGCTGATCGATCGCAGCGGCGTTCCGTCGAGCGTCACGACGCCGGCGTCAGGGGTCAGGCCGCCCGACAGCAATCGCAGCAGCGTCGTCTTGCCCGAGCCGTTCGGGCCGAGCACGCCGACGGCCGCGCCCACCGGGACGTCGATCGAGACGTCGTCGATGACCCGGCGCGCCGGCGTGTACCCGAAGCGGAGATCACCGGCCCGCAGTAACACGAACGCCTATCATCGCCGATCGGCCGAGCGCCGGAAACCCGAGCGCTTCCTCGTACTGCGTGTCGCCGGCGTTGAGGACTCGGCCGGTCAGCTCGACACCGTGCACGAGCTTGATCGAGCCGCCGAAGTTGACGACGGTGTAGCCCGGGTTCGTGAAGACCGTCGCGCCGAAGTTTGGCTCGATGTCGGCCATGTCGCCTCGGCCGTTGACGGTGAAGAAGAGATTCGCGCGCGACGACGCCCACGCGATTTCGAGCGAGCCCTGCTGCGCCGGCCGCCGGATGAGCGGATCGCCGACTTTGTACGGCTGCGGCGCGAGCGACGGCAAGTTGTCGACGGCGAGCGTTTCGGTGTGCAGAAACGTCCACGCGCCGCGAACCGACACGCCGACGCGCGAGTGCCAGCTCACGCCGGTCTCGAGCCCGTGCGCCGTCGCGTTCGCGATGTTGTCCGTACGGAACCGGCTGGCCCCGGCGAGCTGCGTGCCGACCGAGACGATGAGATCCTCGTACCGGTTGTCGAAGAACGTCGCGTCGGCGACGACCGTCGAGTTCGAGAACGCCTGCTCGACGCCCACGTCGTAGCTGCGGCTGCGCTCGGGTTTGAGATCTGGATTGTTCGTGAACGCGATGTCGAACGCCGTCGGCGGCTTGATGCCCGTGCCGGCGTGCGCGCGGAGCTTCGTTGCGCCGAGCGCCGACGAGGCCGCCGCGCTCTCAGGCCGCGCGAACCACGCGAAGCCGACCTTCGGATTGGTGGACCACACCACGTCTTCATCGAACGGCGGACGCCCGAATCCGTCGCCGACGAGCGAGTCCCGCGCGATGCGCTCGCCGCGCACGCCCGCCGTGAGAAATGCGCGATCGCCCAGCGCCGGCCGGACCTCCACGAACAGGCCCGTGTCGCCGCGCGTGATCGGCACCGGCGATCCTGAGGCGTCGGTGATGAACGTGTTGTCCGCGCGCTCGAAGAGCAGCTCAACGCCGGTTGAGACGCCGACCGCGCGCCGTTCGTAATCGGCCTGGTATCGAACCGTCTCGCGCCGCGTGCGATCCTCGGAGTCGCCGAACGGGCTCGCGAACTTGCTGTGGAAGTTCGCCCACGTGAACTGCACGTCGTGCTGAAGACCGAGTCCGCTGAACGACGCCGACGTGCCGATGTCACGCGTGTAATTTCGCGTGCGTGAGACCGTGTCGAGGCCGCTGTAGAGACCGAGCGGATCGGAGCCGTACGGTCCGGGATTGCCAAGCTCGTTGCGGCCGCCGCGCGCCGTGAATCGGAACTGGCGATCCGGCCGATCCGACCACGCGATCGTGCCCGATCCGTCAACACGCTGATAGTCGTCGTTGGAGACCGCGCCGGCGATCGACGGGAAGACTCGCGTGTCGCCGTCCGTATCGAGCCAGTCGACGGCCCCGCCGAAGCTCCACGCCTGGCGGCCGCCCGCAAACGACGCGCTACCGTCCTTCGTGCCGTACCCGCCGCCTTCGAACGTCGCCTGACCGCCGAGCGGTCCGCCGCGTCTCGTCAAGACTTGCACGATGCCGCCGATCGCGCCGTCGCCGTAGAGCGCGCTCTCTGGTCCGCGGACCACCTCGATACGCTCGACGTCGCCCGCCGCCAGATGCGCCGCATCGAACCCGCCGCCAAACGCGTTCTGCTCGATCCCGTCGACGAGCACCAGCGTGTAGTCGGATTCGCCGCCCCGAGGAAAGATCGACGCGATCGACCCGCGCCCGCCCGACTGGATGACGCCCATGCCCGGCACGAAGCGCAGCGCGTCGAAGACCGATTCGGTCTGCCGCCGGTCGAGCGTCGCCCGATCGATCACCGTGACGCTGTCGGTCGATCGCGACAGCGCCGTATCCACCTGCGCGGCTGAGACGACGACCGACTCGCTCACCGCCGAGAGCTCGAGCGTGATGTTCACGTCGATCGCGGCGTCCGCCGTCACTGTGATCGATTTCGGTTCAGCTCTGAGACCTGGCGCGGACACGAGCACGTCGTACTCGCCGGCGGGCACCCTCAGCGGGCCGTACCGTCCGTCGCCCGTCGTCTTCGCCGACGCGACGACGCGCGTGCCGGAAACGATGAGCACCGTCGCGCCGGACACCGCGCGATCGTCGGGATCGACGATGCGGCCTTTGACGGTGTCGGCGAGCGCGGGGACCGCGAGCGCGACGCATGAGATCGCGGCGACGAACAGCAGGATGAATGTTGAAAGACGAGGCGAGCGATCGGGCATCGAAACCTCCTCGGCGTGTTCACGCGCCGATCTCGCACGTCGTGCGAGGTGAAGGACGGCCCGGTGACCGGTATCCTGACTTGCGGAAATTACTCCGAGAGCAATTTTCCGCTCACAGTGGCGGCACCGCGTGGGATTTTCACCCGCTTCCCGCGGTCGCCGGGCGAACGTCGGTTGTCTGTCGCGAGTATAGCATGTCAAAATGGGCTCAATTTCGCGGGTTCTTCGCGCGTGTGAGGCCCCAACAATGAGCAAGCGCTCGACGGTCACCGTCCGGGAACGGCCCGTGGCGGAAGTCGCGTCGATGACCGGCACCTTCAAAGTGCACGGCGAGACGTTCGTCGTTCCCACCACCAGCCGCATGCAGATCATCGATCTCACCGAACAGGTGATGTCGATCGTGCGGCAGGTCCGTATTGCGGAAGGCACGGTGCATCTGTTCTCGATGCACACGACGTGCACGGTGTTCATCAACGAATTTCAGAAGGCGCTTGTCGCTGACATTCAGACGTTCCTCGAGCAGGCGGTCGATCGCGACGCCGTGTGGCAGCACAACGATCCAGCGCTGTCCGACTGCGATCGCGGCAACGCCGACGCGCACTTGCGCGCGCTCCTGCTCGGTCACCAGCTCACGCTGCAGGTGAGCGGCGGCGAGGTCGTGCTGGGGCAGTGGCAGCGCATCCTGCTGGCGGAGCTCGACGGCCCGCGGTCGCGCACGATGCGGCTGCAGGTCATGGGCGCATCCCAATAGTGCAGGCGCGCCTTCGGTCCCTCGGTCTCGGCGATATCGCCGCCAAGCTCAACGCGGGCGAGCGTCTCTCGTTCGACGACGGCGTGCGGCTGTTTCAGACGCCGGACCTGCACGCGGTCGGGTGGATGGCGAATCGCGAGCGCGAGAAGCGCCACGCCGCTCGCACGTACTACAACTTCAATCTTCGTCTCGAGGCGACCAACGTCTGCGAGGCGAGCTGTCTCTTCTGCTCCTTCGCGCGGCTCCGGCCGGGCGACCCTCAGGCGTACACGCTCTCGCTCGAACAGGTGTTCGACAAGTTGCGCGCGCGCGCCAATCAGCCGCTCACCGAAGTCCACGTCGTCAACGGCCTGCATCCGGATCTTCCGCTCGCGTACTACACGGACATGCTGCGCGGACTGAAAAGGATCCGGCCTGAGGTCCATCTCAAGTGCTTCACGGCCGTCGAGATTGCGTTCTTCGCGGATCTCTACGGAATGACGGACGAAGCCGTGCTCGTCGCGCTCAAGGCCGCGGGCCTCGATTCGCTTCCCGGCGGCGGCGCGGAGATCTTCGCCGAGCGCGTGCGGAAGAAGATCTGTCACGACAAAGCCGACGCCGATCGATATCTCTCCGTGCATCGCGTCGCGCATCGTCTCGGCCTGCGCTCGAACGTCACGATGCTGTACGGGCACATCGAGACGATGGAAGAGCGCGTCGATCACATGCTGCGGACGCGCGCGCTGCAGGACGAGACGGGCGGCCTGCAGGCGTTCATCCCGCTCGCGTTTCATCCAGACAACAATCAGATGCGCAAGCTGCCGGCGCCGACCGCGAGCGACACGCTCCGCGTGCACGCGGTGTCGCGGCTGATGCTCGACAACGTGCCGCATGTCAAGGCGTTCTGGATCGCGACCGGCGTCGACGTCGCGCAGATCGCGCTCTGGTACGGCGTCGACGATCTCGACGGCACGGTGCAGGAAGAGAAGATTTACCACATGGCTGGCGCGCGCACGCCCGAGACGCTGACGACCGCCGATTTGCGGCGCCTGATTCGAGCGGCCGGCCGAGAACCCTTCGAGCGCGACACCCTCTACAACATCGTGACCGGCCCGGCGGAGGCGCCGGTGCTGCGCGCGTCGTGCTAAGTGCTTGGTGCGCAAGCACCTAGGACCCAGCATCTTGCCCCTAGCCCTGGGCCCGGCCGCCCGTGGTAAGCTGGACTTAGTCCAGATTCCGCACCGGCGATAGCCGGGGGCTCGACGCGAGCCCAAACGGAATTTGGCCTTTTTCATCTCTGGAGAGTGTGAAATTTTTCACAAGCTCCGGATGGCCGTTTGAGAACAGGAGGGCGGCCGATGGAGATTCAGCTGCTCACCGACTACGAGAAAACGCGCCTCGTCGACCGGCAACCTCTCCCGGAGCGGTACCTCCGCCTGCCCGACGAGGAGATGGCGCTGCGCATTCGCGCCGCCAAGCACGCGCTGGGCGATCGGCTCGTCATCCTCGGCCACCATTACCAGCGCGATGAAGTCATCCGCTTCGCCGACGTCACCGGCGATTCGCTGAAGCTCTCGCAGTACGCGGCGGGACGATCGACCGCCGACACCATCGTGTTCTGCGGCGTGCACTTCATGGCCGAGAGCGCCGACGTCCTCTCCGCGCCGCACCAGCGCGTCATCCTGCCGGATCTGGCCGCCGGCTGCTCGATGGCCGACATGGCCGCGATCGATCAGCTCGAGATCGCCTGGCAGGAGCTCGGCCGGCTCGGCGCGACGAGCGTCGTGCCCGTCACGTACATCAATTCGGCCGCCGCCATCAAAGCCTTCTGCGGCGAGCACGGCGGCGTCGTCTGCACGTCGAGCAACGCGGCGCGTGTCATGGACTGGGCCTGGATGCGCGGCGATCAAGTGCTGATGCTGCCCGACCAGCATCTCGGTCGGAACACGGCCTACCGCATGGGCGTGCCCCTCGACGAGATGGTCGTGTGGGATCCGGACCTGCCCTTCGGCGGACTGACGCGACAGGCGCTCCAGCGCGCGCGGCTTCTTCTCTGGAAAGGCCACTGCAGCGTCCACACGCGATTCACCGTCAAGCAGATCGATCAGTTCCGCAAGACCCATCCCACCGGCAAGGTCATCATCCATCCCGAGTGCACGTTCGATGTCGCGCAAGCTGCCGACGATGTCGGCTCGACCGAGCACATCATTCGGACCGTGAAGGCGAGTCCTGAAGGATCGATCTGGGCCGTCGGCACGGAGATTCACCTCGTGAGCCGCCTGGCACGAGAGGTCGCGCCGGAGCGCACCGTCGTCACGCTGGATTCACTCGGATGCTTGTGCTCCACGATGTTCCGCGTGTCGCCGAACCATTTGCTCTGGGTGCTCGAAGGTCTCATTGACGGCGAGATTCACAATCGCATCGTCGTCAGCGAACCGGCCAAGACATGGGCGCGGGTGTCGTTGGATAGAATGCTAGAGATAGGATAAAAATAGGACGTAACAAAAGTCGAGAAGTCGAAAGGTCGAGAAGTCGAGAGGTTGGGAGGTCGAGAAGTTCGCACGCCGTCGTTGCGCCTGCCCTCATACTTCCCGACTTCTCGACTTCTCGACTTCCCGACTTTTCGACTTACTCTTTCTGACTTCTCGACTTCCCGACTTTTCGACTTTTCGACTTTCAGGAGTCAACTGATGGCCCATCAACTGCCCCCGCTTCCATACGACGCCGCCGCGCTCGAGCCCCACATCGACACGCAGACGATGCAGATTCATCACGGCAAGCATCACGCGGCCTACGTGAACAACCTCAACGCGGCCCTCGAGAAGCATGCGGAGCTGCAATCGAAGAGCGCGGAGGATCTGATCAAGAACCTCGGCGCGATCCCCGACGACATTCGCGGCGCGGTGCGCAACAACGGCGGCGGCCACGTCAACCACACGATGTTCTGGCAGATCATGGGCCCGGGCAAAGGCGGCCAGCCGACCGGTGCGATCGCCGACGCCATCAAAGGGGCGTTCGGCAGCTTCGATGCGTTCAAGGACCAGATGAACAAGGGCGGCGCCACGCGCTTTGGCAGCGGCTGGGTGTGGCTCGTGTCGTCAGGCGGCAAACTCACCGTCGAGAGCACGGCGAATCAGGACAATCCGATGTCGGACGGCAAGAAACCGATCTTCGGCATCGACGTGTGGGAACACGCCTACTACCTCAAGTACCAGAACCGCCGCCCGGATTACCTCGCGGCGTGGTGGAACGTCATCAACTGGGACGAGGTCAATAAGAGACTGAAATAGGGCAATTGAGTTCAGAAGAACGTGACCCGCACCACAGTTCCCGCATCGACGACTTCAGTGTCGGCGGGGATCTCGATGTATCCGTCGGCTCGTGCCATGCTCGTGATGTCGCCTGACGCCTTGAACGCGGGCTCAGCGCGTCCGGAGACGACGCGCACGGTGTAGAACTGGTGGCGCCCAGCCGTGGACGTGACGCGGCGGGCGAGCGGGACGTCGACCGTGCGCGGCTCCCACGACGGGAGTCGCGCCATTTTTCTCAGAAATGGCAACAGCAGCATGTACGCGTTCGACAGGCAGGAGGCCGGATAGCCCGGCATGCCGAAAAACGGCGTCGTGCCGACGCGAGCGAAAATCGTCGGCTTGCCCGGCTTGACGGCGATGCCACGAAAGATCAGCTCGCCTCGTCGCGCGATCACGTCGAGGAGCAAGTCCCGCTCGCCGACCGAGCTTCCACCGGAAAATACGACGATGTCGTTCACGCGAGCCGCGTCGAGGCGCTCGACGAGCGCGTCGACAGTGTCGCCCGCGGCCGGCATCGGCATCGCGCGGCCGCCGTGGCGCCCGATGATCGCCTCGAGCGTGAACCGATTGATGTCATAGATCTGTCCCGGCGCGAGGCGCTCGCCGGGCTGCACGATTTCGTCGCCGGTTGAAAGCAACGCGACGGTGGGTTTCGCGAACACCTCAGCGCGCGTCACGCCAGTCGCCGCGAGAGCGCCGATCCGGCTCGGATTCAGGACCTCGTTGGCGGCGACGATCACTTCGCCGGTCGTGAGATCGGCGCCCTGGCGGCCGATGTTCTGCCGTGGAACGACGGGTGCCAGAATTCGCACCATCTCGCCGTCGCGCGCGGTCTCTTCGACCATCACCACGGCATCGGCGCCCGCGGGCATCGGCGCGCCGGTCGCGATTTCCATGCACTCGGCCGCGCCGACGCCGCGCGCGGGCACATGCCCGCTGAACACGCGATCGACGCATCGCAGCGTCCGCGGCGAGTCGACGGACGCGCCGGCCGTGTCACCGGCAATCACGGCGTAGCCATCCATCGCGGCGCGATCGAATGGCGGCACGTCCTCGGTCGCGAGCACGTCGTGCGCGAGGACGCGGCCGTCGGCCTCGAGCAGCGTGACCGTTTCAGTTCGTGCGATCGGCCGGGCCGCGTCCAGAACAATCTCCAGCGCCGACGCGAACGCAATCGTGCTCGTGATGGGTCGCATCGTCATTGATCTTCGTGGCGGATCAGCTCGCGGACGATGTGGCCGAGCTCGGGGAGGATCAGGCGCTCCATGGCGAGGCGCACGGCGTCTTCCGATCCAGGCAGCATGAAAATGGCGCAGCCGTTCGCGACGCCGGCGGTCGCCCGCGACAGCATCGCCGCCGGACCGACCGCGTCGAAGCTGAGCATTCGAAACAGCTCGCCGAACCCGTCGATCCGCTTGTCAAACAGCGCCGTGACGGCTTCGTACGTCGAGTCGCGCTTCGAGATGCCGGTCCCGCCGGTCGTGATGATTACGCGCGCGTCGCGCCTGGCGATTTCGTCACGAAGCAGGCGCGCGACTTCGTCGGGCTCGTCGCGCACCGTACGGCGCGACGACACCGTGTGTCCCGCCGCTTCGAGCAGCGACTGAATCGCCTGGCCGCTCGTGTCGTTGGCGCTCGTGCGCGTGTCGCTTACCGTCAGCACCATGCAGGTCGTGTGCGAGGGCGAGAGGGCGCGATGTTCGGCGACCGACATATGGCTATTCTGACATGTGCGACAATGCCCGCGCCGTGAGGCCGCTTCGCTTCGCGCTCCTGCTCTCGTGTCTCATCGTCGCGTGGCCCGGCGGCCAGTCGCCGCTGCCCGACACGATCGACAAGAATGGCGACAAGTGGGTCGACGACACGCTCAAGAAGATGTCGCTCGACGAGAAAGTCGGCCAGTTGCTCGTCGCGGCGGTCGATTCGACGTATCTGTCGAGCGACAGCGACGAGTTCGATCGGCTCGCGACGAAGATCCAACAGCTGCACGTCGGCGGCTTTCACGTGTTCGGCGGGACCGAACGCGCGCCGAGCGTGCTGCTCGACCCCAATTACGGCTCGGTCATTCTGGGCCAGCCGCTCGCGGCGGCATCGCTCCTCAATCGCCTGCAGGCGCTGTCCGTGCTGCCGCTGCTCAACACCGCTGATTTCGAGGCTGGCGTCGGATTTCGCATCCAGGGCGCGACGCTGATGCCACGGCAAATGGCGGTCGGCGCCGTCGGCGACGAGCACCTCGCGTTCGACGCCGCGCGGATCACGGGCATCGAAGCGCGCGCGATCGGCGTGCACGTCAATTTCTCGCCGCTCGCCGACGTCAACAACAACGCTCGCAATCCCGTCATTAACATTCGCAGCTTCGGCGAGCTGCCGGATGCGGTCGGCAAGCTCGCGTCTGCGTACGTGCGCGGTCTGCACGCGGGCGGCATGCTCGCGACGCTCAAACATTTTCCTGGACATGGCGACACCGACGTGGATTCTCACCTCGGGCTGCCGATCATCAGCCAGCCGCGCGAGCGGCTCGAGAGCGTTGAGCTCCCGCCGTTTCGTGCCGGCATCAGCGCCGGTGCGGACGCCGTGATGACCGGCCACATCGAGCTGCCCGCACTCGACA
The DNA here is from genome assembly GCA_964419785.1 of uncultured Solibacteraceae bacterium. Taxonomy (GTDB): domain Bacteria; phylum Acidobacteriota; class Vicinamibacteria; order Vicinamibacterales; family SCN-69-37; genus DATEGZ01. Next base: position 15,775 of record CAYQRM010000003.1, on the reverse strand, counting down.
GCGCGGATTTCAGTCCGGCGAGTCTCAGCCAGCCGATCGTCACCGGCGTGCTGCGCGGCGAGCTCAAGTTCGACGGGCTCGTCTACACCGATTCGATGGGCATGGACGCCGTCACGCGTAAGCTCTCGCCCGGCGAAGCCGCGGTGCGCGCGATCACGGCCGGCAACGATCTCATTCTGAATTCGCCGGACGATGCCGCGGCGTTCGCCGCGGTGAAGAGCGCGGTCGAGCACGGCGAGATTCCTGCAGCGCAAATCGATCAATCGGTGCGCCGCATCCTGCGCGCGAAGGCGCGGCTCGGCCTCAATCGCCAGCGGTTCGTGTCGCTCGACGAGCTGCCGAAGCTCGTCGGCGGCCGGCAGCACGCCGAGGTCGCGCAGGAGATCAGCCGCAAAGCGATCACGCTCTTGCGCGACGATCGCAATCAGGTGCCGCTGCGCGCGCCGCGCGAGGCCGCCGTGCTGTACCTCTCGGTGCTCGACTATCCGTCGGGATGGCGCATCGCGGCGCCGAGCCGCACGATGATTCCGGAGCTGCGGCAGCGCTGGCCGAACCTGACGGCGATCGAGCTGTCGGATCGATCGACGCCGGCCGAGCTCGATCTCGTCCGCGCGTCAGCGCTGCGGTACGACGCGATTGTCGCCGGCGTGTTCGTCCGCGCGGCTTCCGCCAGCGGCCGGATGGACCTGCCCGCGCCGCTTGCGAAACTGCTCGGGGACCTCGCCCGCGCGACCGCGCAGTCGCCCAAGCCCTTCGTGACCGTGTTCTTCGGCAACCCGTACGCCGTGCTGTCGACGCCGGACCTGCCCGCGATGCTCGTGACCTACGACTTGTACGATCTCACGGAGACCTCGGCCGCGCGTGCGCTCGCGGGCGACGCGCCAATCACGGGGCGGCTGCCCATCACGCTGCCAGGGATGTTCGAGCTTGGATGGGGAATGGTCAGGGGACAGTGAGCAGCGAAAGTCGGGAAGTCGGGAAGTCGGGAAGTTGGCAGGTCGGGAGTCGGGAAGGGCCTCCCTGATATAATCACGTGTTCGCGCGCCCTTAGCTCAGTTGGATAGAGCGTCTGGCTACGAACCAGGAGGTCGCAGGTTCGAGTCCTGCAGGGCGCGCCATCCGCCTCCGCCCGCCAGAATCGCGGGCTACGGCGCGATGGCGCTCGCCGAGCCTGACGCCAGGGACAACCATCGAGAACTTGCGGGCGAAGGCGATGGCGCGCAGAGCTTGTGGCTCTGCTGAGGCGGCTGCCGCGAAGGCGGGCAGGGCGCGCCAATGTTTTTTCCGGGGGGCTTCGCCCCGCCGGGCCCCCGACTGGCTCGCTCTACGCGCAAACGCTCGACAAACAGGCTGAGCGACGCTATCCAATAGTGCACGGACACCCGCGCCCGCCTTTGACATGCTGGATGCACAAATGAACATGTCGGCAACGCTTCCTCGGACTGAGATCCGGTTGATTGGCGAGAGCGCTGCCGTTCTGGCGATCGAACGGGACATCGACCAGGCGGCCCGGTCGGATGCCAAGGTGCTGATCACCGGGGAAACGGGCGTCGGTAAGGAAGTGATCGCCCGGCTGATTCACTCTCGAAGCGCGCGCGCGGCTGCGCCGATCGTGACCTTGAACTGCGCGGGACTGCCGGATTCGCTCCTCGAATCCGAGCTGTTCGGCCATGTCCGCGGGAGCTTCACGGGCGCCTACCGGGACAAGCCGGGGCTGGTCGACATGGCGTCGAACGGAACGCTGTTCCTCGACGAGGTTGGTGAGATGAGTCCGCGTATGCAGGTCGTGCTCCTGCGATTCGTCGAATCCGGAGAAGTCCAGCGCATCGGGTCCGATCGCACCCACCGCGTGAACGTTCGACTCATCACCGCCACCAATCGGGATCTCGACGCACGGATCGCCTCCGGAGACTTCCGTGAGGATCTGCATTTCCGCTTGAATGTGATTCCGCTCCGGATGCCGCCGTTGCGTGAACGCCGCGAAGATATTCCACTGCTCGTCGACTTCTTCGCGCGCGCGTTCAGCGACTCCCACAAGGTGGCCGCGCCTCCATTCTCGCCGGCCGCACTGGAAGCCCTTGTCGCGTATCGGTGGCCGGGGAACGTGCGCGAGCTGAAGAACATCATCGAGCGCGTCGTGCTGAGGGCCCGAGGTCCTGTCATCGATTTGCGCGATCTTCCTGGGGATGTCACTGGTATTCGCGCGGTTCGCCCAGCGCCCGTTGCAGCGATGGGCGCCGAGGATCAGAAGGCCGCGTACGCCGCGTCGCGCGCTCAGGCGCTGGCGATGGCGATGATTGACGGCCGCGAATCGTTTTGGGCCGCCGTGCATCCCCAGTTCATGTCGCGCGATCTCACGCGCCGGGACCTCCGCGCGCTGATTGAGATCGGGCTCGATCGCACGGAAGGTAGCTATCGGCGCCTCGTCGAGCTCTTCAACATGCCGGCAGCGGATAGCCGGCGGTTCATGGTGTTCTTGCGCAAGCACGATTGCCATCTGCCGTTCCGTCGCTTCCGCGTGAGGCCGAGCGGGCCGGGTTCTTCTTTCATCGGCGCTCCGCAAGGCTGAAGGGCGGAACGCCGGTAGGCCGCGACGGCTCGACGTGAACTTGCGCCTCTGACGCCGTACTCATCAAGGCGTGTGCCCATTTGCACAGCCCGGTTCGATGGACTGTGAAAGTGTGGAATGAGGTATGGCCACCGCTCTTGATCGCGTTCATGCAGAGCCTCCGGCACAGCGACTACCGCCTGAGTTCCCGCTGACGCCGGCGCTGAGACGCCCGAAAAGGCGCCGGAACTGGATCAGATCGGCCGTGATCTTCGGCGCCGCGGTTGCGCAAGACCGCGCCGCACGCAAGACTTCTCTGACTGCGGAGTGTCGTTGAAGAATGTCAGGCCCTCCTTCGCCGCTCAAAGACACGCCTTATTCGGCGGGTGACATTCTGGTGGAGCAGGCCGAGGGCGGCAGTTACCAGGTCTCACGTGTCTCTGCGGACGGCCGCTCCGGCCACGTGCTGGGCGTTCAGAGAAACCAGGCGGCTGCGCTTCTCATGGCCGGACGAGCAACGAGCGGCTTTCAGCGTGTCTTTCTTCGGCTCGAATCGGGTTCGCCGGAATACCGTCTGGTCGTGATGCCCTAACCGCGCGCCTCCATTGGTTGATCGGATTGTGCGTCGCGATGGTCTACCTCGTTGGAGCCGCGCCACGACGGTTTATCGTCCACGCCACGCCTTTGAAGGAGGCGAGGGGCGCGGCGACGCTCAGCCGATGAATTCCACGGCGCCGGTCGTCAAGTCGTACATGGCGCCAGTCAGCAGAAGCGACTTCTTCTTTTCGAGATCCGCGAGAATCGGGCTGCGGCGCCGCAGAGTGTCGAGGCCGACGAGCACGTTCTGACGTGCGACGGCGTCGACGTACGCGGCGTTCTTGCTGGACTTGTCGCCGGTAAATGCGGTCGCGGTGATGGCCGGCTTGATGCGCGCGAGCAGTCCCGTGAGATTGCCCATCTCGACGTCGTCAATCGCGCCCTTGATCGCTCCACACGCGGTGTGGCCGAAGAGCACGATCACTTTGGCGCCGGCGACCGCGCACGCAAACTCGAGGCTGCCCGTGATGTCGTCGTTGACGACGTTGCCCGCGACGCGCGCGTTGAAGCCGTCACCGATGCCGGTGTCGAAGATGATCTCGGCCGGCGCGCGCGAGTCGATGCATCCGAGAAACGCCACCGCGGGATACTGACCGGCGGCGCTGCTGCGCTTCTGATCGCGGTAGTCGTGAGGCGTCGGCTTGCCGCTCCGGAATCGCTCGTTGCCCTTCTTCAGCTCGTCGAGAATCTGGGCGGGCGTCATGCCGTCGCGCTGGGCTTTGGTCAGCGCCGCATCGCCTCGCGCGTTCATTTGCGCCGCCCAGCCGGCGCTCGACATCAGCGAGAACGCCGCGGCCGTCGTGAGGAAATTCCGGCGACTCCGGCTGCACTGGCAGGCATCAGACGCAGACATAATCGCGCTCCTTGTGGAAGGGCTGTGAAACCGCGAGCTTATACTCGGGCCGAACCGGCCGCAACCTCGTGTGGCGTGCGGGGCTTACGCCCTCGGGACGACGGGCCGGGCGAGCCCGAGTTTCGCCATCCGGCTCTCGAGCGTGGTCGGTTTGAGGCCGAGCAGCTCGGCGGCGCCGCCCTGGCCGCGGATGCGCCACCGCGTGCGCTCGAGCGTCGCGCGGATGTGCTGGAGCTCGAAGCTCACGAGCGTCTGCGATGCGTGTACCGGCGGGGCCGATGCCGCAGGGGTCGGCATGGGCACCGTCAGGTGCGGACCGGTGGCGAGGATCACCGCGCGATCGATCACGTTGCGCAGCTGCCGGACGTTGCCTGGCCAGCGATAGAGCTGCAGCTCGCGCATCGATTCGGAGGAAATCGACTCAATCCGCTTGCCGAACGCTTTCGACGATTCCTCGACGAACATCCAGACGAGGCCGGGAATGTCGACGATGCGCTCGCGCAGCGGCGGCACGACGATCGGAAACACGTTGAGGCGGTAGTACAGATCCTCGCGGAATACCTTGTCGGCGACGGCCTGCTCGAGATCGCGATTGGTTGCGGCGATGATGCGCACGTCGACCTTGATCGATTGCAGGCTGCCGAGCCGCTCGATGACGCGATCCTGAATCACCCGCAGCAGCTTGACTTGATCGGCGCCCGAGAGCTCGCCGATCTCGTCGAGGAAGAGCGTCGACTGATGCGCCGCTTCGACGCGGCCAATCTGCCGCGTCACCGCGTCGGTGTACGCGCCGCGCTCGCGGCCGAAGAGCTCGCTCTCCATCAGCGTGCTTGGGATCGCCGCGCAATTGACGCGCGCCATCTGCCGCCCGCGGCGCCCGCTCATGTCGTGAATCGCCTGCGCGAACACTTCCTTCCCGCTGCCGGTCTCGCCCAGCAGCAGCACCGTCGCCGACGTCGAGGCCACTCGCTCGGCTTGCACGAGCGCGTCCCGCATCGCACCGCTTTCGGCGACGATGAGCTCGGTCGCGCGACGGAAAACGGCGTCGGACCTGCGATCAAGTTCGTCGGAGACGGCGGGCGCGGCGGCCATCATTTGACGCACGGTCCTATCGCTCACGACTTCCCTGTAAGATCGAGCAAACATCGCCATGTCCTTCCTTGTTCGTGCCGGCGGCCCGACCGGATCGCCGCGCCGTGCCGTACAACGTGGCCGATGGGACTTCTCCAAACGCGAGTTTGTACGTAGCGGCAAATCGCCCCAGCTCGTAGAAGCCGTACTGGGTGGCCACGTGCGTGACGGTTGTCGGCTCAACGCACTCTTTGGCGAGCGCGTGATGGACGCGCTGCAGGCGCAAGGCGAGCATTCGTCGCTTCGGCCCCATCCCTCGCACGCCGTAGAACGCGTTCCGAAGGCCGCGCTCGCTGACGCCAAGGACGTGACAGAGGTGAGAGACCGGGAGGGGCGTCGCCAGGTGCGCCCGCACGTACGCCTCGGCCCGGGCGACGACCGCTTGTCGTGACGCCAGCGCGCTCGCGCGCTTTCCGCCGGCGTCACAGGCTGAACCCATCCCGCACACGCTACGCCCCCGACGACAGCACTGAGAACTGCATGAATTAACAGTGCCTGCCTGTAAATGTTCCATGTCCCTTAGGCCAGCTTTACTCTCCCCTTTGGACTTTGACACCATCGGGACTTCGGTTTTGCCAAGGAAAATGGGCCTTCGACTGCAACTGCTTGCCGCGCTCCTGGCCCTCGCGGTTCTCCCTGGGACAGCCGTCGCGCAATGCGCGATCGCCGGCATCGTGCGGGACCCGAACAAAGCCGTGCTTGCCGGCGTGACCGTCGTCGCGACCAGTCCGGCGCTTATCGAGGGTACGCGGACCGCCGTCACCGACAGCGACGGGCGCTATCGCATCGAAGACCTGCACGCGGGGACGTACGCGGTGAAGTTCACGCTGCCCGGCTGGACGCCGTTCGAGGTCGATGGCGTCGAGTTGACCGGGTCGTTCACCGCGACGGTGGACGCGTCCCTCACCATCGGCAAGCTCACGGACATCATCAACGTGGCTGCCGAAGTGCCCGCGATCGACGTGCACACGGCGCGACACGATGTCACGTTGTCAGGCGACCTGATCAGATCGATTCCGAGCGTGCGGAGCTACAACGCGCTGCTGCCGCTCGTGCCCGGCGTCGTCACCACCGCGAACGACACGGTCACGGCAACGTCGAGCACGTCCTTTCCCATGCACGGCGGCCGCGTCAACGAAGGACGACTCACGCTCGATGGACTCACGATTGGGAGTCCGCCGAGCGGCAACTCCGCGACGAGCTACGTCATCGACGTTGGCACGGCGCAGGAAGTGACGTTCACGACAGCCGGTGGGCTCGGCGAGTCGGAAACCGCCGGGCTCGTGATGAACATCGTGTCGGCGAGCGGCGGTAACACGACGCACGGATCGTTGTTCGCGAGCGGCACCGACTCGGTGTTTCAGTCCAACAACATGACGCCGGCGTTGCGGGCGCAAGGCTTGTCGACGGCGACGCCATTGATGGACGTGTACGACGTTTCGGGTACCGTCGGGGGTCCCATTGTCCGGAATCGTCTCTGGTATTTCCTCACCGGTCACGCCGGCGGCAGCACGCGCAACAGCGCGACCGTCCACTACAACCTGAACGCGGGCGATCCGACCCAGTGGCTCTATGCGCCCGATGCCGGTCGGCCGGAGTATTCCGATCGGTCCTTCGACAACGCGAACGGGCGCGTCACCTGGCAGATGACGCCGCGCAACCGGGTTGCGGCGTTTTGGGATCAACAGAGCTTGTGCGGGCGCTGTACCGGTGCGACGCCTGGCCTCTCCGAGCCGCAGCAGATCTCGCCTGAAGCGGTGGGCGTGCTCGGCCGCCCTCTTACCGTCGGGCAGGCCACGTGGTGGTCGCCGGTGACGAATCGACTGCTCCTCGAAGCGGGATTCGTGGGCACGCACTTTGGGGTCGGCAATTTCGAGCGGATTCCGAATCCGACGAGCGATCTGATTCGCGTGGCGGAGCAATGCGCGAGCGGGTGCGCGGCAAACGGCAACATTCCCGGACTGGTATATCGGTCGCAGGATTACAGCGTGGCCTACACGGGCTCGTATCTGTGGCAAGGATCGGTGACCTACGCGACGGGCTCGCACGTTCTCAAGGCCGGGTATCAGCACACGCTGATGACCGACGATCGCACGTGGTACACGAACAGCCAGAGCTTGACGTACCGGCTCAACAACGGCGTGCCCAACCAGCTGACCGAATCGATCTCGCCGTGGGTGAATGACACGCGCGCGGGATGGGACGGCGTGTTCGTCCAGGAACAGTGGACGCGCTCGCGATTGACGCTGCAGGGCGCGCTGCGCTTCGACCGCGCGACGAGCTGGTTTCCCGAGCAGCAGGAAGGGCCGTCGACGTTTCTGCCGACGCCCATCGTGATTCCGGCGACTCGCGGCGTCGACAGCTACAAAGATCTGTCGCCGCGCATGGGCGCCGCCTACGACCTCTTTGGCAATGGCCGGACGGCGATCAAGGCGTTTCTCGGCAAGTATCTCGATGGCGTCGGGTCGTCCGGCACGTACGCGAACGCGAACCCGTCGATGCGTTTGCCGTCGACGACGTCGCCGTTTGGCACCGCGGGTGTGACGCGATCGTGGGTCGACGCGAACGGCAACTTCATACCCGACTGCGATCTGCAGAATCCGGCGGCGCAGGATCTTCGCGCGACTGGCGGCGATCTGTGCGGCGTCGTCTCGAATACGAGCTTCGGTCAGAACGTACTCACCAACAATTTCGCTCCCGCGATTTTGAACGGCTGGGGCGTGCGGCCGTCGGACTGGGACCTGAGCGTGTCGGCGCAGCAACAACTCGGATCGCGTTCGTCGCTGAGCGTGACGTACACGCGCCGTTGGTTCCACGGCTTCACGGTCGTCGACAACCTGGCGCTGCAGCCGTCGGATCTCACGCCGTTCAGCATCGTCGCGCCGGTCGATCCGAGACTGCCCGGCGGCGGCGGTTACGTCATCGGCGGGTTGTACGATGTGACGCCGGACAAAGCGGGACAGGTCAACAACCTCGTCACGACCTCCAACAAGTACGGCGACTGGTATCAGTACTTCAACGGCATCGACGTCACGGGCAACGTGCGCGTCGGCACGCGCCTGACGCTCGTCGGCGGCACGAGCACGGGGCAGACGGTCGCGGACAACTGCGGCGTGCGATCCGCCTTGCCGGAGCTTTCGACGGCAACGACCGGCGCGTCGACCTTTGGCGCCGGCCTCAACGGATCGGCCGTGACTCCGCTGAGTCCGTATTGCCACGTCGCCTACGGCGTCCTCACGCAGCTGCGCGGTCTCGGATCGTACGTCGTGCCTAAAGCGGAGGTCGAGTTGGCCGTGACGTTCCAGAGCAAGCCCGGCGCCCAGCTCGCTGCGAACTACGCGGTACCGAACTCGGCGATCGCGCCCTCCCTGGGCCGCAATCTGTCGGGCAATGCCGCGAACGCGACCGTCAACCTCATCGCGCCGGGATCGATGTACGGCGACAGAATCAATCAGGTGGACCTTCGGCTGGCCCGAACCTTCAGGATCGGCCGCACGCGCACGCGGCTTGCAGTGGACGTCTATAACGTGCTCAACTCGAGCGCGGTGCTCTCGTATAACAACACGTTCGTCCCGGGCGGCTCCTGGCTGCAGCCACAGGCGATTTTGACGCCGCGTTTTTTCCGGTTCACCGCGGAGATTACCTTCTAGGTCGACCATGTCCCCGCTGTCCCGATACGTCCGCCGCTGGCGGCCAATCGCCTGGCTGACGGTGGCGCTGCTCGAGCTCGTGTCAACGTCGAGCGCGCGGGCCGGCGGCCGTCAGCGCCAGGTCCTGGTGCTGTACTCGACGAGGCGCGACGCGCAGATCGTTGCGATCGGCGAGCGCGAACTGCCGCGCATCATCGATGCCGGCATGAATCAGACGCTCGATTACTACTCCGAGTACATCGACCGCGCGCGCTTTGAGGATCCCGAGTACCGCGCGGCGGTTCGCGATTTCTTGCGGCTGAAGTATCGCGATCATCACTTCGATATCGTCATCGCGATGCAGGATATTGCCCTCGAGTTCGTCGCCGGCAGCCGCGACGTGCTCTTTCCAGACACGCCGATCGTGTTCTTCTCGGCCGCGCCCGTCTCCGAGCGCGTCCCGAACTCCACCGGCGTCGTCGGTGAGCTGCAACTCGGGGGGACGGTCACGCTCGCGACGGCGCTGCAGTCCGATGTTCGGAACGTGTTCGTGGTGTCCGGCGCTGCCCGAGACGACAAGGCCTACGAGGATCTCGCTCGATCGCAATTCGCATCGTTCCAACCCAGGCTCACGTTCACCTATCTCAGCGGTCTGCCGACGCATGAACTGCAAGTCCGGCTGGGGTCGCTGCCGCCGCATTCGATCGTCTATTACCTCGTCGTCGATCAAGACGGCGCGGGCGAGAACGTTCATCCGCTGGAATATCTGGATCGCGTCGTGGCCGCCGCGAACGCGCCGGTCTATTGCTGGGTCGACTCCGCGATGGATCACGGCATCGTCGGCGGCAGCCTCAAGGACCAGAGCGTGCAGACCCGTGTCGTCGCCGAGCTGGCACTCCGGGTGCTGCGCGGCGAGTCGGCCGAGAGCATTCCCACCGCATCGCCGAATCTGAACGTCGCGCAGGTCGACTGGCGACAGCTGCGAAAGTGGGGCATCAGCGAGGCGCTCGTCCCGCCGGAAACGCTCGTCAGGTATCGCAATCCCTCGACGTGGGACCAGTACAAGGACTACATCCTCGGCGCCGCGGTGGTGGTCGTCGCGCAGTCGGCGCTCATCGTCGGGCTGCTCCTGCAGCGAGCGCGGCGGCGCGCCGAAGATCAAGTGCGTCGCGGCCAGACCGAGCTGCAGGAGAGCTACGCGCGCATTCGCGATCTCGGCGGGCGCCTGCTCAACGCGCAGGAGAACGAGCGCGCGCGGATCGCGCGCGAGCTCCACGACGACATCGGACAGCAAATCGCGCTGCTGGCGATCGATCTGGAGCTGCTCGGCGCGTCCAATCCCAACACGCTGGCGATCGACGCGCTCGGCCGCGCGCAAGGCGTGGCGCGCAGCGTTCACGATCTCTCGCACCGACTTCATCCGGCGAAGCTCCGCCTCATCGGGCTGGTCGCGGCGCTCACCGGACTTCAGCACGAGCCGTCGCATTCCGGCATTCCGACGACGTTCACGCACGACAACGTCCCGCGATCGCTTCCGCCGGAGGTGACGCTCTGCCTCTTCCGCATCGTGCAGGAGGCGCTGCAAAACGCGACGAAGTACAGCGGCGCGCACATGGTGTCCGTCCATTTGAGCGGCACGCCCGACGGTCTCGTGCTGAACGTTGACGACGACGGACGCGGGTTCGACGTCGAAACGGCCTGGGGCACCGGCCTCGGTCTGGTGAGCATGTCCGAGCGCGTTGAAGCGGTTGGCGGTACGCTGCAGATTCGTTCTCGACCCGGTACCGGTACGCACTTGGAAGTCAGAGTGCCGCTCAGGCCGGGGACGGATGCCGAAGCGCGTGCCGATTCTGCATAGCGAGTTGACCGGGCGCCCGCTATCTTCAAGGCTGGCGGGCGCCTCGCGTCGGTGGAGAGAGGGAGTAACGGGATGGGCCGTCCGCGCGTGCTGCTCGCCGACGATCACGCGCTGATCCTCGGCGCGTTCGAAAGGCTGCTCTCGGAGGAATGCGAGATCGTTGGGCAGGTCACCGACGGACGCGCCCTCGTGGCCGCCGTCGAAACACTCAAGCCCGACGTTGTCGTCGTCGACATTTCGATGCCAGTCCTGAACGGCCTGGAAGCGGGCCGCCAGATCAAACAGAAGGCGCGGGACGTGAAGCTGGTGTTCCTGACGATGAATGAGGATCCGGATCTCGCGGCCGAAGCGTTCCGAGCAGGCGCGTCGGGCTATCTGCTCAAGCGCTCCGCAGCGTCCGAGCTCGCGACCGCGATTCGCGAGGTGTCACAGGGTCGATCGTACGTGACGCCGCTGATCACCGCCGGTCTCGTCGGGTCCTTGCAGCACCCCGATGACCGCGCGCCGGCGCGCGAACTGACCGCCCGACAGCGCGAAGTGCTGCAGCTGCTCGCCGAGGGCCGGTCGATGAAGGAAGTAGCCAACGTGTTGAACGTGACACCGCGGACGGTGGCGTTTCATAAGTACCGGATGATGGAGCAGCTCAACGTCAAGTCGACCGCCGAGCTCGTCCAGTATGCCGTCAGGCAGCGAATTGTCTAATCCTGTGCGTGTCCTACTTGTTGACGACAACCAGGCGATGTTGGATCGCGCGGCAGCTCTGCTCACGCCGTCATGCGCGATCGTCGACGCGGTGAAGGACGGTCCGGCCGCGCTCGAGGCCGCGAAGCGACTGCAGCCGGAAGTGATCGTGCTCGACATCTCGATGCCGGGGATGACCGGTCTCGAGGTCGCGGCACGCTTGCGCGCGTCGGGATCGGACGCCGCCGTGGTGTTTCTCACCGTGCACGACGACGAGGAGTTCGTCGCCGCCGCGAGCGCGGCCGGCGGCCTCGGTTACGTCATCAAACGCAAGCTCGGCGCCGACCTGGCGTACGCCGTGCAAGAAGCGCGCGCGGGCCGCGCGTTTGTCTCGGAAGTTCCCTGATCGCCTGAGCACTTCCCGTTACAGAACTGTCGTTATCGAGGTCTCCGGCTTGGGCCGAAACCTCGAACGTGGACCCATCCGTTCGCCCAATCCTCGCCGTTGTGCCGGCGCTCGTGCCGGCGGTTGTCGCGTGGTGGAGGGGACGGGGATTCGCGAAGCGCATCGACGATCCGCTCCTGCCCGAGCAGCTGCTGAAGTCCAACCGCGGCGCCGTGCTGATCGCTGCGTGCGCGATGGGCGCGGCGGCGGTGATCTCGCCCGGCGACGTCTGGTGGACGCTTCCGCTGATGTACCTCGCGCGCTTGACCGCATCGTATCCACTTCGACGCGCGCTCTACGGCGAGACGTGGAGTCTGGCGACGTTCCTGTCGTTCTTCCTGAGACTCATCGTCGCGATCTACGGCTTCTGGATCTTGCTCTTTTTCACGCCGATGATTGTCGCGGCAAGCGGCTCGCGCGATTGGTTTGCGGCGGCGGGCCTCGTCATCGCGCTCGGCTGGTGGCAGATGCGCTCGACGGACTGCTCACGGGCGCTGCTCCGCACGCGGCCCGTCGATCATCCGGCCGTGGTCGCGCGATTCGAGCGCATGGTCGAGGCGGCGAAACTGCCGGCGCCGCCGCCGCGCTTCGAGCAGGTCGATCTGCACGGCGGGGTGGTCGCCAACGCGGTCGCCCTGCCGTCGCTGCGCCGATCTGCCGTCGTGATGAGCGAGACGCTGCTGGAGCGGCTCGACGCGGACGAGATCACCGCGATTGCCGCGCACGAGCTCGCGCACTTCGAGTACTACAACCGCCGGCGCCTCTGGCGCATGGTCGCGACGACGAGCGCGCTGATCGTCGTGGCGATCGCCCTGCCGCTGGTCCTCCAGCACGCCGGATCGCCGATCGACCCCGTCATGTACTGGCTCTGGGTGCTGCCCCTCCTCATGGTGCTCGGACGAATGGGCCGGCACCGGCAGCAGAACGAGACGGTCGCGGATCTTCGCGCCGTCGAACTTTGTGGCGACGCTGACGCAATGATTCGCGCGCTCACGAAGATTCATGTCATCGCGCGGTATCCGCGCAGGTGGGACGCGAACCTCGAGGCCAGAGCGACGCATCCGAGTCTCGCGCGTCGCATCCAGGCGATTCGACGGGCCGCCGGGACGACCGCGGCGGCCACGCACGAAGACGCGACGTTCTCGGCGCCGGCTGGCGGGACGTCGGTGACCGTCGGGAGCCGCGAACTCGTATGGCGGGACGGCGCCGCGAGCGCGCACACGCTTGCCTACACGGATTTGCAGGAGCTGCGCGTCGACGCGGCCAGCTCGTCGTCGGCAAACCTGCTCGCCGTCGATCGTCAGGGGCGCCGCTGGAACATGCCGCTCGCGCGGGCGGATCTCACGCGCGTGCAATCGGCGCTCGATTCCGTCGACGTGCACTTGGCTCGTCCTGTTCGCCCGCCGGTGATGTCACGATGGTTTCTGCCGCGCGTGTTCCTGGCGGTGGCCGCGCTCGTCGCGCTGGTGGCCGGCGCGTTCGGTGTCGCGATCGTCGCGACTTTGGCCGTGGTCCGATCGAGCCGCGCGCTGCTGGCCGGCGCGAGTGTGGCGGTGCTTGTCGGCGCGGCCGTGATCGCTCGCGATCTCGCGCCGAATGACACCGAGCCTGGAATGCTGCTGTCCATCACATTGCTCGTGCTTGGTGCGACGGCGATGTCACTCCTCCTGGAAAATGAGCCGGCCCACGCGGATTCGTCCCGACCGCTGCTCGCGGTTGGCGTCGTTGCGGCGCTCTCCTTCGGTTTCATGCTGCTCTCTGGCATGAACACGATCGCACTGCACCAGGCCGCGCGCTCGTGGCCGGGCGCGGCGGCCGTGCCGCTCGCGTTCGCGACCGCGAACTATCTGCGAGGCGGCCGCACGCGATGGGTCTCGGCGATTGCGGCTCTCGTCGGGCTTTTTGCGGCGGTTGCCGGCACGACGGCGTTCCTCGACACCGTCGGTCGCGATCCGTTCCTGAAGTCCGCGACAGGAGTGTCCTTTCGACGCATCCGCCTGCCGGACGGCGACGGCTCGGCGGTGCCCTTCGAGGCGAACGACCTGCGCGTGTCACCAGACGGTCGCACCGTCCTGGTCGTCGAGGAGGATGATGATGACCGGCGGACGATTCATGTCGGCCGCGTTGGCCAGCCGCTTGCCTCGTTCAACGTCGACGATGGCGCGTTCGTCGACGATCGTCACGTGCTGCTCCTCGAGACGGCGTCGAGCTCCGCCGTGCTCCGTGAGATCGATCTCGACGCCGCGAATGCCGTCACCTGGGAGCTGCCGATTCCCAACGTCGGTGTGACGAACTTGTCGGTGAGCCCGGCGGGCGACGCGTGGCGACTGTATGGGCGCACGCGCGACAACGTGATGGTTCGCGTCGATGGAACCGTTGGCGAATCGGCGATCGAGCGCAGGGAGTGGAAGCTCGCATCGGCCGCCAACAGTTATGCGTGGGTCGTGGCCTCGAATGGCGACCAAGCGCTCGTTGTCGAGACGCGGTTTCGGTCGGGACCGCTCGACGGCCTGGCGCCGCTCGCCTCTGCGTGGTTCTTTCCGAGTGACCGCACGACGACCATATTGCGGCGCGTTACATCCTCGGCGGTGACGGACGCCGCGGTTTCGCGATTGCGGCCGTCCTGCGACGTCAGTCCGGTGATCGGCGAGCCGCCCGTCTGCGTCGCGTTCGACGGCACCCGCTCGCACATCTTCACGATGGACGAGAACACCGGAGCGCTGGCCGCGCGGGCCGTGCTCGACGGTCGCGCGTTTCTGTCTCCCGTCCAGGCTGGCGGCTGGACTTCAGGATCCTGGAACGGCAAGCCCGTCGCGATCAATCTGCGCGCCGAATCCGCCGACGCCATCCAAGTCCCCGCGGTCGAACGGCTGGCTGTCGCCGGACGTTACGCGGCCGTCGTCTTCTATGCCGGCGACAGACCGTCGCACGTTCGGACGTTCCCGCTCCGATAGCTCCTCGTCGTTCGCATAGACTCCTAGGATGACGTTCTCGACGGCCGTGCCTCTGATCCAAGTTGACGCGTTCGCCTCCGAGCCCTTCGCCGGAAATCCCGCGGCCGTATGCCTGCTGCCTTCCGCGCGCGACGAGAGCTGGATGCAGCGCGTCGCCGCCGAAATGAATCTGTCGGAGACGGCGTTCCTCGTCCGACGGCCTGACGGCTTCGATCTTCGCTGGTTCACACCGGTGATTGAAGTCGCGCTGTGTGGTCACGCGACGCTCGCGAGCGCCCACGCGCTCTGGGAGACCGGCGATCTGCCCCGAGGGGAGATCGCGCGCTTCCACACGAAGAGCGGCGTGCTCACGGCGGAACAGCAGGACGACTGGATCGAGCTGAATTTTCCGGCGACCGACGCGCAGCCGGCCGACGCGCCGGCCGGTATGATTGCCGCGCTCGGCGTCGCGCCGCGCTTCGTCGGCAAGAGCAAATTCGATTATCTCGTCGAGGTCGCGAGCGAGGACGAAGTCAGAAACGCGCGGCCGGACTTTGCCGCGCTGCGAGCGCTGCCCGTGCGCGGCATTATGATCACCAGCCGGGCATCGACCGCCGGTCTGGATTTCGTGTCACGATTCTTCGCTCCTGGATCGGGCGTCGACGAGGATCCGGTGACGGGTTCCGCGCACTGCTGCCTGACGCCGTACTGGAGCCGCAAACTCGGCCGCACCGAGTTCGTGGCTCGGCAGCTGTCCGCGCGCGGTGGTACGCTGCGGTTGCGCGTCGACGGCGATCGCGTGCGGCTACAGGGACAGGCGGTCACGGTGCTACGGGGCGAATTAACTACATAAACGAAAGTCGAGAAGTCGAGAAGTCGAGAAGTCGGGAAGTGGGAAGTCGGGAAGTCGGGAAGTCGAGCAGTAGCAGGCACCTGGGAGGAGAGCGAATGCGCAACGCTCGTTGGGAGGGCGGCCGGACGGCTGCTACCGTTTTTTTCGCGCTCGTCGCACTTGTTGGTTTTATACATTCTGGTCCGTTGGCCGCATCCCCACAGCGTCTCGGAGGGCTGGGCGCGCAGTCGCCCGGCATGAATGCGCC
>CAYQRM010000002.1:0-60766 GCA_964419785.1 uncultured Solibacteraceae bacterium | reverse complement strand
GGGCCTCGGCTACGTCAGGCTCGGCCAGCCCGCCCCCACCCTGTCCGGCGGGGAGGCGCAGCGGGTCAAGCTCGCCTCGGAGCTGCAGCGCCGGGCCACCGGCCGCACCATCTACGTGCTGGACGAGCCCACCACCGGGCTACACTTCGAGGACATCCGCAAGCTGCTCGGCGTGCTGAACCGGCTAGTCGAGGCGGGCAATACGGTAATCGTGATCGAGCACAATCTCGACGTCGTCAAGTGTGCGGATTGGGTGATCGACCTCGGACCGGAGGGCGGGGGGGCGGGCGGGCGAGTCGTGGCGGCCGGAACGCCAGAGGCTGTTGCGAAGGTCCGGACGTCCGCGACAGGCACCTTCCTGACAAGGGCTCTCGGTCTCTCGGCCGAGGGTGCGGCAGCATCCTGACACCCTGTGGTGACGATGACACCGCGCCGGGCCGGATTGTGTGGTAGTTCTGACACGATCCAGCCGAATCTCACCTCTGTCTGGTGCAATTTCGATCGCGCTAAGTTAAACCAAATGATAGTGTTACCAGGTCAAAGACACCGGCAAACTGAAGTTGGCAGCCGGCTTGCTTTATAGCTGGTCTGCGACCCGAGTCCTGATGTCGAATCAGCGCACGCTTCGTCGGATGGCGCACTGCGCCGGAATCGGCCTTCATTCCGGGCACAAAGTCACCCTCGCGC
The DNA here is from genome assembly GCA_964419785.1 of uncultured Solibacteraceae bacterium. GTDB lineage: Bacteria > Acidobacteriota > Vicinamibacteria > Vicinamibacterales > SCN-69-37 > DATEGZ01. The sequence continues at coordinate 60,079 of CAYQRM010000002.1, read as the reverse complement.
TCAAACCCGCACCAATCGATCACGGAATTCGCTTCTACCGCACGGACCTCGGCGGCGTCGAGATTCCGGCGCGCGTGTCGCATCTCGCGGGACGGCCGCAGCTGCAGACCGGGCTCGTTTCGGAACGCGCGACGGTCGAGACGATCGAGCATTTGCTGTCCGCGCTGCGCAGCCTCGGCATCGACAACGCGTCGGTCGAGCTCAACCATCCTGAAGTGCCGATCATGGACGGCAGCGCCGCGCCGTGGGTCTATTTGATTCAGGACGACGCCGGCGTGCGCGAGCTCGCCGCGCCGCGCAAGGCGATCCAGATCCTGCGGCCGGTGCAAGTGCAGCAGGGCGACAAGCGCATCGCGATCTATCCGTCGGATCGCTTCAAGGTCAGCTACACCATCAGCTTCGATCACCCGCTGCTCCGCCATCAGCAGAAGACGCTCGACATCGACGAGCAGATTTTCGTGAACGAGATCGCGCCGGCGCGGACGTTCGGGTTCCTGAAGGAAATCGAGATGCTGCGACAGCGCGGCCTCGCGCTCGGCGGCTCGCTCGAAAACGCGATCGTCGTCGGCGAAACGGGCGTGCTCAATCCGCTGCGCTTCGGCGACGAGTTCGTGCGCCACAAGATTCTGGATGTGATCGGGGATCTTGCCCTGGTCGGCCACCCGCTGCTCGGGCACCTGGTCGTGCACCGCGGCGGCCACGCGCTGCACACGGCGTTTGCCGCCGAGCTCCTGCGGCAGCGCGAGTGCTGGCAGTTCGTTGAGGCCGGCGATCTCGCCGACAGCCGCGCGACCCAGGGCGCGACCGTTCCAGCAAACCAGCCGCTCGCGCACTAGTTCGTTAGTCTCATCCTCAGCTCTCGTCCTCCCTTGCGCCGTTCGCCCTGCGCACGATCGTCACCAACCGATCGTTCTCGAATCGGTTGAAGCTCATGAACAAGCTCTCCTTGAGATACGCGCGCAGCTCTTCCTCCGTCATCTGTCCAACGAGAAACTGAAACTCGCGGTCGACTTCCTCGAATCCGTACTCGAGTTCGCTGCGGCGGGCGAGGTCGCGGGAAATGGCTTCGATGACGGCCAGCACGTCGCCGTCGAGCTCGACGGCAGTTCCGGCAGAGGTCTTGATCGTCCGCATGACTAGCCTCCGAAGCTCGCGAGCGCCGACGCCTGATCGGCGTGGACCTCGAGGAAGTTGTGCGCGCCGGTCATCGTGAGCATCGTTTCCACGCGCTTCTGCACGCCGGTCAGCTTGAACGCGCCGCCGGCGGCCGTCGCTTGACGATAGAGATCCATCAGGCAGCCGATGGTCGCGCTGTCGACGTAGCCGACGGGCCCGAGGTCGACGAGGATCCGCGGCTCGCCGCCTGCAATCAGGCCCGACACCGCGGACGCGAAGTCCGAGAGAATCGGATAGGTGAGCCTCGGCTCGTTCACGCGCATGACGACGACGCCGCCGGCATGAGAGGTCGTGACGTTCATTCGTGTCCTCCGGAAGGGGACGGGCGACGCGCCGCCCCGTGAGACTGAAGACGACGGATCTGCCGGGCGAGTTCAAGCCGGCCTCGATTGATCCGCGATTTGACCGTGCCTTCGGGCAGGTCGAGTTTGTCGGCGATCTCCTGGTACGAAAACTCCTGCAGGTCGCGCAGGACCACGGCCTGCCGGAGCGCGGGCGGTAGTTCCGCGAGGGCGAGCCTGACGAGCTCGCGCAGGTCCGTCTGCTCGAGCTGGCCGTGCGGGCCGCGCTCGCGGGAGACGGGCGTGAGCTGCGACGCGTCCACGTCGCGCGCCATCGTCTCGCGCTCCTTGCGCACGCTGCGATAGTGATCGATGCAGAGATTGCGGCTGATGCTGATCAGCCACGTCTGGAAATTCGCGCGCCGATCGAACGTGTGCAGCGCCTTGAAGATCTTGAGAAAGATGTCCTGCGTGAGGTCTTCGGCCTCGTCATGGCGGCCGACGAACTTGTAGGCGAGATTGAAGACCTTGCGCCAGTGCTGGCGCACGATCTGGTCCCACGCGGATTGATCGCCGGCGAGGCATCGCTCGACGAGCGCGTCCGTGGAGTTGGGCGACGTGACGTTCTCTTCAGCGGACATCGATGCGGTCGAGCGCCTCCGCATCATAGCAAATAGCCCGAAACGGGCCCGCCGCCGAGTACAATGTCCGGTCCCGGTGGCCGGATTTCACGAGACAGAACACGGACTGACGTGCGACCAGGTGCGGCTCGAAGACATCGGCCGCGCCACCGGCACGCCCGTCCACGTGTACAGCGCCAACCTCATCGCCGAGCGGTACCGGCGGCTCGACGAGGCCTACGCAGGCTATCCGCACCGGCTCCACTACGCGATCAAAGCCAACGCGACGCTCGCCGTGGTGCGCGAGCTGCGGACGCTTGGCGCCGCCGCCGACGCGAACTCCGGCGGCGAAATCGAAGTCGCGCTTCAGGCCGGCTTCGCGCCGCGCGACATTGTGTTCACGGGCGTGGGGAAGACGCGCGGTGAGCTCGAGCGCGCCGTGACGCTCGGCCTGGCGGCCATCAACGCCGAGTCGCCCGGCGAGGTCGATCGCATCGAGGCGATTGCGCGCGCGCACCAACGCAAAGCGCGCGTGGCCGTGCGCATCAATCCCGACGTGGACGCAGAGAGCCACCCGCACATCTCGACGGGCTCGCGCGCGACGAAGTTTGGCATGTCGATTGACGATGCCCGCGCGATGGTGCTCGACATGGCCCGGCGGCCGGATCTCGAGGTCGTCGGGCTGCACGTGCACGTCGGCTCGCAGGTGACCAAGCGCGGCCCGCTCGAGCGGGCCGCGGAAGCTGCGGCGAGTCTCACGCGCGAGCTGATTCGCGCCGGCGTCAGACTCGAGCATCTCGATCTCGGCGGCGGACTCGGCATCGCGTACGAGCCCGGCCAGACGGTGCTGACCGCCGAGGAGTACGCGGATGCCGTGCTGCCCGCCGTGCGATCGACGGGTTTGCTGCTCGTGCTCGAGCCTGGACGCTCGATCGTCGGTCCAGCGGGCGTGCTCGTCACCGAAGTCGTCGACCTCAAGCGCCGCCCGAACGGCGGATGGTTCGTCATCACCGACGCCGGCATGACGGACCTGCTGCGGCCGGCGCTCTATGGCGCGTATCACGCAATCGAGCCGGTCCGGCCGCGGCCCGGCCTGCCCTGGCGCGTCGACATCGTCGGGCCGGTGTGCGAGACGAGCGACACGCTCGGCGCGGATCGCGAGCTGCCGCCGGTCGAGGTCGGCGATTTGCTGGCCGTGCGCGACACGGGCGCCTACGGGTCGGTCATGGCCTCCAACTACAATCGACGGCCGACGGCCGCCGAAGTGCTCGTTACCGGTGCGACCTGGAAGGTCGTGCGCCGCCGGCAAGCGGTCGACGAGCTGCTGATGTGGGACGAGTGATGCTCATCGCCATCGAAGGATTGGATCAAAGCGGGAAAGAGACGCAGGCGCGGCACGTGCGCACCCGGATCGAGCAGGCCGGCCGCAAAGTGAGCCTGCTGTCGTTTCCCGACTACGGCACGCCGATCGGTCAGGAGATCGAGAAGGCGCTTCACGGCGAGCGCGAATTCGGTCCTGACGTCATGCAGCTGCTCTACATCGCCAACCGATTCGAGTACAAGCCGCGCTTGGACCTCTGGCTCGCGCACGATCACGTCGTCGTCTGCGATCGCTATCGCGCGTCGAGCGTGGCCTACGGCGAGGCGCAAGGCCTCGATCCGGCGTGGCTCGAGGACATTCAGCGCCATCTGCCGGCACCCGACCTGACCCTGCTGCTCGACATCGCGCCGGAAACGGCTGTGCGGCGCAAGGCGAGCGGACGCGACCGTTACGAGCGCGACCTCGCGCTGCTCGGCCGCGTGCGCGAAAGCTATCGACGACAGGCGCGCGACGCCGGCTGGGTCGTCATCGACGCGGAGCTCTCGAAGGACGCGGTCGCGGCGGCGGTGGACCAGGCCGTGCTGCCACGGCTCGCGCCGCCGTCAGCGCGCTGACGCTTCTCGCGCCGGCAGCCATCAGCACCTCGGCGCACGCTTCCAGCGTGGCGCCCGTGGTCATGACGTCATCAATCAACACGACAACGCGGTTGCGCAGGCGTCCAATTCGCCAAGAGGAAGCGTAGGCCGCGCGCACGTTTGCCAATCGCTCGGCGGCGGGGAGGCCCGCTTGCGGCGGCCCGTGGCGACATCTTCTCAGGACGCGCCACACCGGCAGCCCGAGATGCCGCGCGAGATCGTCGGCTTGATTGAATCCGCGTCGCATGCCGCGCCATGGATGGAGCGGCACGGGCACGACAGCATCAGCGCCGGCCAGGAGATCCACGCCCGTCTCGCGCATGGCCGCGGCCAGGCGCGGCGCCAGCACGCGCCGGCCTTCGTACTTGAACACGTGAATGATCCGGCGCAGCGGACCGTCGTACCGGCCTGCGCTTCGGGCCAGCGCGATTGGCGACGATCGACCCTCGCATCGCGCGCAGCACGGACCCGCGGTGAACGACGGCAGTGCGTCGCCACACCTCACGCACCAGGGCGGCGTGATCCGCGGCAGGTTGCGCCAGCACACGGCGCAGACCGGACCGTCGAGTGGCCGATCGAGCACCGACTCGCACGCGACGCAGCCGGGCGCGAGCAGCACGCGGACGATCGAGTTGGTGGCGCTGACGAGCACGCGCCGCGATCAACTGCAAGCCGCCCGCCAGCTCAGCCGCGCGAATTCCTCAGCAATCGATCAGGGCCGTGCAGAAACTGCAAATGACGCCGGGTGTTTTTATGCAGGAACTTCAATGCGCTCGGCGTCGCCCCAGAGGCGCTCGAGGGCGTAGAACTCGCGCGTCGCCGGCTGGAAGATGTGGACGATGAAATCGAAGTAGTCGAGCAGCACCCACTCACCGCGCGCCCGGCCCTCGATGAGCGCCGGCTTCACGCCTTGCTTACGCAGCGCCTCCTCGATCGCGTCGGCGATGGCCTGCACCTGCCGCACGTTCGCGCCTGTGCCAATCACGAAGAAATCCGTGAACGCCGTGCCCTTACGCAGGTCGAGCACGACCAGGTCGAGAGCCTTCTTCTCTTGGGCGGCGGCGAGGGCGTGCGCGATGTCCGCGGGGAAACGAGGAGTTGCGGTCGAGGGCTTGCGGGTTCGGCGTTCAGCTTTGGCCATTCGATTCCTTTGCGCGAGTCGTGCGATAGAGCCCGTGCTCTTCAATGTACGACGCCACCGCGGGCGGCACCAAGCCGTCAATCGACCGGCCTTCGGCCAGCAGGCGCCGGACGTCCGTGGACGACACGGGAGCCGTCGGCGCGTCCACCAGAATAATCGCCGGATGTGTCGGAATCGTCGCGCCGCCGTCGACCATCCGCGGCGCCAGCGCCGGCAGCGCCTGGCGCAGGCCCGGCGCCGGGCAGCCAGGTCGCGAGACCGCGACGAAATGGCACCGGTCGAGAATGGCGGGAAAGGCGCGCCAGCTCTGAATGTCGCGAAACGCATCGGCGCCCGTAATGAAGAACGTCGTCGCCAGGTCGATGCCAAGCCGTTCGAGGCGATCGAGCGTGGCGACCGTGTACGACGGCCCGTCAGCATGGAGCTCGATGTCGGACGCCCGCAGTCGCGCGTCGTCCTTGACCGCCAGCTCGACCATCGCCAAGCGATCCTGCGCTGAGGCTTGAGGCGGCGTGCGATGCGGCGGCAGGTTCGCGGGGACGAGCCGCACCTCATCGAGCGCGAGGCTCGCAGCCGCCGCGCGCGCGACGTCGAGATGGCCGTTGTGCACGGGGTCGAACGTGCCGCCCATCACGCCCCGGCGCATCACCCGACGGCCGAGGTCGAACGCTCGGCTACCTCGCGCCACATCGCTTCGATGAGCTCCTTGATGCCGGCGCCGGTCACGGCCGACACCGGAAAGATCGGAACCTTCAGCTTCTTCGCGTGCTTCGTGAGGCGCTTGAGGCGATCGGGTTCGTCGAGCGCGTCGATCTTGTTCGCAGCGATGATGCGCGGCTTGTCAGCGAGCGAGACGGCGGTTTCGTCGCCGGCGCCCGCGAAGAGCGCGAGCTCGCGCGAGATCACTTCGAAGTCCTCGACCGGATCGCGATTCGACGCCGACGAGACGTCGACGACGTGCACGAGGACCTTGGTGCGTTCGAGATGCGCGAGAAACTTCGTGCCGAGCCCGTGGCCCTCGTGCGCGCCCTCGATGAGGCCCGGGACGTCGGCGACAACGAAGCTGCGATCTTCGTCGAGGTGCACGACGCCGAGATTGGGCGTGAGCGTGGTGAACGGATAGTCGGCGATCTTCGGCCGCGCGGCGGAAATGCGCGCGATGAGCGTGCTCTTGCCGGCGTTCGGATAGCCGACGAGGCCGACATCGGCGAGCAGCTTGAGGCGCAGCCGGATGATGCGCGCTTCGCCGGGCTTGCCTTCTTCCGTCCGGCGGGGCGCGCGATTGGTCGACGTCGCGAACGCCGCGTTGCCTCGGCCGCCCCGGCCGCCACGCGCGATGAGCACCCGGTCGCCGACCTTCGCGAGGTCGGCCATCGGAATGAGATCGCCCGCGACGTTGTCGTAGACGACCGTGCCGGGCGGCACCTCGAGCTGCGTGTCAGCGCCGTCGTGGCCCGTGCGATTCGAGCCTTCGCCGTGCCTGCCGCGCTCGGCTTTGAATTCTGGGTGGAAACGATACGTGACGAGCGTGTTCTGGTGGAGGCTCGCGACGAGATAAATCGAGCCGCCGTGTCCGCCGTCGCCGCCGCTGGGGCCGCCGCGCGGCACGCGCATCTCGCGGCGGAACGCCATGCAGCCGTTGCCGCCGTCACCGGCGTGGACCTGAATGTCGACTTCGTCGACGAACATCGACGTCAGGCAGCCGGGCGGCCTACTTCTCGGCCGGCTGGATGCTGATGACGCGCCCGTGCGCGCCGTGGTCTTCGAACTTCACGCGGCCGGTGACCTTCGCGAAGAGCGTGTCGTCCTTGCCGCGGCCGACGTTCAGACCGGGCCGGAACCGGCGTCCGCGCTGGCGCACGAGAATCGAGCCGCCGGGCACGAGGTTGCCGTCGAATCGCTTCACGCCGAGCCGCTGCGAGTTGCTGTCGCGGCCGTTGCGCGAGCTGCCTTGTCCTTTTTTGTGTGCCATGGTGAAACTCTGCTTCCGCGCGCGCTACGCGTTGATGCTCTTGACCCGCACGCGCGTTTGCAGCGTGCGGTGGCCGCGCGTGCGCCGGTAGTGCTTGCGGCGCTTCATCTTGAACACGCGCACCTTCTTGCCCTTGGTCTGCGCTTCGACGACGCCTGTGACCGTCGCGCCCTTCACGTACGGCGTGCCGGCGACAATCGAGCCGTCGGTCGATTCGACTAGCAGCACGCGGTCGAACGTGATCTCGGCGCCAGGCTCGGCCTCGAGTTTGTCGACCACCACCACGACCCCTGGGGTCACTTTTTCCTGCCGGCCGCCGGCTTCCACAATCGCAAACATCGCTCACGTCTCCACGGCCTCACGCGAGGCACACAGCGCCCGGGCTTCTCGGCGCCAGAACTATCAAGGCTACCATCCCCGGGCGCGGAAGGGCAAGACGCCGGGTCCATCAGTGACAAGTAAGAAGTTAGAAGCCAAAAGTTAGAAGTTCAGAGGGTCCGCGGGTCACTCCGAAACTTCTAACTTCTGGCTTCTAACTTCTTACTTGATCAGGATTCGTGTACTGCGGATCTTCTGCGTGCTGAGCGTGTTCAGGAACGACGGCAGCACCTTGTCCATCAACTCGAAGTAGGACGAAAGTGCCGGGGTCGTCTGCGTAGAGGGGTAGAGCGATTCCTCGTGGACCGGCTCGGTGTAGAGCTGCTCGCCGGTGCGTCCGTCGATGAAGATGAACTTCGAATCCAGCGAGTAGCCCTTCAGGTCCGCCCACTCGTGCACTTCCTGATAGCGCGTGTTCCCGGTCGAGTCGACGTACTGCTGGGGCCGCGAGACCATGCCGCTCTTCGACATTTCGCTGAACATCACCGAGCCGGTGATGATGAGCGGGCTCTGATAGCGCTCGCCGATCGCCTTCCAGTAGTCCTTGTCGTCGAAGATCGACTGATAGGCCTGGAGATCCTTGTCTGTCTTAATCTTCGGGCCGGTGTCGGCGGCCGGAGTCGAGGGTGCGCCACCGGATGGCGCGGGCGCCGCGGCGGCTGGCGCCGACGCGCCGCGCTGCCGGTCGACTTCATCGACGAGCGAGACGACGTCCGTATCGATCACCTTCAGGTCCTGCTTGGATCGCAGCTGGCTGCGGAGCAGGCGCGCCGTTTCCGTGTTGGGATCGATCGCGTTCGAACCGCCCGACAGGAAGCCGAACACCAGCACGCGCTGAAAATTGGTGACGTCGATCTTCGCCTGCAGCGGGATCTCGACAGGGATCTCGTAGAAATCGACGCAGGCCGAAGACGCGACGGCTAGCCCGACGCTAGCCACCACCGCGGCGGCGGTTGAGGCGGTCATAGTTTTCCCTGAACTGATCGTAGTTGTTGCGGATGAACTGGTTGTTCGGTTCGGCGGCCATCGCCTTCTCGTACGCCTTACGGGCGTCGGCAAACCGGCCGAGCTGTTCGTATCCGATCCCGAGGTCGTTCCACGCCGCGCCGTAATCGGGATCTTTCTCAACGGCCTTTTCCCAGTGCAGCACCGCTTCTTTCCAGAGGCCGCGCTGGGCGACGGAGATACCGAAATCCACCTGGTCTTTCGCTTCCGATCGCCGATCAGCCCACGCGGGCGCCGACATAGCCAGGGCGGCAAGGACCACGGACGCCACGAACCAGATCCTGGGGCGCATGGTTTATACCCAACCACTATAGCGCGGTACTTCCGGGAGGGTACCCCCTTCGGAGCACACGGCGCATCGGGTCACAGTTTCGTAAACTGCAAGACTGCTGCCGGTTGGAGTTGGCAAAATGTGCCACGTTCATGCGCGTCGCTGGGGTTTTCGCTTTCGCGCCGTGGCACGTCGAGTGCACGCCACGTAAATCCGCGTGACTGACAGAGGACACTCTTCGACGAGCGAGCTCGAGGCGTACGTCGCGCTCTCGCTGCTCCGCGCGGGCTCGGATACCAAGGCCGCGCGGCTCCTCCTGGACCTGGTGCGTGAGGGCCCGTTGCCATCCGGTCTGATGACGCAGCTGGCCGACGCGCTCGAGATCCCGCCGCTTCTCCGCCGCCGCCGCATCGACGATGCTTGGTCCCGAGCCGCGGGCGCGCTCGACAACGCCCGCCGGGAGGGATTGTCCGTCATCCCGCTCGGCTCCGATGAGTATCCCGTGCGCCTGCGCTGGCTGCCCGATCCGCCGACGGTGCTCTGGGTGAAGGGCGACCCGGCTGCGCTCGGGAGGCCCGCGATGGCCGTGGTTGGATCGCGCGCGGCCACGCCCGCAGGCCTGCTCCTCGCCAAGCGCCTATCGCGCGAGCTCACCGAAGCCGGGCTCCTCGTCGTGAGCGGACTGGCGCGTGGGATCGACGGCGCGGCGCACGAAGGTGCGCTCGAGGCCGGCGGGACCGTCGCGGTGCTCGGTTGCGGCGCGGATCGCGTCTATCCCGCCGAACATCGGACGCTCGCGGCGCGGATCGTCGCGCGCGGCGCGATCGTGAGCGAGCTCGCGCCGGGAACGCCGCCGCTGCCGCGCCATTTTCCGCTCCGCAACCGCATCATCAGCGGCCTCAGCCTGGGCGTGCTCATTGTCGAGGCATCGTTCAACAGTGGGTCCCTGATCACGGCGAGGGCCGCGCTCGAGCAGGGGCGATCGGTCCTGGCCGTGCCGGGCGGGGTGGCCTCGGGCCGACACCGGGGCTGCCATGCGCTCATCAAAGACGGTGCGCGACTCGTCGAATCTGTCGAGGACGTGCTCGACGAGCTCTCGTGGCCGGGTCGACCGGCTCCCCCCAAGGCCTCAACTAAGTCATTGCAAGTAAGCCAGTTGCAGGGAACAATGACGGTCGGGGAGCCGTATTCGGTCGAAGACCTGGCCGCGCGCACAGGCCGCGCCACGCCCGAGCTCCTGGCCGAGCTGGGCGGGCTCGAGCTGGCCGGGCGCGTGGCTCGAAATGCTGGCGGCAGTTACATCCGGCTTGACTGACCTGCTATTCATATTGATCAAGGAGCGCGGCTCGGTCCCCGGGACTCGCTCAGAGGAGTTTCATGGCAAAGGCGCTCGTCATCGTCGAGTCGCCCGCGAAGGCGAAGACGATCAACAAGTATCTCGGACGCGACTTCAAGGTCATTGCGTCCATGGGCCACGTTCGGGATCTGCCGAAGAGCAAGCTGGGCGTGGACGTCGATGCCGGGTTCGAGCCTGAGTACGTCGTCATTCCCGACCGAGTCAAGGTCATCAAGGAACTGAAGGAGGCGGCGAAGTCGGCCGACGAGATCTACGTCGCGACCGACCCTGACCGCGAAGGCGAAGCCATCGGCTGGCATCTGGCCGAGGAGCTTGGGGCGGCGAAGAAGAAAGTCCGCCGCTTGATGTTCAACGAGATCACGAAGAAGGCGATCCTCGACGCCGTCAAGAAGCCGGGCGAGATCGACATGAAGATGGTCGACGCGCAGCAGGCGCGTCGCGTGCTCGATCGTCTCGTCGGTTACAAGATCAGTCCGATCCTGTGGGACAAAGTGCGGCGCGGCTTGTCGGCTGGCCGCGTGCAGTCGGTCGCGCTCAAGCTCATCTGCGACCGCGAGCGCGAGATCGAAGCGTTCGTCCCTGAGGAGTACTGGCACATCACCGCGAGACTCGCGGGACCGGAGCCGCCGGAATTCGAAGCGCGCCTTGTGCGCAAAGGCGACGCCGCCGCCAAGGTCAAGAACCAGGCGGAGGCAGACGCCGTGCTCGAGGCGCTCAAGCGCGCGACGTTCGTCGTTTCCTCGGTCGCGCAGAAGGAACGCAAGAAGCACGCGATTCCGCCGTTCATCACGAGCAAACTGCAGCAGGCCTCTCGCTTTCCAGTCAAGAAAACGATGATGGTGGCGCAGCAGTTGTACGAAGGCATCGAGCTGCCGGGCGAGGAAGCCGCGATCGGATTGATCACGTACATGCGCACGGACTCCGTGCGCATCGCCGATCAGGCGCTCGACGAAGTGCGCGCCTACGTGAAGACGCAGTTCGGCGACGCATATGTCCCTGAGCAGCCCAACCGCTACAAGCTGAAGTCGACGGCCCAGGACGCGCACGAAGCGATCCGGCCGACGTCGATGAAGTACGAGCCCGAATCGGTGCGTCCATATCTCACGTCCGATCAGTTCTATCTCTATCGGTTGATCTGGGAACGGTTCGTGGCGTCGCAGATGATGCCGGCCGTGTTCGACGACACGACGGTCGACGTCATGGCGAATGATTTCGTCTTCCGCGCGAAGGGCTCCGTCCCGAAGTTCGCGGGCTGGCTCGCGGCGTATGGCAAGGAGATTCAGGAAGCCGAAGAGAGCGAGCGCACCGAGCAGCCGTCGCAGCCGGCGGGTAGCGCGGCAGACGGCGACGAAGGCCCGTCAAGCGGTGTCTTGCCCGCTCTCACCGAGGGCCAGACGCTCGACGCACGCGAGATCAAGCCCGAGCAGAAGTTCACGCAGCCGCCTCCACGCTTCAACGAAGGATCGCTCGTCAAGGCGTTGGAAGAAGACGGCATCGGCCGTCCGAGCACCTACGCGTCGATCATTTCCGTGCTGCAGGCGCGCGAGTACGTGAACAAGATCGAAGGGAAGTTCCGTCCGACCGTGCTCGGACGACGACTGGTCGACAAGCTCTTGCATCCAGTGTTCGACGACATCCTCGACGTCGAGTACACCGCGCGCATGGAAGAGCAGCTCGACGAGATCGAAAAGGGCAAAGCCGGCTACGCCGAAACGCTCAGGGACTTCTACGCGAAGTTCAAGAAGGACTTGAAGCGCGCGGCGAAGGAAATGCCCAACTTCAAGGAAGGGCAGCCGACCGGCGTCAAGTGCGACAAGTGCGGCATCGGCGAGATGGTCGAGAAATCCGGCAAGTTCGGGCTCTTCCTCGCGTGCAGCCGCTATCCGGATTGCGACAACACGAAGGAAATCGAGACGCCCGGCGAGCAATCGACCGAGGAGCTCGAGGAGACGTGCGAGAACTGCGGGAAGCCGATGGTCGTCAAGCGCGGCCGCTTCGGGATGTTCCTCGCGTGCACCGGCTATCCCGAGTGCAAAACGACGAGAAAGATCATCTCGACGAAGCAGGGCGTAGCCGCCGCGAAGCCCGATCAGGTGCTCGATGAGAAGTGCCCGAACTGCGGCAAGAATCTCGTCATCAAGCACGGCCGGTTCGGCGAGTTCACCGCGTGCACGGGCTATCCCGAGTGCAAGTACGTCAAGCAGAAGCTCACCGGCGTCAAGTGCCCGAAAGACGATGGCGACATCGTCGAGCGCAAGTCACGCCGTGGGAAAGTGTTCTACGGCTGCGTGAACTATCCGAAGTGCGACTTCACGCTCTGGAACAAGCCGATCGCCGAGCCGTGCCCGAAGTGCGGCTGGAAGTTCCTCACCGAGAAGATTACGAAGCGCCACGGACGCCAGCTCGTGTGCGCAAACGAGGAGTGCGATTACGTGCGAAGCGAGGAGCTCGAGCCCGCGACGGCGGGGACGTAGGCGCCGCGGCTGCGACTATTGCCGCGGTCCCGCCCAATTAAAGATCAAGTTGATCGGCGCCGGCGGCGCGTCCTCGAGTATTAGATTCACGAGGAAGCGGCCATCAGGGCCGACCGAGTAGAGCGAGCCCGGCCGCAATGCAAACAGCGACACCGGAGCGCCTCGCTCCACCGTCCCGTTGCCCGCGAGCGTCACCGGCACGGCCATCAGATGGTTGTCGCGCGAGAGGTAAAAAACATCGCGGTCGTCGGGACCCCATTCGGGAAGGGTTCCGCCTCCTGATGAAATGAGGAAGCTTCTGCCGGGGCCCGGAAACGGGCGGACGTAAATTTCCGGGCCAGTGCCTTCGTTTAATTGGTAGGCGATCCAGTGACTGTCCAGAGAGAACCGCGCGCCGATCTCGTCGCCTGGATCAGCCGAGACCGCGAACGGCTTGCGGTCGTCGCCGGTGAGCGGCAGGGCCCAGATGTCACGCTGGACCGCTTGATGGAACTGCACGCTGAACAAGACAAATCGGTTGTCGCGCGACCAGTCAGTCAAGAGCTTGTTGTCCGGCGATTCGATGAGCGGCGATTCGGCACCATCGCCGCCGAAGGACTGGACGTAGAGATCGTACAAGCCGCCGCCGCGCCGCGATGACTGGAAGGCGATTCGTCTGCCGTCTGCCGCCCAAACAGACGAGAGGGTGTTGGCCTGATTCGACGTAAAGCGTTGCATCAGGCCATGCGGCTGATTCTCAATCGTCCAGACACTCGTGACGCCGTTGACGCGGCGCATGAGCGCGATCGTGCGGCCGTCGGGCGAGAGGCGCGGACCTGAGCCCGTCACAACTTCGGCCGTATCGATGTCGCCGACCGTTGCCGTCGCGCGGCCATTGCGATCGAGCCACGTCAATTGATGCCGCGGCAACATGACCTTGCGGTAGGCGAGCACGCCTGAGCGCGATGTCGTCACCGCCATGTTGCCAAAGACATTCCGATTTTGCAGCACCTGGTCAGTGACGAACATCGGCTTGCCGATCGGCACCCAGGACGTGAGATCCAGACGTTGCGCGTACAGCGTGTCGGCCAGCCCGAAGAGCAGCCAATCCGGCGACAGGAACTTCGGCTCGGTGTCGGCCGCGACGAGTCGCTTTGCGTCCAGCGAATCGAGTGTGCCGACGTAGATGCCTTGAACCTCGGGCGTGCCGGCCGCGAGATACAAGAAATGCTTTCCGTCAGGAAGCAGCAGCGGGAAGCGATGACCGATAAGCGGCGGCACCAGGCGCGTCGCTGGAACGGGCGCGCTGCCGTTTCGCTGGCGTAAAATCGGCGCGGCGTTCGCCGGGGCCGCCAGGACGACGCCTTGAGCATTCCAAGACGAGCCGAATCCGGCAACGATCAGATCGGACCGGGCGCGAGCCACGCCGCCGCTTGCGTCGATTTCCAGCATGGCGCCGCCGCGACTGAAGAGCACCGACCGACCGTCATCCGACCAGTACACCGAAACCGCGCCCTCGGTGCCGTCGAGCGGGTGCGCGTCCTCGCGATTGAACTGCCTCAGCCAGATACCGGTCTTGCCCTCACTGGCTACGAGATAGGCGATCGTGCGCCCGTCAGGCGCCAACGCGAACGTCGGTAACGAGCCCGGCGGAAACGGCGGCGTCGTCAACTGCAGCAGGAGCTCCGGCTGAGGCGCCTCGATGGCGTCCCGGGAGGCCGCCACGATCGCGAGCGCGACGATGAGCGCGCCGGTGACGAGCGCCCACAGCCAACGTTCGCGGCCGATCGAGGAACGAACGGCGGGTTCAGCGGGCGAGGCCGTGCCGGACGCGGCCTCGTCGATCTCGAGCCGCGCGTCAGCGATGTCGTGCAAACGCTTCTCGCGATCGCGCTCCAGGCAGCGACGCAAAAGGCGACGGATCGATGGCGGTGTGGACGCTGGCAGAGCCGACCAATCGGGATCGGTCTTCAATACTTCCGCGATGGTGTCAGTGACATCCGCGCCGCTGAAGAGACGACGTCCGGTGAGCATCTCGTAGAGGACGACGCCGAACGACCACGTGTCCGCGCGCTTGTCGACGACCTTGCCTTTGGCCTGCTCGGGTGCCATGTAGGCGGCGGTCCCGAGGATCACGCCCATCAGCGTTGCGCGATTGGTGAGCGTGGGCGAGTTGTCGGCGTCGACGCGCGACCCGGCCACCGGCTCGAGCGCTTTGGCCAGACCGAAATCGAGCACTTTCACCGTGCCGTCCGGCTGGACCTTGACGTTGGCCGGCTTCAAGTCGCGATGGATGATGCCACGCGCGTGTGCGGCTTCCAGAGCAAGCGCGATCTGCCGCGCGATCGAGAGCGCCTCGTCGAGATCGATCGGTCCTTGCGCGATGCGGTCGGCAAGCGTGGGACCATCGACCAGCTCGAGGACCAGCGCGTGCGTCGTCGCACCCGGCCCGGTCGAAGGCGCGCCGGCGACGGCATCCTCTTCGAAGCCGTAGATGTGTCCGATGTTCGGGTGGTTCAGTGCGGCGAGCACTTGCGCTTCACGGCGGAACCGCGCGAGGCGATCCGGATCGGCCGCGACGTCCGCGGGCAACACCTTCAGCGCGACGTCACGATTGAGCTTGGTGTCGTGGGCGCGGTAGACCTCGCCCATGCCTCCGGCGCCAAGCTTGGCCGTGACGCTGTAACACCCGAGGGTCTTACCAATCACGGTCGCCCGTCACAGGGGGACGATGATAAGCCATGCCTAGTGTCTGACGGATTACTATCTCCCTATGGTGCACGTGATCGGCGGTGGTCTGGCCGGCTCTGAGGCCGCGTGGCAGGCGGCGAGCGCGGGCGTGCCGGTCACGATTCACGAGATGCGGCCGGTCGTCCCGACCGCCGTGCACAAGACGGACAAACTCGCCGAGCTCGTCTGCAGCAATTCGTTTCGCGGCGACAAGTTGGACAATGCCGTCGGGCTGCTCAAGGAAGAAATGCGGCGGCTCGGATCGCTCGTGATGCGGGTCGCCGACGAAGTGCGGGTGCCGGCGGGCGCGGCGCTTGCGGTCGACCGCGAGCTGTTTTCCGAGGGCGTCACCCGAGCGATTCAATCGCATCCGCTGATTCGCGTCGAGCGCGGCGAGGTGCCGCGCCTTCCGTCTTCCTCCCCAATGTCGCCGCTCATCGTCGCGACGGGCCCGCTGACATCGTCGGCGCTCTCGGCGGAGATCGCCGCGTTCGTCGGGCGCCAGCACCTCGCGTTCTTCGACGCGATCAGCCCGATTGTGCTGGCGGAAACGATCGACATGACGAAGGTGTTTCGACAGTCACGGTGGGATCGGAGTCTAAGATCGCCCGTTCAGTCGGGGACACGGGTCGCACTCCAAGCCCCGTCCCCGCAGCCGTTGATTGAGGCAGAACGCGCGTCAGAGAGCGCAGACGGTGACTACTTGAATTGCCCTTTCACCAAGGAGGAATACGAAGCCTTTCACGCTGCAATCGTCGCGGCCGAAAAAGCGGCTGTCCACGACTTCGACTCTACGAAGTTCTTCGAAGGCTGCTTGCCGATTGAAGTGATGGCGCATCGCGGCGTGGACACGCTGCGGTTCGGGCCGATGAAGGCCGCGGGGCTGCGCGATCCGCGCACGGGCCGCCGGCCGTACGCCGTTGTGCAACTGCGGCAGGACAATCTCGCTGGCGATCACTTCAGCCTCGTAGGCTTTCAAACGCAGCTCAAATGGGGCGAGCAGGCGCGCGTGTTGAAGATGATCCCAGGGCTCGAGCGCGCGGAGTTCGTGCGGTTCGGAATGATCCATCGCAACACCTACATCAACGGGCCGACTGTGCTGACCGAAACGTGGCAGACGCGGACGCGGCCGGATCTGTTCTTTGCCGGACAGGTGTCTGGCGTCGAAGGGTACGTTGAATCGGCGGCGTCGGGTTTGATCGCGGGACGCAACGCCGCGCGGCTCGCGCAGGGTCTCGTGCCCGAGGCGCCGCCACGTACGACGGCGATCGGCGCGCTCGGCTACTACGTTTCGCACGCCGATCCACACCATTACGATCCGTCGAATATCACGTTCGGCATCATCCCGCCGCTCGCCGATCCGCCGAAGAGCCGTCAGGAGCGCCAGCTCGCCACGAGTGAGCGCGCGCTGAAGGATCTGGACGCCTGGACCGAAAACAACGCCGGGTGTTTTTTTACGCAAAACGTAAAAAAACACCCGGCGTTATTTCTCTAGATGCTCAAGGATCAGATTCGCTCGTTCCTCGAGTTCCTGCGCTACAACCGGAACGTCTCGCCGCACACGGTGCGCGCGTACGACACGGACTTGTCGCAGTTGCTGGCGAGCCTCGCCGAGCAGGGGCACCTGCGGCCGAGTGATGTGCCGACGGTTCGATTCAACACCGACGGCGTGCGCACGTTTCTCGAAGAGCTCAGCGCGCGCGGCAACAGCCGGGCCTCGGCCGCCCGGCGGCTTGCCGCGTTTCGCACGTTCGCCCGGTACCTCGTGCGCGAGGGCCTGATCCCCGACGATCCGACGGCGCTCATCGGCGCGCCGCGCCAGGAACACACGCTGCCGGAGTATCTTGCGCAGGACGAAACGACGCGGCTGCTTGAGGCACCCGACGCGTCGACGCCGGCGGGCCGGCGCGATCACGCGATTCTCGAGCTCTTCTATGCGTCGGGGCTCCGGTTGAGCGAGCTGGTCGATCTCGATCTCGAGGACGTCAATCTGTCGAGCCGCATCGTCCGCGTGCGCGGCAAGGGCGGGAAGGAACGCCTGGTGCCGTTCAATCGTTCCGCTGCGGACGCGATCAAACTGATGCTGCGCGACACGACGGCAAGGCGGCCGGCCCGCGGCGACACGCGATCAATGCGCGCGTCAGCCGCGACCGCGCGTCATGCGCGCCGCCGCCAGGCGGTCTTTCTGAACCTTCGCGGCGGCCGCTTGACGACCAGGAGTGTCGATCGCATCGTCCGCCGCTACGTACGCGACGCCGCGATTGCGCGCGGCATCAGCCCGCACGCGCTTCGCCACACGTTTGCGACACACCTGCTGCAGGCGGGCGCCGATCTACGCGCGATTCAAGACTTGCTCGGACACGCGCGGCTCAGCACGACGCAGCGGTACACGCACCTCGACGTCGCGCGTTTGCGCGAGGTGTACAAGAAGGCGCATCCACGCGCGACAAAGGAATGAGGCAATGAGGCAGTGAGGCAGTGAGGCAGTGGGCAGGGTCTGCATTCACGCATTGCCTCATTGCCCCATTTACTCGGTCCCTGTGGATTGGCGCCCGTTGGGCGTTTCGATCTTGAGGACCTTGAGCTTGTAGCTCATCACGCGCGGACTGATCCCGAGCAGGAGCGCCGCGTCCTTCTGCACCCAGTTCGACATGCGCAGCGCTTCGAGCAGCGCCTGACGCTCAATCTCTTCGAGCGAGATGCCTGCTGGCGGAATGCGTACGGCCGGCGTGCGATCGTGCTCGGCCGTCCACGCGAGGCTCTCGCCAATCTGCAGGTCGGCGACGCTCACGAGCGGGCCTTCGGACAGCAGCACCGCTCGCTCGATCACGTTCTCGAGCTCGCGGATGTTGCCGGGCCAGTCGTGGCACATCAGCACCTTCACTGCGTCGGGCCCGATGCCCTCGAGGTGCTTGTTCGACTCCACCGAAAAGCGATGCAGAAAGTGCTGCGCGAGCAGCGGAATGTCGTCCTTGCGGTGATGCAGCGGCGGCATGTCGATCGACACCACGTGCAACCGGTAGAGCAGGTCCTTGCGGAACCGGCCGTCCTGCACCATCTGCCCGAGGTTGCGATTGGTCGCGGCGATGATGCGCACGTCGACCTTGATCGCGCGCGTCCCGCCGAGCCGCTCGAATTCCTGTTCCTGCAGCACGCGCAGGATCTTCGCCTGCGTGCTCGGGCTCATGTCGCCGACTTCGTCGAGAAACAGCGTGCCGCCGTCCGCCTGTTCGAAGCGGCCGACGCGCAGCCGATCCGCGCCGGTGAACGCGCCTTTCTCGTGACCGAAGAGCTCCGACTCGAGCAGGTTCTCCTGCAACGCGGCCGAATTCACCTTGATGAACGCGCGATCCGCGCGCGGCGATCCGTAGTGAATCGCGCCGGCCACGAGCTCCTTGCCCGTGCCCGTCTCGCCGCGAATGAGGACGGTGGAGTTGCTGTGCGCGACCTTCTTGACGATCTTGAGGACGTGCTTCAGCGCGCCGCTCGACCCGATGATGCGGCTGATGTCATACCGGGAGCGATCGGCGGGCGGCGCCGGTTCCGTCGGTTCTGACGGCTGACGGACCTCGACGGCGTCTCCGAACTTGAGCGGTGGCATCAGGGGTGTGTGGGCTCCACGCGGTCACAGGGCGCCGCGACATCGGCTAGCTGCTGGGCACCGCTTCGACCACCGCGCGCCGGCTGCGCGGGATCTCGATGTTGAGGATCTTGATCTTGTAGTTCATGACGCGCGGGCTGATCCCCAGCAGCTCGGCCGCATCCTTCTGCACCCAGTTCGACATCCGGAGCGCCTCGACGACGGCCTGCCGCTCGATTTCCTCGAGCGGGATACCCGTGGGCGGGATCTTCACCGCCGGCGCGCGATCGCCTCCGGCAGAAGGCGCCGCCTGGTGCTCGCCGATCTGCAGATCGTCGACGCCGACCGTGCCGCCATCGGCCAGCAGCACCGACCGCTCGAGCACGTTCTCGAGCTCGCGGATGTTGCCCGGCCAGTTGTGGCGCATCAAGACCTTCAGCGCCTCCGGGTTGATGCCATCGATCTTCTTCTTGAGCTCGGTCGCGAAGCGCCGCACGAAGAACTCCGACAACGCCGGAATGTCTTCCTTGCGATCGCGCAATCCCGGCATGTCGACCGAGACGACGTTCAAGCGGTAGAACAGATCCTCGCGGAAGCGGCCCTCGGTCACCATCTGCGTGAGGTTGCGGTTGGTCGCCGCGATGATGCGGACGTCCACGCGCAGCGTGCGCGTGCCGCCGAGTCGCTCGAACTCGTGCTCCTGGAGCACGCGCAGGATCTTCGCCTGCGTGCTGGCGCTCATGTCGCCCACTTCGTCGAGGAACAGCGTGCCGCCGTCGGCTTGCTCGAACCGGCCGATGCGCTGCTTGTCGGCGCCCGTGAACGCGCCCTTCTCGTGTCCGAAGAGTTCCGATTCGAGGAGGTTCTCCTGCAGCGCCGCGCAGTTGACCTTGACGAACGCGCGGCTGGCGCGCAGTGAGTTGTGGTGAATCGCGCCGGCGATGAGCTCCTTGCCCGTGCCCGTTTCGCCGCGAATCAGAATCGTCGAGTTGCTGCGAGCCACCTTCTTGACGATGCTGAGGACCTGCTGGAGCGCGCCGCTCGCGCCCACGATGCGCTCGAAGTTGTAGATGTCCTGCTGCTCGTGGCGCAGGTAATCGACCTGGTACTTCAGGTGACGCAGCTCGATCGCTTTCTCGATCTTGAGCTCCATCTCCTCGATCTCGAACGGTTTCTGCACGAAGTCGAAGGCGCCGATTTTCATCGCCTCGACCGCCGTGTGGATCGATCCGAACGCCGTCATGAGGATCACGGCCGCGCTCGGCTGGATGGACCGCGTCGTCCGCAGCACGTCCATGCCGTCGGCCCCGCCCATGCGCAAGTCGGTCAGCACCACATCGAACTGGCTGTCCTGCAGGCGCTCGATCGCCACGGTCCCGTTCGGGGCCTCTTCCACGTCGTGGCCGGCATTGGCCAGGGCGCGAACGAGGCCCTTGCGCAGCGAGTCATGATCGTCAACAACAAGAATGCGTCCCATCCGTTATCTCCCTAGAGTGCGTTCGGTCGGCACCACCGGCAGCGTGACGCGAAACGTCGCGCCCCGTCCGGGGGCAGAAATTGCATCGATGTGTCCGTCGTGCGCGTCGACTACCTTGCGCACGATCGCCAGGCCCAGCCCCGTGCCCTGCGGCTTGGTCGTGAAAAACGGACTGAAAATTCGCTCGAGATCGTCCGCCCCGATGCCGGGCCCCGTGTCGCGCACCTCGACGACGATTTGCGGCACCGGCGGCTCGATCGCCGCCGTCGCTTCGTCATCTCCGGGGAGCACTCCGGCGCGAATCGACACGTGGCCCTCACCGCCGAGCGCCTCGAATGCGTTGGCGATCAAGTTCGAAAACAGCTGGCGCAGCTGGTGCGAATCGGCCAGCAGTTCCGGCACATCGGCCGCGATGTCCATGTCGATCGACACCGCACCGCGCGCCTGCTTGCCTTCCGCAAGCGTAATTGCGTCCTTCAGCGCCTCATCGAGCGCCACGCGCTCGACCTGCAGCTGAATCGGCCGCACAAACTCGAGCACTTCGACGACGATGGCGTTGGCCATCTTCGCTTCTTTGATGATGTCGTCAAGCGTCTCGAGCCAGTCGGCCTGGTCGAGCGGCAGCTGACGCTTCAGCACGCCGGCCGCGACCTCGATGCTCGCGAGCGGATTCTTGACCTCGTGCGCGATCGCCGCGGCCATCTCGCCGAGCGCCGCCAGGCGATCGCGAAGACGCTCGCGTTCCTCGAGCTGCTCGACGCGCGTCAGGTCCTTGAAAAAGAGCGTCGCGCCAATCTTCTGGCCTTCATCGTCCAGAATCGGCGAAAGGGAGTAACCCATCGCGCGGCCCGTCTTGCGCAGTCGCATCTCCGCGCGGTTGGGAAGATCGTCGCTGTCGAAACCCTGCTGGAGGATGCGCGCGACCTCAGGGCAGTCGTGCAGCACCTCGGCGAAAGGCCGGCCGATGTCGCCGGGGCGCGCCGAAAGGCCCAGCACCCGGTAGGCGATGTCGTTCATCGCCGCGACGCGGCCGTCGCGAGTAATCGCGAGGACACCCGTCCGGAGGTTGAACACCAGATGACGGAAGAAACGGTCGGACAGCGCATCCTCGGGGGGGCGCCGTTGGGCATCCACCCGAGCCAGCCGTCGATCGCCTAGGGTCACCTTGACTGAACTGGTTGGTCGAGCCGTCTCCATCCTGAATGTGCTCCGCGCACGTCATCCACACAAAGGCAAGGGCTGTACCCGGTCTCTCAACCCTTTTGCGCACGAAAATGTGGGTGGCGCGGCCCCTCAGGGGGCTCGTGGTCCGCCGGGATAATTACAGAAATCTCGCTGGATTACAAATATGTAACGGAATCGGTCAGTTTGCGCCGTTTTCCGCTTGAAGTGCCTCCCACTGGTTCATCAGGTCACCGACCTCCCACATGAGGGTTTGGTGTTCTCTGATTACAGTTTCGGCACGAGCGCGATCTTCATAAAACGAGGCGAGAGCCATTTCGGCTTCGAGCGTCTTGATGCGTTCCTCGCGGCTGGCGATGCGACCCTCGAGGTCGGCGACCCGAGTGGCCCGCTCCTGGGCGGCGCGCTGGCGGCGGCGCGCCTCGGCGTCCGATCGCTTCTTTTCCTCATAGCTCGATGAGGCTGGTGGCGGGGGACCGGCGGGCTCCTTGGCCTTGCGAGGGGTCTTTGCGTTCCCTGCCGCGGGGCGAGCCGGCGGCGCGGGGGGGGCGGCGGCAACCGCCGCACGCTGGGCCTTGCTCCAGTGAAACTCCTCGTACGTGCCCGGGTAGATTTCGACGGCGCCGTGGCCGACCTCGATGACCTTCGTCGCGAGCCGGTCCACGAAATACCTATCGTGCGAGACGAAGATGAGCGTCCCGCCGAAGTCCTCGAGCGCCTCGAGGAGCACGTCTTTGGAGTCGAGGTCGAGATGGTTGGTCGGCTCGTCGAGCAGCAGCGTGTTGGCCGGACGCAGGAGCATGCGGGCCACGGCCAGCCGCGTCCGCTCGCCGCCTGACAGCACCCCCGCGCGCTTGTAGATGTCGTCGCCGGTGAAGAGGAACCCGCCGAGGATGTTGCGAATCATCGGCACCATCCCGACTGGCGAATCGGCTTCCATCGTCTCGTACACGGTCTTGACGGGATCGAGGCGGTTCGCTTCGTCCTGCGCGAAGTACTGCATGACGACCTGGTGGCCTTCGCGCCGCGAGCCGGCGTCGGGCGCCTCGGTGCCGGAAAGCATCCGCATCAGCGTGGACTTGCCGGCGCCGTTGGGCGCGACGAGCGCGATGCGATCGCCGCGTTCGACGTGCAGGGTGACGCGATCGAGCACCGTGAGGTCGCCGTAGCGTTTGGTCGCGCGGTCGATCTCGATCACCATGCGTCCGCTCTTCGGACACGCGGGGAACGTGAAGTGCACGCGCTTGCGTTCCGGCGGCACCTCGATCGGCACGATCTTGTCGAGCATCTTGATTCGGCTCTGCACCTGCGCGGCCTTGGTCGCCTGATAGCGGAAGCGATCGATGAAGGCGCGCATTCGCGCGATTTCCTCGTCCTGCTCGTGCTTCGCCTTGCGCAGCTGCTCGAGGCGCGCGTCGCGCTCGACGAGAAACTGCGAGTACGTGCCGATGTAGTCGGTCACGGTGCGGAGCGAAATCTCGGAAATGCGCGTCACCACCGCGTCGAGAAAGAAGCGATCGTGCGAGACGAGAATGACGGCGTGCGGGTAGCTCGAGAGGTACTGCTCGAGCCAGTTGCGCGCGTCGAGATCGAGATGGTTGGTCGGCTCGTCGAGCAACAGGAGCGTCGGTCGTCCGAGCAGCAGCTTGGCGAGCGCGATGCGCATCTGCCAGCCGCCGGAAAACGTCTCGGTCGGCTTCTCGAAATCCGCGCGCGTGAACCCGAGTCCCTCGAGCACTTGCGCGACGCGCAGCTCGATGCTGTGACCTTCTTCCTGTCGAAAGAAATCCGTGAGCTCGTGATAGCGGACGAGCAGCGTCTCGTGCTCGCCGTCGGGGAGCGCTGGATCGGCGAGCGCGTGCTCGATGCGATCGATCTCCGTGCGCGCGTCGATGAGGGGCTGAAAGACTGTCGAGACCTCGGCGGCAAGCGTCAAGCCCGCGTGCTCGAGACCGTCCTGCGGCAGGTAGCCCACCGTGAGGCGCGCCGGTTTCACGACGTGGCCGCGATCCGGCTCGTCGAGTCCCGCGAGCACCCGCAGGAGCGTCGTCTTGCCCGCGCCGTTCGGCCCGCAGAGGCCGACACGATCGCCGTCGGTGACTTGCCAGGTGACGTTGTCGAAGAGGATGCGCTCGCCGAACGACTTCGTGACGCCCGATAGCTGGATCACGGGATCGAGGATGCCTCGGCTTCCGCCTCGTCGGATTCCACCGGCAGGCCGACGAAGCGGTGCGCCATGTCCACCAGCTTGTCGACGCTGAACGGCTTCGTCAAATACCCGGTGACGCCGAGATTGAGCGCTTCGATCGCGTAGGCCTCGGTCGAGAACGCCGTGAGGACGATCACCGGCATCGCCGAGCGCTTGCGCAGCGCGCGAATCACTTTCATGCCGTCAGTGCCCGGCATGCGCAGATCGGTAATGAGCAAATCGTACTCGGCAGCCTCGAGATACTCGATCGCGGTCTCGCCGTCAGGCGCGGCCTGAATCTCACATTCCTTGGCCAGCGCCTTGACCACCAGATTCCGAATCGCTTCCTCGTCGTCGACGACGAGCACGCGCGGGCGTTCGGCGAAGTCGATGCCGCTGTGGCGCAACAGGCGCCGGTTGGCCGCTTCCCAGATCGCGACGTCGCGGCGGCGGAAACGGAACTGGTGTCCGACGCGAATCGCAGGGATTTTGCCGGTGCGCGCGAGGCGATAGACCGTCCGGCGGGTGAGACGGAGATACTCGATGACTTCGTCGGTCGTGAGGTAGTCGTCGAGCATAGGCGGTGCAACCTGAGCGCTGGGTGCCAGAGCGCCGTCGGGGAAGAAGTGTACCACGCAGTGCAAGTACCACGCGCACAAGGCGTTGGGGCACGTGCCCGCGACGAAGTTGGCCCAGCCGCGCGGCGCTATACTGAATCTGCGCCCGCCCGACGACGCTCGTACAGACTACCGCTCGGGGCGGGCCGTCTAACTCGGCAGGACGCGCCTCCGGAGATGCCCGCTGGAGCGCGGTCAGGCGCCCTGATGACCCTGACGGATGAGGAGCTGGTCGCCCGCGCCAAAGCGGGGGATCTGGACTGCTTTAACCAGCTGGTTGTCCGCTGGGAGCGGCCCATCTACGCGCTCGCGTATCGGACGCTCGGCCGCGAAGAAGAAGCGCGCGACGTCGTTCAGGAAGCGTTTCTGCGCGCCTATCGGGGGTTGCGAGGATTCAAGGGCGAGGCGAAGTTCTCGTCCTGGCTCTATCGAATCACGTTGAACCTCTGTCGTGACTGGAGCCGTCGCGAGCGACGGGCGCCGATCGTTCAGGTGCCCGAAGGCACGGATCCGATGGACTTGGCCGACGAACACGTCCAGCCGACCGAATCAGTCGAGGATCTGGTGGCGCGCCGTGAGATGTCGGCAGCGGTCGCGAAAGCCATGGCCGAGCTGCCGGAAGAACAGCGGACGGCGATTCTCTTGAAGGAGTATCACGGCCTGACGTTTCAGGAAATTGCGGGCATGCTCGATTGCCCACTGAGCACGGTGAAGACGCGGCTGTACCAAGGGCTGTCTGTGCTTCGTCGCCGACTGGAGCGGCGGCAAGCTGAGGAGGCCAGCCTGCGGCGCGCACGCTTCGAAAGTCTTTGACAAAGGGTAGATGCCAGCCATGTGCGATGAACGCGAAGGTTTGATCGATTACCTCTACGACGAGGCGGATCCCGCCGCGCGGCGCGAGTTCGAGCGTCATCTCGAGACGTGCGCGTCGTGCCGCGACGAGGTTCGTGGGTTCGGCGCGGTGCGAACGGATCTGCTCGCCTGGGAAGTGCCCGAGAGCGACTCGGTGTGGAAGCCATTCGCTCCGCCGCGTCCCGCGCCGTGGTGGCGCGAAGTGCCGGCGTGGGCGATGGCCGCCGCCGCGGCCGTGATCTTCGCGATTGGCGCGGCGGGGGGCGCCGCGACGCGCACGATCGCCGATCGCGCGGCCGCGCGTCCGGCATCGATCCAGCAGGCGGCCATGCCGGCGCAAGTCGTGCCCGCCGGCGTGAGCCGCGCCGATCTCGACGCGTTCGGCAGGCAGCTCTCCGACACGATGCGCTCCGAGATGGACGCGCGCGTGCGGCTCGTGTCGACGCACGCGTCAAGCCGATCGGTCGCGCCCGACCAGGATTTTCAGCAGGTGCGCGCGCTGCTGCAGACGGGCGATCAGCGAGACAAAGACATTCTCAACGCCATGCGCGTGCTCAACAACGACTTCATCTTCACGAAATCCAGTCAAGACCGGACCATTGAACAGCTCAAGCAACGCGTCGATCAGCTGTCGAACGCGATCACGCTGATGGCGCAGCAGCAGGCGGGTGGCAAGCAATGAAAGGCACAATCGTGACGTCCAGTCGGGCGGCGGCGGTCGTCGTTGTCGCGTTCGTTTTGATCGCGCCGCTCGCGGCGCAGCAGGTGGCGCCCTCGCAGGCGGCCGCAGACAGCGTCGATACGCAGGCGCGCAATCAGATTCGGCTGTACGAGATAGCGTTGAAGGCCGCCGTGCTCAATGCCGGGGCGCAGCTCGCCGACCGCGCGTCGCAGATCGTGCCGGGCGTGCAGCTCGCGCCGCAGACCGATCCGGTCGTGCGGTTCGTGCCGACGCCCGAGGGGCCGGTCTTCGACGTCCAGATTCCGCTGCTGCTCGACGCGGGTCCGGTCATCATGCGGATGCTGCAGAATCAGCGGCCGGCGCCGCAGTCGGCGGCCATTCCCGTCGCGCAGCCGCAAGATCGCGTGACGAGCAGCGGCGTCGTCACGGCCGATCCGATGACGAAATCGCCGGTGCAAGCCGAGAATTTCGATCCGGATCACGAGTACACGGAATTCGCGCGCAATGCGCTCATCGACGCGCTGCTCGACAACTCGGCGGCCGTGCCGCTCAAAGAAGGACAGCGCCTCGAGATCGCCGCGAGCGGCCTGGAAATCGGTCGCGGTCCGCTCTATCCGGACAACTCGAAGAAACTGATGCTCGTCATCTCGGCGGCCGATCTCCTGGAATTCCGGCAGGGAAAAATCACGAGAGATGAGGCCAAGGCCCGGATCAAAGAAGGCAAGTACTGAATTACAATCGCCGGAACATGCGTTGCCGGCTGTCGCTCGCCGTCGTCGCGTTCATCGCGTTTGTCGCCGCTGCAGGCTGTGGCCCGAGCGTCGATCTGCACGCGCTGAAAGTCACGGACGTCGTCTCCGGCTATTGGGACGCGGGGCTCAAGGGCGGCAAGAACTACCTCGTTCCGAGCGTGACGTTCCGCCTCGAGAACAGCAGCGCGGTCGGCATCACCGGTCTCGAGCTCAACGTCGGGTATTGGCGCGACGGGGCCGACGGCGAGTGGGATTCGACGCTGGTCCAGAAGATCGGCAACGACACGATTCCCGCCGGCGGCAAAACCGATCCCGTCACCGTCCGCTGTTCGGTCGGCTACACGCTCGAGGGCGCCCGCGCGGATTTTTTCACGAACAGTCAGTATCGCGACGTGACGGCGAAGATCTTCGGCCATCGCGGCGGCACGATCGTGCCGCTCGGTGAAGTCAAACTCGAACGGCAGATCCTGCCGCACCTGACGGGCCCAGTCGGACGTCCGTGAGCTCGTCGGCGGTTCGCGTGCCGGCCGCTTCGGCGGAACCCACGCTCCAACGACGACTCGGTCCGTACGACGCCGCCACGATCGTCATCTCGAACGTCGTCGGCGGCGGCATCTTCTTCATTCCAGTGATGGTCGCCGGCCTTGTGCCGACGGGCTGGGCGATGCTCGGCGCGTGGATCGTGGGCGGGGTGCTCGCGTTTGCCGGGGCGATGGCCTACGCGGAGCTGGCGACGCTCCGGCCGCACGCCGGCGGCGAGTACGTCTATCTGCGCGAGGCCTTCGGGCCGCTCGCCGCGTTTCTCACCGGTTGGACGTCGTTCGTCGCGGGATTCTCGGGCGCGATCGCCGCGGGCACGGTCGCGCTGGCCGAGTACCTCGGCCGGTTCATCCCGGCCGCCGCCGACAAGACGCCGCTCGCGACGCTTCCACTGCCGTTCCTGCCGCTCGTCGTGACGCCGCAGTCACTCGTGGCCATCGCGGCGATCTTCGTGCTCTCGCTCGTGCACCTGCACATGTCGGGGCGCTTCGTGCACAACGTGCTCGCGGCGGTGAAAGTCGTCGCGATCGGGGGCTTCATCATTCTGGGTCTCTCGATCGGTCACGGGTCGTTCGGGAACGTCGCGAGCGCGCACCCAACAGCTCAGCCGGCCACCGGGTGGCTGCTGTCGTTGATTCCGATCATGTTTGCGTATTCCGGCTGGAACGCCGCGACGTACGTGGCCGAAGAGATTCGGAATCCGAATCGCAACCTGCCGCGCGCGCTCGGTTTCGGCACGCTCGCGGTGATCGTGGTCTACGTCGCGCTCAATTTCTTGTATCTCTATGCCATGCCGGTGGGGGATCTGGCCGGGCTGCCCGACGGCCGGCTCACTGACATCGTCGCGGAGCGACTGTTCGGATTCACTGCGGGACAGCTCATTGCGATCTTCACCATCATCGGGATCGCCGCGAGCGTGAGTGCGATGGTGCTCGCCGGCCCGCGGGTGTACTACGCGATGGCACGCGACGGTGTGTTTCTCGCGAGCGCGAGCCGTGTGCACCCGCGCTTCCGCACGCCGATGCCCGCGATCTTCGCGCAGGCCGCGTGGAGCAGCGTGCTCGTGCTCTGCGCCACGCTTTCGCAGCTCGTCGCCTACACTGGGTTTTCCGTCGTGCTCTTTTCAGGTATCGCCGTGCTTGCGCTGTTCGTACTGCGCAGGCGCGATCCGCGCGCCGAGCGGCCCTTCCGCGCGCTCGGCTATCCGATTGCGCCCGCGCTGTTCGTGCTGGCGTGCCTCGTGATGGTGGTGAACGAGGTCTGGCACAATCCGGGAACCTCGCTCGCGGGGTTGGGCGTGATCGCCGCCGGCTTGCCGCTCTATCGAATTGGGCGTCAGCGCAAGCGCGCCGCCGCCGCGGCTCCGCGACTCGTCACGAGCGCCGCAAGCGTCACGACGGCGAGCGTCCCGTCACTCAGCGCGAAGAGCAGAAACGACGCGGGCGATCCGTTGGTGTAGTGATCGATCAGAAACACCGCGCCGCCGCCGCCCTTGAGGAGCACACCGAACACCCAGAGATACGCGCGATGCGTTTCCGGCGCGCGCAACGGCTGCAAATAGCCCAGCCCAACGGCCATGAGGAAGAGGCCGTTGAGCTTGGCAAACAGAATTGGATCAGGTGGCGAGACGCCGAACCACGACGCCATGCGGTCCGTCGCGAAGAACAGGATGATGCCGGCTGACAGGTCGTAGAGGAGCGAGACGGCCGCGACGGCCGACAGCATTCGTCCGACGCTCACTTCTTCTTGAGCGACACCCGCTCGGTCATCGTCTTGCCGGCGTCAACCGTGATGGTCTCGGTGTACGTCTGGTAGCCGTCCGCGCGAAGTTGCAGTTCGTGCGTTCCGGCCGGCACGTCGAGGTGGTGGCCGAGTCCGTCGAAGTCGTCGACGACGCCCATGAGCGCGCCATCGATGTACACCTTCGCGGTTTCGACGTTGGCCTTCAGACGGATCGAGCCCGTCTCGACGTACGCGTTCGAGCTGTAGCCGCCGCTATCGGCCGAGTAGCCACCGCCGTACGCGCCGTAGCCGTACCCGTACCCGCCGGAGTACCACGGATCGTAGTAGCCGAATCCGTAGCCGTACCCGAACCCGCCGTACCAGGGATACCAATAGCCCGGGTAGTACGGATAAATCGGATAGACCGGGTACCCCGGATACCCAGGCACGCTGCTCCGCGGAACCGCCATGCCCTGCGTCGGCGCGCCGCCGCGATAGCGCGCACCGTTGTACGACGGGACCGAACCGGCGGGGAGACCCGCCGTCGTGGCGCTGCCCACTCGCGATTGCGCCGTGCCGGCGCTGCCCGTCGATCGCGGTTGTGCGGTTGAGCCCGTTCTCGATCCGGATGGCGCCGTTCGCGCCGGAGCTGAGGGAGCCGAGCGGCTCTGCGCACCGCCGCCCGACGGAGCGGCGCTCGCGCCCGACGAACCCCCTGAAGAACCGCCAGAGGAACCTGAAGAAGAAGACGAGCCGGCGCTGCCGCGCGCGACCGCCTGTCCGTCTGCCAACGCAGGCGTCGCGAGACCGATCGCCACGGCCGCCGTCAAGATGATGCGGATGGACTTGGTCATGACGCCTCCTCAGGAAGGCGCATCTGAGGCCTTCCCACTGCCTATACTGCAACTTTACTGCCAGCCAGCCCCGGCGTAAATGGCCTCCAAATGAGGTCCGCGGGCCGTCGGTGTCCTCCGCCTTGCCCTCGCGTGCGGACGGAACTACGATGCAATTCAGGGTTTTCCCGCACCACCCATGTCACAACCTCACGCGACAACCGTTCTCGGGCTCCGCCACCAGGGCAAGACCGTGCTGGCGAGTGATGGCCAGGTCACGCTGGGCCAGACCGTCGTGAAACATCAAGCGCGCAAAGTGCGTCGCTTGTATCACGACCGGGTGCTCGCCGGATTCGCCGGTGCCGCCGCCGATGGATTTGCGCTCTTCAGCCGGTTCGAAGGCAAGCTCGAGGAACATCGCGGCAATCTCGAGCGCGCGGCGGTCGAGCTGGCGCGCGACTGGCGCGTCGATCGCGCGCTGCGGCGCCTCGAGGCCATGATGCTCGTCGCCGACACGCGCGTGATGTATCTGGTCTCCGGCACTGGCGATCTCATCGAGCCCGACGACGGCGTGATGGGGATCGGATCGGGTGGCCCGTACGCGATGGCCGCTGCGCGCGCGCTCATCCGTCACAGCGCGCTCGATGCGCGAGCGGTTGTCGAGCACGCGATGGGCATTGCCGCCGACATCTGCATTTACACGAACAGCCGGCTGACGGTGGAAGAGCTCTAGATGACGCCGATTTTGCTGCCTGCAAGCATGCCGCTGCTCGCCGACTCGCTGACGCCGCGCGAGATCGTGGCCGAGCTCGACAAGCACGTCGTCGGTCAGGCCAAGGCGAAGCGCGCGGTCGCGATCGCGCTCAGAAATCGCTACCGCCGCCAGCGTCTTGCGCCCGACATGGCCGAGGAAGTCGCGCCGAAGAACATCCTGATGATCGGACCAACCGGCGTCGGCAAGACGGAGATCGCGCGGCGGCTCGCGCGGCTGGCGCAGTCGCCGTTCCTCAAGGTCGAAGCGTCGAAATTCACCGAGGTCGGCTACGTCGGACGCGACGTCGAGTCGATGGTGCGTGATCTCGTGGAGATCGCCGTCACGCTCGTGCGCGACGAGCGCCAGGCCGAGGTGCGTGAGAAAGCGCGCCAGGCCGCGGAAGAGCGTCTGCTCGATCTCCTGCTGCCGCCTGCGCCGCCGTCCACGTTCGGCGAGGGGTCGCACGAAGCGCAGACGACGGCCGAGCAGCAGACGAGCACGCGAGAGAAGCTCCGCGAGCAGCTCCGCGCCGGCAAGCTCGACACGAAGACCGTCGAGGTCGAGGTGCGCGATCGCGGCATGCCGTCATTCGAGATCCTGTCGGGATCGTCGGTCGAGGAGATCGGACTCAACCTTCGCGATATGCTTCCGGGCGTCTTTCAAGGCAAGACGCGGCGGCGTCGCGTGCCGGTGCCCGAGGCGATCGAAGTGCTCACGCAAGAGGAAGCGCAGAAGCTCATCGACATGGACACGGTCGCGCGCGCGGCGATTCAGCGCGTCGAGCAGGCCGGCATCATCTTCGTCGACGAGATCGACAAGATTGCCGGCCGCGAGGGCGGGCACGGCCCGGACGTCAGCCGCGAGGGCGTGCAGCGCGACATCCTGCCGATCGTCGAGGGGACGACCGTCAACACCAAGCACGGCATGGTGCGCACCGATCACATTCTCTTCATCGCCGCCGGCGCGTTTCACGTCTCGAAGCCGTCGGATCTCATTCCCGAGCTGCAGGGGCGCTTTCCGATTCGCGTCGAGCTCGACGCGCTCGGGCGCGATGAGTTCGTGCGCATCCTGACCGAGCCGCGGAGCGCGCTCATCAAGCAGTACACGGCGCTCATGGCGACCGAAGGCGTCACGCTCGAGTTCACCGCCGACGGCATCGAGCGAATCGCGGAGCTCGCGACGGTCGTCAACGAGCGCACCGAGAACATCGGCGCGCGGCGCCTGCACACCGTGATGGAGCGGCTGCTCGACCAGGTCTCCTTCGACGCGCCCGAGCTCGGCGGCCGCAGCGTGAACATCGACGCCGCGTACGTCGACCGCATGCTGGCGGAGATTGTCCAGAGCGACGATCTGTCGCGGTACATCCTGTGATTGCTGGCCGTCGCGCCGGCTGGCTGGCCCTCGCGTTCCTCGTGGCGGCCTGCGGCAAAGCGGGTCCGCCGCTGCCGCCGCTTCGTCCCGCGCTGGGTCGCATTGCCGACGTGACCGCGAATCGCAGCGACGATCGCGTCGAGATCCGATTCACCGTTCCGCCCGCGAATGCCGACGGAACGACGCCGTCGGCCATGGAGCGCGTCGAGATTTACGGTGTGTCGCTCGCGGCGAGCGCCCCGCCGCCGACGATCACGCAAATGCTCGCGCAGAAGAATTTGAAGACGCGCATCAATGTCCGGCGGCCGCCGAAAGAGAGCGAGGCTTCGGCGACGCCTGCGCCAACGCCGTCACCCGCGCCGCACGCCAAGCCACTCGATCCGCTGCCGGGCGATCCCGTCATCTTTCGCGATCCGATTGCCGCAAGCGAGCACGGCGCGTCGGCGCCGGTTCGCTACTACGCCGTTGTTGGCATCGCGGGCCGCGACCGCAAGAGTCTGCCAGCCGGTCTGCTCGCCGTGCCGCTGGCGGCCGAGCCTGCGGCGCCGGCGGACCTCGCGTTCACGTACGACGAGCACACGCTCAAGCTCACGTGGACGGGCGAGGAGGGCGCAGCGTTTCGCGTATACGCCGGCAAGGATACCGCGGGCGCCATCGCGTCCGGCCCCACGCCGCTCAAGACCGCCGAGTTCTCGACGCCCGTGACCTTCGGGCAGGAGCAATGCTTCGTCGTCCGCTCGCTCGTGGTCAGAGGCGCGACGACAATTGAGGGCGGTGCCAGCGCGCCGGGCTGCACGACTGCGGCGGACACGTTCCCGCCAGGGCCCCCCGACGATCTCCGCGCGATTCCCGAAGACGCCGCCGTCACGCTGACCTGGAACGCCGTCGACGCCGCCGATCTCGGCGGCTACCTCGTCTTGCGTGGCGAGGGCGCCGGTGACACACTGACGCCGCTCATGACGACGCCGATCACCACGACGACCTACAGGGACACGACGGTGACGCGCGGCACGACCTACACCTACGCCGTCGTGGCCGTCGACACCGCGCAGAATCGCAGCGTGGCATCCAACAAACAAACGGTTACCGTTCGATGACCCGCCTTTACCGAATTGATCACGGCAGCGGACCGCTGTACGCCGCCGAGCGTGAAGGGCAATGGCGGCTCGTCGACGGCGACATTTTCGGCCCGTTTCGCGAGGGGCCGGAGATCGCGCACGACAAGGTTCGCATCCTCGCGCCGGTGATGCCGTCGAAAGTGGTCTGCGTCGGCCTCAATTACAAGGACCACGCGGCCGAGCAGCACAAGCCGCTGCCCGAGGAGCCGCTCATCTTTCTGAAGCCGCCGTCCTCGGTCATCGGCCCAGGCGTATCGATCGAAGTGCCCACGTGGGCCGGGCGAGTGGATCACGAAGCCGAGCTCGCGCTCGTGATCAAGAAGACCGCGCGCAACGTGAAAGCGGCGCAGGCCGGCGACTACATCCTTGGTCTTACGTGCCTCAACGACGTGTCGGCGCGCGTGCTGCAAAGCAAGGACGGGCAGTACACGCGCGCAAAGGGTTTCGACACGTTCTGTCCGTTGGGCCCCTGCATCGCCGTCGGCCTCGACGGCCGGGACCTGCAGGTCCGCGGGTACGTGAACGGCGACTTGCGGCAGGACTCTCGCACCCGCGAGCTCATCTTCACGATTCCGGAGGTGGTCGAGTTCGTCACGTCCGTCATGACGCTCCTTCCCGGCGATATCATTTCTACAGGCACACCGTCCGGCGTCGGCCCGATCAAGCCCGGCGACTCCGTGACGATCCATGTGGAGGGCGTCGGCGCGCTGACGAACCCGGTGGTCGCCGCTTGAAGTGAGCGGGGTCTGACCCCGCCGCCGCCCGTTCGAAGCAGTACGCAAGGAGATCTCATATGAAGCTCTTCATCGACTCTGGCAGTGTCAAAGACATTGAAGGATTGGTCCCGCTCGGCATCATCGACGGCGTGACGACGAACCCGTCACTCCTGGCGAAGGAGAGCGGCGACCCGCACGCGATCATCAAGAACATCTGCCGCATCGTGCAGGGCCCGGTGAGCGCCGAGGTCGTGGCGACGAACACGGCCGGAATGATCTCCGAGGGCCGCGTGCTCGCCAAGATCGACGATCACGTCGTCGTGAAGATTCCGTTCACGCGCGAGGGCATTCAGGCGATCAAAGCGCTGTCATCCGAAGGGATCCGGATCAACACGACCCTGATTTTCTCGCCGACGCAGGCGCTCTTCGCCGCGAAGGCCGGCGCGTCGTACGTCAGTCCGTTCGTCGGCCGGCTCGATGACATCTCGACCAATGGGATGGAGCTCATCCGCGACATCACGGAGATCTTCGGTCATTACGACTTTCCGACCGAAGTGCTCGTCGCGAGCGTGCGCGGGCCGATGCACATCATCGAATCGGCGCGAATGGGCGCCGATATCTGCACGTGCCCGGTCGCGGTCATCGAGCAGTGCTTCAAGCATCCGCTCACGGACATCGGACTCGAGAAATTCCTGAAGGACTGGGAAAAGGCGCAAGGCGCCAAGGTCTGATGACGCCGGCCGAGCGTCTTGCGGAACTCGAGCGCCTCGCCGAGCTCGGCGGGGGTGAAGACCGTCTCCAGCGGCAGCACGACGCCGGCAAGCTCACGGCCCGCGAGCGCATCGACTTGCTCTTCGATTCAGGCACGTTCGAGGAGCTCGACAAGCTCGTCACGCATCGGTCGCGCGACTTTGGCACCGAGAACGACGTCGTGCCCGGCGACGGGGTCGTCGCCGGCCACGGCCGCGTCGAGGGACGCCCCGTCTACGCCTTCGCGCAGGACTTCACGGTCTTTGGCGGCTCGCTGTCGGAAACCAACGCCGCGAAGATCGTCAAAGTCATGGACCTGGCGGTACGCATGGGCGCACCGATTGTCGGGCTGAACGATTCGGGCGGCGCGCGCATTCAAGAGGGCGTCATGTCGCTTGGCGGCTACGCCGACATCTTTCTTCGCAATACGCTCGCCTCAGGCGTGGTGCCGCAGATTTCCGCCATCATGGGACCCTGCGCTGGCGGCGCCGTCTACTCGCCGGCGATCACCGACTTCACGATCATGGTCGAGGGCACGAGCTACATGTTCGTGACCGGCCCGGATGTGATCAAGACCGTGACGCACGAGGAGGTCACGAAGGAAGCGCTCGGCGGCGCGATGGCGCACAACGCGACGAGCGGCGTCGCGCATTTCGCGGTGCCAAGCGACCGCGACTGTCTGCGGCTCATCCGCGACCTCCTCGGCTATCTGCCGTCGAACAATCTGGACGATCCGCCGCGGCGCGCGTCGGCCGATCCGGCCGACCGCGAAGACGAGGCGCTCGACCGGCTCGTGCCCGAGCAGCCGAATCAGCCGTACAACATCCTCGATCTCATCCACGCCGTGGTCGACGATGGCGCGTTTCTGGAGGTGCATCGTCATTACGCGCTCAACATCGTGGTCGGCTTCGCGAGGCTTGGCGGACGATCCGTTGGTGTCGTCGCGAACCAGCCGGCGGCGCTCGCCGGGTGTCTCGACATCGATGCGTCGGTCAAGGGCGCGCGGTTCGTGCGCTTCTGCGATGCGTTCAACATTCCACTGATCACGTTCGAGGACGTGCCGGGATTCCTGCCGGGCGTGCGTCAGGAGCATGGCGGCATCATCCGCGCCGGCGCGAAGCTCCTGTACGCGTTTGCCGAGGCGACGGTCCCGAAGATCACCGTCATCACCCGCAAGGCCTATGGCGGCGCGTATTGCGTGATGGCGAGCAAGCACATTCGCACCGACTTCAACTACGCGTATCCGACGGCGGAGATCGCGGTGATGGGACCCGAGGGCGCGGTCAACATCCTCTATCGCCGCGAGCTGGCGGAAGCGGCCGATCCGGCTGCCACGCGCGCGAAGCTTGTCGCCGAGTTCCGCGAGAAGCTCGCCAATCCGTTCATCGCGGCGTCGCGCGGGTTCATCGACGAGATCATCCAACCGCGCGCCACCCGCGCGAAGCTCATCGCGGCGCTCGCGACCTGCGACAACAAGCGCGACAAGAACCCGCCCAAGAAACACGGCAATATTCCGCTCTAGGCGCAGTGCCGATCCAGAAATCTTCAATGCCCCAGCCATTGAAAGTCTTGATTGCCAACCGCGGTGAGATCGCCGTGCGCGTGATCCGCGCGTGCCGCGACCTCGGTCTCGGCGCCGTCGCGGTGTATTCCGATTGCGATCGTGCGGCGTTGCACGTTCGGCTCGCGGACGAGGCGTATCACCTCGGGCCGAGCCCGAGCGCCGAAAGCTACCTGCGTATCGACAGGATTGTGGACGCCGCCAAGCGCGCCGGCGCGACGCTCGTGCACCCGGGCTACGGATTTCTTGCCGAGAATGAAGACTTCGCGCAGGCGTGCGTCGACGCCGGACTGACGTTCGTCGGACCGCGGCCCGACGCGATTGCGCGCATGGGGAGCAAGACGGCCGCGCGAATTGCGGCCGTCGAGGCCGGCGTCCCGGTCGTGCCGGGCACGAAGGAGCCGTTCGAGGTCGACGCGCCGGACGCGGCCATTGCCGTCGAGGCCGCCCGTATCGGCTTTCCGTTGCTCGTCAAAGCCGTGGCGGGCGGCGGCGGGAAGGGCATGAGGGACGTGGCCAGGCAAGAAGATCTCGCGGCGGCCGTCCGCACGGCGCGGTCCGAGGCCATGGCCGCGTTTGGCGACGGCGCCATTTACCTCGAGCGGCGCATCGTCGGACCGCGGCACGTCGAGATCCAGCTCATCGCCGACGAGCACGGCACGGTCATGCCGTTCGTCGAGCGCGAGTGCTCGATCCAGCGACGCCATCAGAAAGTCGTGGAGGAATCGCCGTCGCTCGCGATCAGCGCCGCCACGCGACGCAAGATGGCCGCGTGCGCCGCGGGCGTGGCGACGCTGGTCGGTTACACCAACGCCGGCACCATCGAGTTCCTGGTCGACGAGCACGAACAGTTCTACTTTTTGGAGATGAATGCGCGCCTTCAAGTCGAACATCCGATCACGGAGATGGTCACGGGAATCGACCTGGTGACCTGGCAGCTGCGGATCGCGCAAGGCGAGCGGCTGACGATCGATCCGGAGCAGGCGCTCACGCCGCGCGCGCACGCAATTGAGTGTCGCATCATCGCCGAGGATCCCGATCGCGGCTTCATGCCGTCGCCCGGGCTCGTGCGCGCGATCGGCGTGCCGAGCGGACCGGGCGTGCGTGACGATCGCGGCGTCACGGCCGGCTTTGAGATTCCAGTCTTCTACGACTCGCTGATTTCGAAGCTCGTCGTGTGGGGCGCGACGCGCGCCGAGGCGATTCGCCGGCTGTCGCGGGCGCTCGACGAGTATCGCGTTGTCGGTGTGCACACGACGGTGCCGTTTTTTCAATGGTTGATTCGCCAGCCCGAGTTTGTCGAAGGCCGCTTCGACACGACCTATCTCGATCGCCTGCTTAAAGAGCGCCAGGGTCAATCGTTTTCGACGCCCGCCGCGCAGGATGTCGAGGACGCGGCCATCGCGGCCGCGCTGGCCGCGTGGTTTCAGGCGCACCGCGCCGGCGCCGACGCGCCGGCCCAGACCGGCGCCTGGCGGAACACGGCGCGCCTCGAGGGCCTGCGGTGACGTTCGAAGTCGAGGTCAACGGCGTCCTCACGTCGGTCACTGTCGAGAGCGCGAGCGCGATCAGCTCCGATGGCGGCCGGTTCCATATCGTCACGCGACGCCCCGGCGAGCCCGGTTCGTCCCCGGCGTCGCATGACCTTCACGCGACCCGGACCGATCTGGGCCTCTCGCTGCTCTTCGACGCGGACCATCGCAGTCTCGACGTCGCGACCACGCCGCGAGCGGCAGGGGAGTATCTCGTCCAGCTTCCGCACGTGCCGATGGTGGCTGTCGTCGATGGCCGCCGCTTCGAGCGCGCGGGCAGCGGTGAAGCGGCCGGGCACGGCGAGCAGCGTGTCACCGCGCCGATGCCGGGCCGAGTCGTGCGTGTGCTCGTCAAAACCGGTGAGATGGTCGCCGCCCGTCAAGGCCTCGTCGTCGTCGAAGCGATGAAGATGGAGAACGAGCTCACGGTGCCGCGTGCGGGCCGCGTCAAGGAAGTGACCGTGCCCGAGGGTGCATCGGTCGAAGCCGGACGCCTGCTGTTGATTGTCGAATGATGCGCGCGCGGCGCTCGGGTAAAGTGGACTTGTGACAGACGTGTCTCCGCCGGCTGCCGATCCGGCGTCGGCACCGCCGTCGCCTCCCCAGCGCGGCCGGCGCCGCCGGTTTGCGCGGAAATGGACGAGGCGTCTGTTGGCGGTCGCGATCGCGATTGGCGCCGCCCTCCTCGTCACGTTCTTCACGATCGATCTTGGCCGCTTCGGCCAGCTCAAGGAGCTCGCCGAGAGCCAGGGCTCGAAGTGGCTCGTGCGCCCGCTCCACATCGGCAAGATCATCGCCTACGTCACGCCCGGCGACTTCGAGATCGATGACATCCTCATCGAAGGTCTGCATCCGACCGATCGTCCGTTCTTTCGCGCGAAGCAGATCCGCGTGCACCTCAACTGGCTTCGCCTGCTCGACCGCGACGTCAACCTCGAAGTCAGGATGACCGACTGGGAGATGTTCATCGAGACCTGGGGCAACGGCCGGACCAACATGCCCAAGCTCAAGCATGAAAGTTCCGGCAGAAAGCTGCCGTTCACCACCACGCTGCAATTCATGGACGCGAGCCGTGGAGCGTTCGGCTTCGAGGATCACGCGACGCCGTGGAGCGTGGTCGCGCCGAATCTGCATTTCAACATCGTCCGATCGCTCAACCAGTATCTGGGCTCGGCGTCGTTCTCGAAGGGCACGGTGCAGATCCAGCACTTCTTGCCGATGGCGACCGACTTCACGACGCGCTTCACGCTCGAGGGTCCGCTCGTCACGCTGCGACACATCGATCTGACGACCGATGGCGCGCGCACGCACGTCGCCGGTCAGGTCGATTTCGCGCACTGGCCGGAGCAGCGCTACAACATCCAGTCCGATCTCGACTTCGGCCGCATGCGGCAGCTCTTCTTTGCGAGCGAGACCTGGGACGTCACGGGCAAGGGCCATTTCAACGGCATCTTCCATGTCTACAACGGCGGTCAGGAGCTTGCGGGCGACTTCACGAGCGAGCGCGCGAGCGTCCAGAGCCTCGATTTCGCGGACTTGCACGGGTCGCTCGCGTGGTATCCGGATCGCTTCGAGGTCACGCACGCGGACGCCGATTTCTACGGCGGCCGGACGCGGTTCACCTACGCGATCGAGCCGCTCGGCACGCCTGCGGGCGCCACCCAGCGCTTCACCGTCGAGGTCGACGATGCGAATCTTGGGTCGCTCGCGAAGCTCACGAACTTGAAATCGCTGCAACCGATTGGACGCGTCCGTCACGCGCACGCGACCATGGCCTGGCCAAACGGGAAGTTTCGAACGGACGTGCAAGGCGCCGTCGAGGCCGACGTCGAGCCGCCCGAGGGCGCGGCAATTGCCGGCGCCGGCCTGCCCGCCGTGACGCCGGAGCATCCGCACCTTCTGCCCGTCGCCGACTTCGATCCCGCGAAGCCGCTGGGCGCACTGGCGACCGGCGGGCATCTCGAGTTCACATTCGACGGTCAGGGCCTGACGTTCGATGACAGCTGGGCGGCGACCGCGTCGACGTACTTCGAGTTCAATGGCCGGACCGAATTCGGCCAGGACTCGCATCTCAATTTCCACGTCACGAGCCTCGACTGGCAGGCGAGCGATCGGCTGCTCGCGGCGATCATGACCGCGGAAGGCGCCGAGACGGGCGCCATCGAGCTCGGCGGGCGCGGCACGTTCGACGGCGTGCTGACGCAGACGTTCCGCAATCCGCGCATCGCTGGCAGGTTCCAGGGCGAGGGGATCGAGGCCTTTCACGTCGCGTGGGGGCGCGTGGCCGGGCAGGCGGTGATCCACGATCGCTACATCGACGTCACGAACGGCGTGATTGGCGACGAGCCGGACAAGGCGGCGATTCGCACGAGCGGCCGCTTCTCACTCGGCTTTCCGCGCGAGGATCATGGCGAGGAAATGCGCGCGCACGTCTCGATCCTGAACTGGCCGATGCAAGACTTGCGTCATGCCTTCGGGCTCGATGACTGGCCGGTCGACGCGATGATTGCCGCGTCGGAGGTCGATCTGTTCGGGCTCTACACGGGACTCTCCGGATCGGGCACGATCAAGCTCGCGAACGGCGTCGCCTGGAAGGAGCATTTCGAGAGCGCGACGGGCGATCTGACGCTGAACGGCACCGGCATCAGCATCGATCGCATCGTCATGGTCAAGGGCGCCGGCAAGGTGACGGGCGCCGCGCTCATGAAGTGGACGGACGGCACGTATTCGTTCGACGCGAGGGGCGAGGGCATCAAGGTCGAATCGCTGGACAACTTCAAAATCGAGCAGGCGCCGCTCACCGGCGTGCTCGCCTTCACGGCGGACGGCGCGGGCGCCTTTTCGGCGCCGCACTACCAGTTTGGCGGCACGATCACCGATCTCTACGCGGCGGACGAGTTCGTCGGCGAAGTCACCGGGCATTTGAGCGTCGATCGCAATCGCATGACGATTGATCAGTTCAACACGTCGTCGTTTCGATTGCAGGTCACCGGCTCGGGCCAGATCGTGCTCGACGATCAGTACGATGCCGAGCTGACGCTGCGCGTGCTCAATACGTCGATCGATCCGTATCTCAGGTTCGTCGCACCGAAGGTGTCGCCGTACACGCGTGCGGTCGTCAGCGGCGTCATGCGCATCAGCGGGCCGCTCGCCGACTACCATCATCTGGGCGTGTTCCTGACGGATGTCGAAGGGTCGCTCTCGTTGTTCGACTACGAGCTCAAGAACGATGGGCCGCTCAGCGCGACGTTTCAGAACGACACGGTCACGATTGGACGCTTCCGGCTGACGGGCGAAGGCACGAACCTCGAGCTGACGGGCACGGCGTCGGTCGCGGACAAGACGATCGCGGTGCAGGCCAATGGCGACGCGAATCTGGAGATCCTGCAGGGCCCGAACATGCATGGTGGCGGGCACGCGACGCTGCACGCGAGCGCCGTCGGTCCGATCTCGGATCCGTCGATCTCCGGCTACGCGGATATTGAGGAAGGCACGTTCCGGTATCGCACGCTGCCGCGCAGCTTCACGGACCTCACCGGGCGCGTCGCGTTCGATGGCAACACCGTCGACCTCAATCCCACCAACTGCCCGCAGGATCGGCCCGGCTGCGGCCTCCGCGGCAAGTTCGGCGACGGCGACGTGGTCTTCGGCGGCAACATTCTGCTGAAGCAGTACTTGCCGGATCAATTCAACATGAGCGCGACGGGCACGGCGATGCGGTTGCGGTACCCGGAAGGCTTCTCGTCGACCGTCAACGCGGATCTCACGCTGACGGGGCCGGTCGCATCGCCCCTTCTGGCGGGCCGCGTCGACGTGCTGTACTCGTCGTACACGAAGACGATCGATACCGACGTCGGCATCACCGCACTGGCGCTTGGCGCCGCCGGTGGCGGTGGCGGCGTGACGAACGAGGAAGCCGGCATTGAAGCCGCCGGTGAGCCCGCCTATCCGCTGTCGTTCAACATCCAGATTCGCGCGAACCACACGCTGCACATCGACAACCGCAGGACCGCGACGATCGTCGGCAGCGCGGACTTGAGCTATCGTGGCACGCTCGACCGGCCCAACCTCACCGGCCACATCGACATCGACAGCGGCGAGGTCTTCATCAACGGCAACCGGTTCAAGATCCTGCCGGGCACGATTCAGTTCGCCAACCCGAACAAGCTCGAGCCGTACTTCGACATCACCGCGGAGACGCGGCCGCACGCCTCAGGCGAGACGTTCATCGTGCAGGTGCACCTTACCGGCACGCTCTACGGCAAGCTGAACGTGTCGTTCCAGTCCGAGCCCGTGCTCCAGCAAGTTGACATCCTGACGCTGATCTTCGGCGGCGTGCCGGACATCGGCACGGCTGAGATGCGCTCGTTCCAGTCCCAGCAGCAGGCCTACGCGACGCTCATGCAGTCGGCGGCCGCGCAGTTGCTGCTGAGCCCGCTCTCGTCGCGCGTGGGCAGCGTCTTCGAAAAGACGGGCGCCGACACTGTGCAGTTCACGACGATTCTGCCCAATGAGACGTCGTTCACGCAGCTCAGCCCGTCGACGCGCGTGACCATCGGCAAGCGTTTGTCCCCGCGCCTCTACATGACGTACGCGCGCGATTTGAACTCGTCGCAGTACGAAGTCATCCTCGTCGAATACGAGGAGAGCGACCGCATCTCGTGGATCTTGTCGCGCAACGAGGATCGGACGTTCGCGCTCGATTTCCGCGTGCGCCACGT
This sequence comes from uncultured Solibacteraceae bacterium, assembly GCA_964419785.1. Lineage (GTDB taxonomy): Bacteria > Acidobacteriota > Vicinamibacteria > Vicinamibacterales > SCN-69-37 > DATEGZ01. The sequence goes on along the minus strand of CAYQRM010000002.1, from coordinate 17,791 downwards.
CTTCTGATGCTGCGAAGCGGAGCATTCGCGATCCTCGCGCTGGTGTTGTGGTGCGGCACGGCCCGCGCCCAAGACACGATCGACACGCTCGTCGGGCGGACGATCACCGCCGTGCGATTCGAGATCGACGGCAAAGCGGATGTCGCCACGGCGCTCCCATCGCTCGTGGACGTCAAAGTCGGTGAGCCGCTGCGGCTGCCCGACGTGCGCAGCAGCGTGCAGCGTCTCGCCAGCGCCGGCACGTTCGAGGACGATATTGCCGTGGACGCGCGGAGCGAGGGTGACGGCGTCGCCGTGCTCTTCGTCCTCTCGGCGAAGCGACCGGTCGGCCGGCTCGATTTCCAGCAGGACACCGGGCTCGATCCGAAGGAGCTGCAGAAGCGCGTCAAGGACCAGTACGGCGGCTTGCCGACGAACGTCCCGCCCGGCAAGGTCGCGCAAAGCGTGCGGGAGATCCTGGTCGACGAAGGGTACCTCGCTGCCGACGTCAGCTACGTCATCGACAAGAGCTCGGATCCCGATCGCGCGACGCTGGTGTTCAACGTCGCAGCCGGCAGCCGCGCGACGATCACCCGAGTGACGATCAACAACCGCGCGGCATCGGTCATGAGCGACAACGAGCTGCGCGATCGCACCGGGATCGCGGCCGGCCGCCCGTACCGGCTCGGTGACATCAATCGCGCGCTCGCCGCGATCCGCGACGATCTGCAGGCGAAGACGTACTACGCGGCCGTGGCCTCGATCGAGCCCGTGGTCTCGCCTGATCTCAAGTCCGTCGTCGTGACGCTGACCGTGGATGCGGGACCCCGCGTCGAGGTCCGCTGGACCGGCGACCCGCGGCCCGCGGGCAACGAGGACGATCTCGTGCCCATCGCGCGCGAGCGCGCCGTCGACGACGACCTGCTGGAGGACGCGCGCGTGCGCATTCAGGAGGCACTCAAGGCCGACGGCTACGTCGAAGGCGACGTGACGCTCGCCAAGGACACGTCGACGCCGGGCCTGCTCGTCGTCACGTACAACGTCAAGCGCGGCCCGCGCTTCCGTGTGGATCACATCGCCATTCCCGATGGGTTGCACCTGACGACGCCCACGATCGAGTCGATCCTTGGGGTGAAGTCCGGCGACGTGTTCAACGCCGCGCGAATCGACGCCGGCGTCGCGGCCCTGCGCGCGGAGTACCGGCGCCGCGGCTTCTACAAGATCGACGCGAAAGCCACGCGACAGGAGCTCGATCATCCGAGCGGGGCCGGCGAAGTCGCCGTCATCGTCCAGCTGCAGGTCACCGAAGGTCCGCAGGGATTCGTGTCCGCGATTCAGTTCGTGCGCGACACCGCGCGCATTCCCGAGGCGGCCCTGCTCTCGCACATGCGCTCCCGCGAGCGCGAGCCGTACGTGCCGGGCCTCGTGCTGTCCGATCAAGACGCGCTCTCGACGTTCTACCTCAACCAGGGATTCCGCACGGCGTCGGTCGGCATCAAGCCGACGTTCTCCGATGACGGCCGAGCCGTGACCCTGGTCGTCGAAATCAGCGAGGGGCCGCAGATCACGGTGGCCGACATCCAGGTAATCGGCAATCAGCAAGTATCCGACCGGACCGTGCTCGAGACGATGACGCTCAAGCCGGGCGATCCGTTCGGTGAGGACGCGCGGCTCGAGAGTCAGCAGCGCATCAACGCGCTTGGATTGTTCCGCCGCGTGAGCGTGGACGAAGCGCCGCGGCTGCCTGGCGAGACGCGCGCCCACGTCATCGTGACCGTCGAAGAAGCGCCGGCGCACACGATCAGCTACGGCGGCGGTGTGGACGCGGGCCGGCTGTCGCGCACCACCGCCGAGGGCACGCAGGAAGAGTACGTCGCGGTGTCGCCCCGGGCGTTCTTTGCCGTCCAGCGCCGTAACTTGTGGGGCCGCGCCAGCTCGATCGACTTCTTCTCGCGCGTGGCGCTCAAGCCGACCAGCGACCCCAGCGACCCGACGCGTGACGGTCAAGGCTATGGATTCACCGAGTACCGCGTGACGACGGCCTACCGCGAGCCTCGCGCGTTCAAGACGCTGGCCGATCTGACCATTAGCGCGACGTTCGAGCAGGGCCTGCGACCGACGTTCAACTTTCTCCACAAGAACGCCACGGCCGAGCTCACGCGGCACCTCACGCGGCGGCTGAGCGTCTCTGCGCGGTACGCGCTCGACTACTCGCGCCTGTTCGACACCCGCATCGCGCCCGAGGATCAGCTGACGATCGACCGCGCGTTTTCCCAGGTCCGGCTGTCGCTGGTGTCCAGCTCGCTCGTGCTCGACCGGCGCAACGATCCGGTCTCGCCGTCGCACGGCACGTTCTCGACGGCGGATTTCGAAATCGCCGGCCGCGCGATTGGCTCCGAGATCGGCTACGTCAAGACGTTCCTTCAAACCTCGTACTTCCGAGCGCTCACCGACACCCGCCGGTTCGTGTTCGCCACACGCGCCGAGCTCGGCCTCGCGCAGGGCTTTCCACGGCTGGGCACCGTCATCGACGAGAACGGCAACGAGCAAACGGTCGTCGTCGACGATCTGCCGGCGAGCCAGCGCTTCTTCGCGGGCGGCAGCACGACGGTGCGTGGCTTCGCGCTCGACCAGCTCGGCGTGCCCGCAGTTCTCGACGCGAACGGCCTCTCGAACGGCGGCAACGGACTCCTCATCTTCAACGCCGAGCTGCGCACGCTCGTGGGCAAGCTCTTCGGCTACAACTTCGGCGTGGTGGGGTTCACCGATGCCGGCAACGTGTTCCAGAACGCGCATGACGTCGCGCTCTCGCAATTGCGCGGCTCGGCGGGCTTTGGCCTGAGGTACGACTCGCCGATTGGGCCGGTGCGTCTCGACTACGGATGGAAGTTCACCCGGAACACCTTCCAGAACGGCGTGCGCGAGCGTGGCTGGGAGTTCCACTTCAACATCGGGGAGGCCTTCTGATGCGACGCCTCGTCTTGACCGCACTTCTCCTGTGGTTCGGTGCGGTGCCGGCGCCCGCGCAGACGGTGCTCGACAAAGTCCTCTCCAACGTGAACGGCGACGTCGTGACGCAGCTCGACGTACGTCAGGCGCGCATGCTGAAGCTGAGGCTCGTCACCGGTCCCGCCGACACGGATGCCGAGGTGCTGCGAGGCCTGGAGAATCGGCGCCTCGTCCTTGCCGAGGTCAACCACGTGGTGCTTCCGCCGCCGACGGCGCCAGACATCGCCGCGCGGCGCCGCGACTGGCAGGCATCGCTTGGCGCGTCAGCCGATCTCAACTCCCTGCTCAACCACGCGGGCCTCACCGAACAGGGCCTCACGGCCTGGCTGCGCGACGATGTGCGAATTGAGTCGTATCTCGGCCAGCGCTTCGGCGGCGTGCCCGACGCGGAGCGCCCGGCCGAAATCGCGCGCTGGCTCGCGACGCTCAGAGAGCACGCCGGCCTGGCCAAGAGCACGGATCAAGTTAAAAGTTTGAAGCCGGAAGTTAGAAGTTCGGAGGATCACGCTGTCCGCCTGTACTTCTAACTTCAAACTTCTGGCTTCTAAATGACCGAGGATCACGTCGTGAGGACTGCTGCGATCAATCCTCGTATTCGCTTCGTCGCCGGCGGGTTCCACCTTGTCACGGCGCAGGACTCTGTGATCGAAAAGGTCGTGGCTGCTCTACACGATACCTACAAGGTTGAGCGGATCGCACCCGGCCACTGCAGCGGAGAGCACACGTTCTCGGAGGTCAAGCAGATCTTCGGCGACAAATATCAATATGCCGGAGTCGGTACTGTCATGCAGCTCCGGGCCGACGCCAACTCTCGCGCTCGGTAGAGTGGAGCTGCGACGTTGATCGACCGCGAGCCGGACCGCTGCTGTTCCTCTCTATACTTCTAACTTCGAACTTCTGGCTTCTAACTTGATCCGTTACTTATTCACTCTAAGCACCTGCCAGGTCGGCCCCGGTCGATCCTTCGATGGGGAGACGATCGTCGCGATCGTTGTTCCCTGCAGCAAGGCTTTGTAGCCCGCGACCTGATTCGGAAACCGTTCCGGCTGTTTGAAGTACTTGTCCGTCTCGGTCGACGTGGACACGAGGTACGTCACGCCCTTCTCGCGATACACCTCGATCGGCTCGCTGATGAGTCGCAGCGTGTTGCCGGAGCGGATCGACGGCGGCAGCGCGATCGCGCTCGACTCGATCACCACGGTCTCACCGGGTTGGACGTGACTGACGAGCCAGGCCGCGACGATCTCGGTGGTGTTTTCTTGCCGACGATCCAGATCGAAGCCGAACGCTTGCCAGGCCGCTGGCGCCAGCGTGAGCAGCATCGCGGCCATGGCGATCTGGCGGTGGCGGATGTGGGGCAGCCATCCAGGCAGCCGGCCCCAGATGACGTCCACCCCGCGGCCGAACGCGATGCACATCGCCGGAAGGACGGGCATGGCGTACCGTGCGAAGACGAGCGAGTGCCCCGAGATGAACCAGAAGTAGACGAACGGAAACACCAGCACGATGAGCGATTCAGGCAGCCGCGACGGCTTGAACGCGTCAATCGCGAGGCTCGCCGTGCCAAGCCCGCACAGCGCGAGGGCCGGGTACGAAGTCATCCGGTAGAGCCGGCCATTGGTCGTAATCACGCTGAACCAATCGGCGATGTGTTTGAGGTACACGATGTACGCGGGGTCCGTCGGCGCGCGCTCCTGGTTGTAGTGCTGGATGAGCGCGGCAAAGCCGTTCAGAAAACCCGGCAAGTTGATCAGCGAATACGGCGCGCCGGCGACGAAGGCCGAGGCCGCGCCGATGATCACGCCGACGACCGCGAGCGTGCGCACGCGAAGCTCGCCGACACGGAGGCAGGCCGCGAGCGGCATCACGAGCGCCGTGCCGCCGTTGTATTTCGTTGCGGCGGCCAGTCCAGCGCCGACGCCGGCGAGAATGAACCATCGGAGCCGGCCCGTCTCGCAGGCGCACAGCGACAACAGCATCGTGAGCGCAACGAAGAACGTGAGCGGCGTGTCGGTGAGCGCGAAGTGCGCCTCGCGCACGAGCTGCGGCTGCACGGAGAGCGCCAGCGCCGCAATGATCGCCGTGAGCGGCGTCCAGCGCCGCGCCGCCCGATAGGTGACGTACACCGTCCCGACGCTCAAGAGCGCCGTGAACGTGCGCGCCCAGAGGTAGAAGTCGCCGGGCCAGATCTGATCGAGCGTCATCCACTCACCGCGCACCGCTCCGGTGATGAAGCGCGCGCTGGCGACGACCATCTGCATGTAGAAGGTGAGCGTCGGGTAATCGAAAAACTCGTGCGGATTGAAATCGCCCTCGTGCAACATGTGCAGCACGCGGATCATGATGTCGGGCTCGTCGGTGCCCACGCTGTAGGGCAGGCCGCGGCCGATCGTCCAGAACCGGAGCACGGTGGCGAGCGCCATGACGCCCGCCACGAGAGCCGTGTACAGCAGGCGCCGCTTCGGTGCGTCAGTCACGGCGCAATCTTAACTCGTCGTAGAGCGCGAGCTGCGCGTCGACGAGCACCGACCAGGCGAACTCGCGCTCGACGATCGCGCGGCTGGCCTCGCCGAGCATCGGGAGCCGCGCCGGATTCGAGAGCGCGTCGTCGATCGTTGCGGCGAGCGACGCGACGTCGCCAGGCTCGACGAGCCAGCCATTCGTCCCCGGCCGCACCTTGTCGGGCAGGCCACCCGCGCGCGTGGCGACGACCGCCCGACGGTGCGCCATCGCCTCGAGCGTGACGAGCGAACTGCCCTCGTACCGCGTCGGATGGACGAAGAGCGTCGCCGCCTCGTACCAGCCGTGCAGGTCCGCGTCGCTCGCGCGACCGGCGAAGAGCACGCGATCGCCGAGCCCGTGCGCGCCGACGGCGCGCTCGATGTCGGTCGCGAACGGTCCCGACCCGACCAGCACCCACCGCCACGTCGAGCCGGCAAGCGGCCCGTGTCCCGCCGCGCTGCGACCGAGCGCCGCGGCGAGGTCATCGAAGCCCTTGTTCGCTTCGAGCCGGCCCACGCTGAGGAGCACGATCTCGCGCGGTCCCAGACCGTGGCGCGCGCGCACGCGTTGGCCGTCGGCCGCATTCGCAAGCGCGTCGACAACGCTCAAGTCGATGCCGTTGGGGATCACGCGCAGCTGATCGGGGCGCGGGTCGAGGTGCCGCGTCAGCGTCGGGACCAGGGCCCGATCCGTCGCGATGATCGCGTCTGCCGCACGCGTCGTCGCGCGCACTGCGCGCCGCAGCGGCCAATAGGCGGCGCGCTTCAGCGCCGGCTGCGTGCCCGTCGCGCCGAATTCCTCGAGACCCTGGGGATTGACGACGAGCGGCACGCCGAGGCGCGATCGCTCGGCGGCATAGCCCAGCACGCTCGCGCCGAATCCATGCACGATGTCCACCGCGCCGTTCGCGGCCAACTCGGCGGCGACTCTGCCTGCGCGTCGTCCGAACCATGGGTATGCCGTGCTGCGATCGAGGATCGTCGTGCCGCGCCGGTTCGCGAACGGAAACGTGATGTAGCTCACCGGCCGCAGCGTGACGTGTTGCGGATCGAAGGGCGAGGCGCCGTCTTTCGACCACGCCGGCGGCGTGATGAGCGTGACCGCCACTCCGCGCTTCGCGAGGTACGTCACGAGATCGTGGACCGAACGCTCGAGCCCGCCCACGCCGTGGAGCGCCATGACGGCGCGCGCGACGACGGCGACGCGAAGGGGCGCGCCCATCCCTCAGGCCGCCAGCGGACGCAGCAGCCCGCGATAGACCTGCTCGACGCGTGCGACAACCGACGAGGTCCCAAACCGCTGGTGCACGTCGGCCCGCGCTGCCGCGCTGAGGGCCTTGCGCAGGCGCTCGTCCCAGGCTAGCCGGGCGAGATCGCGAGAGAGCCCGGCGGCGTCACGCGACAAGAGGCCCGTGACGCCCGGATCGATGATGTCGCGCGTGCCGCCGGTGTCCATCGCCGCGATCGGCACGCCAAGCGCGGCCGCCTCGAGGAGCACGCGGCTCAGCGATTCCGGACCATACGAGGGAAACGCCAGCATCGTCGCGTGCCGCATCCAGGCGAGCACTTCGGATCGATCGCGCCAGCCGAGCACGCGCAGATCGACCTGATGGGTCTTGGCGTCTTGCTCGAGCTCGCCACGCAGCGGTCCGTCGCCGACGACGACGAGCGGCCACCGGATGCCGGAGTCGGCAACCGCGCGCGCGAGAAACTGCACGCCCTTGTTGGTCGCCAGCTTGCCGGCGTACAACACGTACGGCTCGTCGAGCGGCGGTGCGGCCGCGAGCGCGGCTTCGTCGAGCGCCGCCATGTCGACGGGATTGGGAATCGTGAACATCGGCGTCTCGGCGAGCTCCGGCGCGCGCGCCACGAGGTCGCGCGCGAGGACCGAGCTCACGGCAATCACTGCGCCAGCGTTTGCGAGCGTGCGACGCTTCGTCCGGAGATTGGCGCGCATGTACGGAATGAGCGACCACGCGGCCACCGACGCCGCGCCGGCGCGCGGCAGCACGCAGCGCGACATCATCTGCACCGAGCACGTCGGGCACAGCGTCGGCGATTGCGGATCGAAGATCAAATCCGACCAGTAGCAGACCGGCCAATAGTCGCGCACCGTCGCGACGACCGGCACGCCCGCCTTGAGCCCGGCGCGGATCGACGGCACGGTGGATTGGACGTGCTGTGCGTGAATGATGTCGACGGGTTCGGCCGCCAGGCGCGTCGCGAGGACGGCGGTTGCCAGTTCCGCCCACAGCTGTTCGTTCTTGACGATGTTCCGCACGACTGGGAGCTGCGGCGCCGTCTTGCGGAATGTCGTCACGCGCACCCCGTCGTACGTGCCTTCGATCAGACCGGATGGCTGACCGATCTCGATCTTCACGACCTCGACGTGATGGCCACGCGCACCGAGACCGCGCACGAGCTCCCACGTGCTCCAGCCGCTGCCGCCGCAGATGGGCGGGAACGAGTCGGTGACGATGAGGACGCGCAGCGGAGCGCTCATCCGGTGACCAGGCCGCGCAGCCGCGCGTCGAGCGCCGCACAATGGGCGTCCCAACTGAAATCGCGGACGACTCGCTCGCGAGCGGCCGCGCCGAGCCGCCGGCGCACGTCCGGATCGGCCAGCGCGACGAGCGCGCGATCGAGCGCGCGGGGATCAGCTGGATCGTACAGCAGTCCCTCGCGTCCGTGCTCGACGAGACGTGAGAGCCGCGGCAGCGCCGGAGCGACAACGGGCAGACCGGCCGCCATGTACTCGAAGATCTTGAGCGGCGACCAGTAGAACGCGAGCTGCAGCGGGCCGTGCCGCGTGGGATCGAACGGCGCGACGCCGATGTCGGCGGCCACGAGCGACGCGGGCAACTCCGCGTGCGGCACCGCGCCCGTGAAGACGACGCCCGGCACGTCGCGGGCGGCGCGCTGGACGCCCGCGCGCTCCGGGCCGTCGCCGATGAACGCCGCGCCAAAGCGATTGTCGCCCGACGCGTGCAGCCGCGCGAGCGCCGACGCGAGGTGCGCGACGCCGTGCCACGATCGAAACGCGCCCGCAAAGACACAGTAGATGCGCCCGGGCTCGCGCGTGAACGCGGGTGTGCCCGACGCGTCGGGACGGAACTGGCCGACGTCAGCACCCCATTCGACTTCGAGCACGCGCGCTCGATCGACCCACGACGGCAGGATCTCGGCCGTCGGCGTGACGAAGAGGCTCGTCATCCGGCACAGCCGATCGCGCCAGCGGCGCATCGGCTGCACGAGCAGCACGCGATCGATGATCGACTTCATCGATCCGGGATAATCGATCACCGGCGCGTTGACTTCGAGCACCGCCGGAACGCCCACTCGATCCGCCGCGAGCACGCCCTCGCCGCCGAAGTTGTAGTACCGCTCCATCACGACGTCGGCGCGGACCTCTCGCGCCAGGTTCGCTACCGCCGTCGCGCGCGTCCAGCGGAGCTGCGGGTGCCCGCCCGGCGGCCCCATCGCGTGCCACGTCACCGATCGCGGTGGCCCCCCGTGACCCGGTTGCGTCGCCACGTGCACCTCGTGCCCGAGCTTCGCGAGCCCGGCTGCGACCGACTCGACATGCACCGAGCCGCCGAGCTCACCCGGCACATGCTGGTCGAGCGCGATGTACAGAACGTTCATTGACGTCTGAGCAGGGCGAAAAACGGCCCGGAACGGATGCGTCCGAACATCAACACGTCCAGCTTCATGACCGCCGTCACGCCGACGAGCGCCCAGTAGGTCGGCCCGCGGCGGCTGACTCGCGCCTGCGCCGACGCCCGCGCCGCCCGCACCGCCGCGTCCTCGGTTCCGGCGCTCGCGCTCGATTGCCCGGCGGCCCGTTTCGTCAACCAGCGCTCGGCCACGCGCACGAGGACATTCTCGACGAAAGCGCCGATGATCGGTGTGTAGTACGTCACGCGCTCCAATCGGAAGCCGTGCGCCGCGACGACGCGCGCGAGCTCGTCATGATCGGCAAGAGGATTGAGATGATCCGACTTGCGAAGACGTTCCTGGCGCAAGTCGAGCACACCGAGCCGCTCGAGTCCTCGCGCGAAGCTGTTGACGAGCCGAACGCCGCCGGCCGGCCAGCCGTTCTTGCGCACGTGCGTGTAGATGAAGAGCGCGCCGTTTGGCGCGAGCACCCGATGCGCCTCGCTGAGCACATCGCCGAGCGCCTGCGGCGACAGGTGCTCGAGCACGTCGAGCGACCACGCCTTGGTGAACCGACCGTCCTGCATGGGCAGGCGCCGCAGATCTCCCAGCACCACGTCCGCCTTTGCGATGGCTTCCTCGGCAAAGAACGGACTCACGTCCACGCCGGCGATGAGACGTGCGGCGCCGGCGTTCCACACGAGCGTCCGGCCGCTGCCACATCCGAGATCGATCACGCGATCGTCGCGCTGCAGGTTCAGAAAGCGGCGGAGCATGTCGTTGCGAATCTTCGATCCGAGGACTGGCGGCGAGACCGTCGCGTGGCGCGCATCAGCGTGCAGCGCATCGTCGAGATACTTCGTTTGCTCGGCGAACGAAGCGAGCGGGCGCAGATCGAGATAGCCAGGGCGTCCGTCGAAGACGCGCCCGCATCCCGAGCAGACGATCTGATTGCCTCGCGGACCGATGCGGCCGCCGCAGTCCGGGCATTGCACGACGCCGAAGAGCGCGGTTGAGATCATCGCCGCGCGGCCTCGGCGAGCGCGCGCTCGAGCCGCTCAGCCCGGCGCGCCCACGTGTACTCGGGAGCAAGCGCCGCCGCCGCGGCGCCAAGCGCCGCCGCCAGTGAGTGGTCGGTCGCGACGCGGGCGAGCGCGTGAGCGAGCGCCTGCCGATCGCCCGGCGGCACGAGCAGCGCCGTGCGGCCATCGGTGAGCACCTCGCGGATTGCGGGCAAGTCGGATGCGACGATGGGCCGGCCGAGCGTCAAGTATTCGAACAGCTTGAGCGGCGACGTGTAGCGCTCGGAAATCGCCGATGCGGTGTTGGGGAGCACGAGGACGTCCGCGGATTCGAGACGCGGCCGCACGTCTGCTGGCGCGACTTGACCGGTCACCACCACGCGATCGGTCAGGCCAAGCTGCGCAATCAGGCGATCGATTCGCGCCCGATCCGCTTCGCCGGGATGGCCGCCAACGATGAGTCCGCGCAGGCCGGGCGTGAGGGCGAGCGCTTGGACGAACACATCGGCGCCCTTCCAGGGATAGAGATGGCCGGCGTACGCAGCGGTGCCGGTTGCTGAGTGCTGGGCCCGGGGTGCGTCCGAGGTCCAACGCCCGAGGTGCGCCCCGTCTGGAATGATGAAGACGCGCTCGCGAGGACCGTAACGCGCGGCGAGATCGTCGGCGAGCGCGCGGGTGATCGTCACGTACGCCTCGGCGCGGTCCCAAACCCGTCGTTCGCGACGCTCGAGGCGGGCGAGCTTGTCGCGCGTCGGCGCGGTCTCCGGTCTGCCGAGCAGCCGCGGCATCTCTTCGGCGACGATCGGCGCGACGCCGTGCGACTCGTACGCGACGGGTGGCCGGCGCGAGCGCGGCAGCTGCACGAGCATCGACGCGCATCCGAGATCGCGCGTGAAGACAATCGCGTCGCGGTGCGTGAGCGCAAGCCTCAGCGCCGTGAGAAGAAAGCCCGCCCGGCGAGCGGCGCGGCCGGCCGGCGCGCCAATCGTGCGAATCGTCAGGCCCGGCACGCGCTCGAGTCCGTAGAACGCAAACGGATCGCGCGGCGGCTGGGTCGTGTCTGGCCGGACGACGAGCGTGACGTCATGGCCGCGAGCTGCCAGCGCATGACACGTCGCCATCGTCTGCACGCCGTTGGCGCGCTCGATCGGAAACCGTGTGTCGGCGAGCACCAGAACGGTCACGATGTCGCGTCACTCCACCGGGCGGCGAATCGCCGCGCGGGTGAAGAGGTCGAAGTTCTGCGGGCTCGGCGAGTGATCCCAGGCGCGCGGAACTTGAGAATCGGCGACGTCCCACAAGCGCGCGTGATCGCGATCGACATCGTCTGGATCCGTGTTCCAGCCGTCGTTCGGATAGACGAACGCGCCGAGGCCCGCGACGCCGATCGACCACGCGAGCAGCGCGAGGGTGGACCATGCCGCGAGGCGCGCGCCGAGCACTCGAGCGATGCCGAGCGCGAGCACGGGCGACATCGGGATCAGCACGTCCAGGAGGTACCGAGGGCCGAACGTGTGTCCGCCCCACCAGACCGAAAAGCTGGAGTACACGATGAACTGCACGACGCTCGCGCCGACGAGCCAGCGCACGCCGAGGCTGCGATCGATGCGAGCGAGCGGCCGAAATCCGGCGAACGCGACCAGCCACACGGGACTAAAGATGAAAAGCCCGCGGCTTGGCGAGACGAGCAGACCAGCGGCGCCGACCCACGGCTCGGCACCGAACGGTCCCGTCGTGCCGTGCGCGATCGTCTCCTGTGCGGAATAGAGCGCCGGCGTGGCGCCGAGCGCGTGGCCGAACCAGACGAAGTTTGTCGCGATCACGATTGCTGCCGCTGACGCGATGATAGCGGACGGGACGAGCGCGCGCCGAAGACCCACGCGCGCGGCAAGCCACACCAGCAGAACCGCGATCATCGGTGCGACCTGCGGCCGCGCCGCGCCGGCCATCGCGAGGCCGAGCGCGCTAATCAGCAGATCGCGTGATCGAAGTTCGGCCGCGGGCTTCAAACCGGCCCAGAGCGCGAGCGCGACGCCACACGCCACCGTCTCGTGGGCCCACAGCGTTCGGCTGACGAACGTCCAGTAATTCGTACCCAGACCAAGCGCGAGGGCCGCGACGAGCGCGGGCCGCAGCGGAACGATCCGCAGAAGCGCGATGAACACGAGCGCGACCGCCGCCGCGGTGAGAATCGACGCCGTGAGCGCCGCGATCAGATTCGCCGCGCCTGGCGCGTCCATGTCGATGAGCCCGATCGCATGACCGATGACTGCCGGCGCGCCGGCGATGAGCGCCGGCAAGACGGGATACGCATCACGCCAATGGCCGGTCCGATCCTTCGCGAACGCCGGCCGCTCGGCCAGCTGCGGATACTGCGCGATCGCGCGATCGAGCCGCAGCGTGTGGCTGACCGCCAGCTCGCGCGCGGTGAGCTTGGCGGCCTGCGAGTCGTACGTGCCCACCTCTCGTCCGTTCGAGTTGTAGACGACGACCAGCGCCGTGAAGAGCACGAGGGCCGCGAAGCGAGGCGGGCGGCGCGGGACGTCGGTCACTGATGCGGCAAGTTATAGAACGATTCGCGGTGCGCGAGATACCGCCACGCGATACCCGGCGCCTCCACCGGCAACACCGCGAACGTCGTCCACGCGTTCTCGCCAAGTGTGAGCCGCTGGCGATCCATGCGGTTGAGACCGAACTGAATCATGAGGCCGACGTTCCACCAGAGGCACAGAATGACGGCCGCAGCAACGGCGGCGCGCACGACGCGCGACTGGCCGCGCAGCCAGACGCCAAGCGATGCGAGCCCGGCGATGAGGACAGGTGTGAGCGCCACGAATCGACGCTGACCAAACGAGCCGGCGACCGTCCACGATTCGACGCTGCCGTTGACGTAGACCTGCAGCGCGAACATCACGAGCAGAAGCAGGCCGATCCAGCGCGCATCTGGGGCAGGCGATCGCGCGCGGCCGAGTGCCAGGAGGACGAGGCCCGCCAGCGCGACGAGCGCGAGCGGCGTCCACGCAAACAACCCGTGTTCGGGACTCACGAGCACCTGCAGAGCGTGCGGCGCCGCCCAGTGCATCTTGCGCGAGACGTAGTCGGTCGGCCACGGATGGCCGTTGAGCGCGTTGTACGCAAGGAGCTGCGGTGAGTACGCGACGAGGAACGCGATGACGCCGGCGACAGCGGCGGTGAGACTTGCCGTCGTCAGGCCGCGCCGCGAATGGGTGAACAGAAAGTCGATCGCGGGGGCGACAACGAAAAACACGTCCTGCTCGCGGACCATCGCCATCAGCGCGCCGGCCGCGCCGAGCGCGACGACGCCGCGAATCGTCCAGCGCTCGCGCACGCCAAGCCACGTCCACACGAACAGCGAGACCGCGAACGCCGAGCAGGCGTGCAGCATCGGCGGCGCGACGTACATGTAGAAGAGCAGCGGCGTCCCCATCCAGACGGCGAGGCTCGCGCCAAGGCCCGCGCCCGTGAGCCGTGTCGCAATCGACAGCGACAGGAGAATCGCGGCAAAGCCGTACACGGCCGATCCGTACGCGATCGCCACGATGTAAGGATGGCTCAGGCCATCAGCCGGCGCGCCCGTGAGAAGCGCGGCCACGTGCCCAGCGGCGTAGAACGGCGTCCACAACACCGCACAGCCGATCGGCGCGAAATTGAAGCGGCGGCCCGCCTCGTTCGTCCGCTCGAGAAAGGTCTCGTGGAACGACGGCGTCTTCACCTGCCCCGAGTCATAGAAGCGCTGATACTCGTTCTCGAAATTGACGTCGCGGTCGAAGAACCAGGAGTGCAGCCACGAGAACGCTTCGACCTCGTCGGACGCGTAGATGCGAGTGGTGACCGCAGGCAGCGAGGCGAGGAAAATGAGAGCCAGCAGGATCCGGCCGGCTCGGAGCGACGACGGCATCGCGCATCATTCTAGGGCTTGGACGCGAGCTCTGCAGCTCGCGTCTCGAGCTCCCGCGCGTTACGCGCCGAGCGACTTCGCGATGACGAGCTGGAGGATCTGCGCGACGTCGAACGTCGCGTGGTTGACCATCGCCATGACGGCCGAGCGGCGTTTGATGTAGAGCACGCCCCAGAGCAGGCCGAGCATCCCGACGGCGACCGCTGCGTCGAGCCCCTGGTTGATATGCAGGGCGCCGAACGCGATGCTGAAGATACCCAGCCCCCAGTAGACGCCGCCCAGACGCTGCTCGAACCGGTGCAGGATGAACGCGCGCTGCACCTCCTCGCGGATGCCGCCCGCGAGCACCACGACCACGATGAAGATGGCGGCCTCGAGCGGCGAGCGCAGGAAGCTCGCGAACTGATTTTCGGCGACGTTGTGCAGGCCCGGGAAGAGATACCGCAACCCGAGCATGATGCCCGTGACCGAGAGGAACACGACCGGCAGGAGCGCCAGGCCGCGCAGGATCTCGCCCTTGACCGGCCGCGGCCCGATGAAGACATCGGCCGTCTCCTCACCGCTGAGCAGCAGGAACGCGCGGATCAGCAGGACGACGAGCGCCGTGTCGAGCAGGCTCAGCGTCGCGAAGAACTCGAGCGAGATGCCGTCGCTGTCGAATGGCTGCATGCCGACGAACAGCACGAGCACGGCCGCGACGATGAGCTGGGTCGGGATGCCACAGACGAGAAAGGCCTGGAGCATCGCGAACCAGCGCGAGAGCCGCACGACTGGAATCGTCAGCGGCAGCGAGCTCGCACCAGGCGCCTCGGCGGAGGCAGTCGCAGATGCGAGCGGGAGCACGACCGGGGCGTCTTCCACACGGCCACTGTAACAGCGGCTCGACGCACACGTACCCCGCGAGTTACCAGAAAAATTCGCGCGTATCCGAAGTGAGACAGCGGCCCGCGCACAAAACAGGCAGTGAACATCGGCCTCGTGCAAGACCGCGTCGTTGGGCGCACTCGCGCCGGCGACAGATCGAGGCGCCGAGATGCGCTGATTTGTCGCCCGCTCAAGCGGATCTGTCGCGCGCTGGCGACTTGCAAAATTAGGGCGGGTGAACGAACCTCAACAGGATTGGGCCGAAACGTCAAGATGTGGCGTCGGCATCCAATAAGAGCCACAATACCTAGTAGGTCGCGCTTGACAACGGAGTAAACGAAGCGCATATTCGTTCGCCGGCAGCGCAACAGTCGAAGGCGGACCCTCCCAGCGTATCGCCTGAGACTGATCGCCACCGATTTTTAGCTCGTCGGGCGATGAGTCCTGTTGCGGCGTCCGCAAAACAAGCGGAACCGGGGCGGCGGCCGTTCGTGGGCAGCGAGCGGCGCTGTGTACGACAGTTTTTCGACGTCTTAGGGGGCAGGCATGCAGAGAGCGCAGCAGACGGAGACGACGGCACAGTCCTCTTCGCGCACCTTTGGCCCTGGCCGCGAGGTGGCCGGTCTCGAGTTCGAGCGGCACTTCGCCAAGGATGGCGTCGATCCGTTCGACGAGATCGACTGGGAGCTGCGTTCGGCTGTCATCGCCAATGAAAAAGGCGAGCTCGTCTTCGAGCAGCGCGATGTCGAGTTCCCGAAGTTCTGGTCGCAGCAGGCGACCAACATCGTCGTCTCGAAATACTTCCGCGGACAGATCGGCACGCCCGAACGCGAGCGGTCGGTCAAGCAGCTCATCGGCCGCGTGGTCGACACGATCACCGGATGGGCGCGCGAGCAGGGATATTTCGCCTCCGAGGACGACCTGCTGGCGTTCAGCGACGACCTGAAGCACCTGCTCGTCTATCAGAAGGGCTCGTTCAATAGCCCGGTGTGGTTCAACTGCGGGTTCGAGAAGTCGCCGCAGTGCTCGGCGTGCTTCATCAACTCGGTGCAGGACACGATGGATTCGATCCTGACGCTCGCCCGCACGGAGGGCATGCTGTTCAAGTTCGGATCGGGCACGGGATCGAACCTGTCGGCGATTCGCTCGTCGAAGGAGCTGCTGGCGGGCGGCGGCACGGCGTCCGGGCCGGTGTCGTTCATGAAGGGCTTCGACGCGTTTGCGGGCGTCATCAAGTCGGGCGGCAAGACGCGGCGCGCGGCGAAGATGGTCATCCTCAACGCCGAGCACCCGGACGTCGTCGAGTTCATCAATTGCAAGGTCGAGGAAGAGAAGAAGGCGTGGGCGTTGATTGACGCCGGCTACGACGGCTCGTTCACCGGCCCGGCCTACGCGTCGGTGTTCTTTCAGAACTCGAACAACTCCGTGCGCGTGACCGACGAGTTCATGCGCGCGGTGCTCGACGACGGCGAGTGGCAGACGCGAGCCGTGCTCACGCCCAACGCGGTGATGGACACGTATCGGGCGCGCGACCTCATGCGCCAGATCGCCGACGCGACGTGGGTGTGCGGCGACCCGGGCATGCAGTTCGACACGACGGTCAACGATTGGCACACCTGCCCGAACACGGCGCGCATCAACGCCAGCAATCCGTGCTCGGAGTACATGTTCCTCGACGACTCGGCGTGCAACCTGGCGTCGATCAATCTGATGAAGTTCGTCGACGCCGACGGCGAGTTCGAGGTCGAGGCGTTCGAGCACGCGTGCGCGACGTTCCTCACCGCGCAGGAGATCCTCGTCGACAACGCCAGCTATCCGACGAAGGCCATCGAGCGCAACAGCCACGACTACCGGCCGCTCGGGTTGGGCTATGCGAATCTCGGCGCGCTGCTGATGTCGCGCGGTCTGCCGTACGACAGCGACGCCGGCCGCGACTACGCCGCCACGATTACGGCCGTGATGCACGGCGCCGGCTACGCGCAGTCCGCGCGCATCGCGCGCGATCACGGCGGTCCCTTCCCCGGCTACGCTCCAAACCGCGAGCCGATGCTGCGCGTAATGCGCAAGCACCGCGCCGCGCTCAAGGACATCAATCGCACCCACGTGCCGAAGCCGCTCTTCGAGGGCGCCAAGCGCATTTGGGACGAGTGCGTCGAGCTCGGCGAGCAGCACGGCTACCGCAACGCGCAGGCCACCGTCCTCGCGCCGACCGGCACGATCGGCTTCATGATGGATTGCGATACGACCGGCGTCGAGCCCGATATCGCGCTCGTGAAGTACAAGAAGCTCGTCGGCGGCGGCTTGATGAAGATCGTCAACAACACCGTGCCGATGGCGCTCGCCAAGCTCGGCTACTCGGCCACCGAGGTCAAGGACATCGTCGGCTACATCGACGAGCACGAAACGATCGAAGGCGCCCCGCACCTCAAGGACAAAGACCTCGCGGTGTTCGACTGCGCGTTCAAACCGATGAAGGGCGCGCGTTCGATCCACTACATGGGCCATATCAAGATGATGGGCGCCGTTCAGCCGTTCATCTCCGGCGCGATCAGCAAGACCGTTAACGTGCCGAAGGCCGCGACCGTTCAGGAGATCGAGCAGGCCTACATCGACGCGTGGCGGATCGGCGCGAAGGCCGTGTCGATCTATCGCGACGGCAGCAAGCGCACCCAGCCGCTCAACACGTCGAAGGACAAGCTCGCCGAAGCCGCCTCGGCGGCGGAGGCGGCCGGTCCTCGGCGGAGGCGGCTGCCCGACGAGCGCCAGTCGATCACGCACAAGTTCGACATCGCCGGCCACGAGGGCTACATCACCGTTGGCCTCTACGAAGACGGCCAGCC
>CAYQRM010000001.1:0-34664 GCA_964419785.1 uncultured Solibacteraceae bacterium | reverse complement strand
TACAATCGGCGCCTGCTCGACTACGTCAATGCGGGCGGCACGGTCATCGTCAATTACAACAAGAACGAGTTCAACCAGGCGCAGTACGGTCCGTATCCGGCGCAGATCGGCGGGCTCGGCGTCAGCGGCCGCGTGAACGACGAAACGGTGCCGGTGAAGATCCTCGACCCCGAGGATCCCGCCTTCAACTTCCCCAACAAGATCGGGCCGTCGGTCTGGGACAACTGGACGCAGGAGCGCGGACAGTATTTCCTCGGCAAGAAGGATCCGAAGTACGTCGACCTCGTCTCGATGACCGACTCGTTCCCGGACAATCCCGGCGAGCAGCTTGGCGGGCTCGTCGAAGCGAAGTACGGCAAGGGCCGCTGGCTCTACCTCGGCCTCGGCCTCTGGCGTCAGCTGCCGGCGGGAACCGTCGGCGCGTATCAACTGCTCGCCAATCTCCTGAGCTTGCCGAAGGCGCCTGACGTGGCGCGCGGCAAGTAGTCCCGGGGCGGACGACCCGCATATACTTACGTTCATTGGATGGCCGGCTTCGCCGGTCGTCCGATGGTCCGTCACTCCCACACACGATGCGCATCGGGGTTCCCAAAGAGGTTCATGACGGCGACCGGCGCGTCGCGACGACGCCAGACGTCGCCGGACAGCTGCAGAAACTCGGATTCACGGTCGCAATCGAAGCCGGCGCCGGCGGACCTGCGGCGTTTACCGACGATGCCTATCGCGCGGCAGGCGTGACCGTCGTCGCCGACACCCGGGCGCTGTGGACCGAGAGCGACATCATTCTCAAAGTGCGTGCGCCCGAGCACCATCCGACGCTCGGCGTCGACGAAGTCGATCTGTTGCACCAGGGCCAGACGATCATCGCGTTCCTCTGGCCGGCGCAGAATCCGGATCTGCTGAAGCGGCTCGCGGCGAAAGGCGTCACCGCGCTCTCGATGGACAGCGTGCCGCGCATCTCGCGCGCGCAGAAAGTCGACGCGCTGAGCTCGATGGCCAATATCGGCGGCTATCGCGCGGTGATCGAAGCGGCCGAGCACTTCGGACGATTTTTCACGGGACAGATCACGGCCGCGGGCCGCGTTCCGCCGGCGAAGGTGCTCGTGATCGGCGCGGGCGTCGCGGGCCTGGCGGCGATCGGCACGGCGCGGGCGCTCGGTGCGATCGTTCGTGCGTTCGACACGCGGCCCGAAGTCAAAGAACAAGTCGAGAGCCTCGACGGCGAGTTCCTCGTCCTCGATTTCAAGGAAGAAGGATCGGGCCAGGGCGGCTACGCGAAGGTGATGAGCCCGGAGTTCATCAAGGCGGAGATGGCACTTTTCGCCAAGCAGGCGACTGACGTCGACATCATCATCACGACCGCGCTGATTCCCGGCAAGCCCGCGCCGAAGCTCATCACCGCCGACATGGTCAAGTCGATGAAGACGGGCAGCGTCATCGTCGACATGGCGGCCGAACAGGGCGGCAATTGCGAGCTCACGCAGCCGGGCCAGGTCGCGACGGTTCACGGCGTCACGATCATCGGCTACACGGACCTCGCGAGCCGGCTGGCGACGCAGTCGAGCACGCTCTACGCGACGAACCTGCGGCACCTGCTGACGGACATGTGCCCGAAGAAGGACGGCGTCCTCGTCGTCGACATGAACGACGAGATCGTGCGCGGCGCCACGGTCGTCAAAGACGGGCAGATCACGTGGCCGCCGCCGGCGCCGAAGCTCACGGCGGCTCCGGCCGCGACGCAGAAGCCGGCCGAGGTCAAGAAGGCCGAGCCGGCGAAGCCGGAGAGTCAAGCGGGCGTGGCGATCGCGGCGGTTCTTGGCGCGGCGGCCCTGGCGGGTCTCGGCATGGTCGCGCCGCCGTCGTTCATGGAGCACTTCACGGTGTTCGTGCTCGCGTGCTTCGTGGGCTACATGGTCGTGTGGAACGTCACGGCCGCGCTCCACACGCCGCTGATGAGCGTCACCAACGCGATCAGCAGCATCATCATCATCGGCGCGCTGCTGCAAATCAGCTCCAACAATCCGACCGTGCTCGGCATCGCCGGCGTCACGGTCCTCATCACCAGCATCAACATCGCCGGCGGCTTCGCGGTGACGCGTCGCATGCTCGAGATGTTCCGAAAGTAGGGCGCGCGTGACCGCCGGACTCGTCACCGTCTCCTACATCGGCGCGGTCATCCTCTTCATCCTCGCGCTCGGGGGCCTGAGCAATCAGGAAACCGCGCGCCGCGGGAATCTCTTCGGCATCGTCGGCATGGTGCTGGCCCTCGTCGCGACGGTGCTCGGCGTCGTCACCGGGAACTACGCGGTGCTCGCCGGCGCGTTCGTCATCGGCGGCGGCATCGGGCTCGTGGCGGCCAGACGCGTGAGGATGACGCAGATGCCCGAGCTCGTCGCGATTCTGCACAGTCTCGTCGGACTCGCGGCCGTGCTCGTCGGCTACGCGAACTTCCTCGATCCGACGACGCATTTCGAGGGCGCCGAGCAGGCGATCCACAACGTCGAGACGTACCTCGGCATCCTGATCGGCGCGGTGACGCTCTCGGGCTCGGTCATCGCGTTCGGCAAGCTCAGCGGATCGATCGGTGGCAAACCGCTCACGCTCCCCGCGCGGCATTGGCTCAACCTCGCCTTGCTCATCACCGTGCTCTTTTTCGGCTGGCAGTTCGTCGGCCAGGAGCCGGGCCAGGGCCTGATGCCGCTCTTGATCATGACGACGGTCGCGCTGCTGTTCGGCGTGCACCTCGTAATGGCGATCGGCGGCGCGGACATGCCGGTCGTCGTCTCGATGCTCAACAGCTACTCGGGATGGGCGGCATCCGCGACCGGCTTCATGCTCAACAACGACCTGCTCATCGTCACCGGTGCGCTCGTCGGGAGCAGCGGCGCGATTCTGAGTTACATCATGTGCCGGGCGATGAATCGCAAGTTCCTGTCCGTGATCGCGGGCGGCTTCGGCTCTGATGGCGGCGCGCCGGCGGCCAGCGGCGGCGCAGCGCCGCAAGGCGAAGTGCAGTCAATCGATGCGGCCGAAACCGCCGCGCTTCTCTCCGAAGCAAAAGACGTCGTCATCGTGCCCGGTTACGGCATGGCCGTCGCGCAGGCGCAGCACGTCGTGTACGAAATCACGAAGCTACTGCGCGAGCGCGGCGTCAACGTACGGTTCGCGATTCATCCCGTCGCCGGCCGCATGCCCGGCCACATGAACGTGCTGCTCGCCGAAGCGAAAGTGCCGTACGACATCGTCTTCGAGATGGACGAGATCAATCACGACTTCCCAGACGTCGACGTCTCGGTCGTGATCGGCGCGAACGACATCGTGAACCCATCGGCCGAAGACGAGCCAAACAGTCCGATTGCGGGCATGCCCGTACTGCAGGTCTGGAAAGGCAAGACCACGATCGTGCTCAAGCGCAGTATGGCGACCGGCTATGCGGGCGTCGAGAATCCCCTGTTCTTCAAAGACAACACGCGCATGCTCTTCGGCGACGCGAAGAAGAGCCTCGACGCCGTGCTTGCGGCGCTCCGCAGTTAGACGCACACACTCCAATTCGACGAAACTCGTCGCGGCTTTACGCGCGGCGTAAAACTACCCGCCTGATTCCGCTCGAAATGCGCGAATCAGGCTGGCCCGTCGCTTGCACAGGGAGACACCGCATGTCGATACGGCACCCGTTTTGTCTCGCGATCTGTGTCCTTGGGCTCACCTGGGGACTGGGGACACGTGCGTACGCACAAGACCCGACACCAACACCACAACCGCCCGCGACCGCCGCGCCTCCAGCGGCGAGCGTGCAGGCGACGCAATCGTCGTCCGATGAAGACGACGCCAAGCCACAACCGGTCGAGCCGGACTATCGCATCGTCAATCTGCCGACGACGCTGCGTGTGCCTCGGCACGGCGGGAATTTCACGCTCACGCATCGATTCAACGGCGATCTGACGGAAGGCACATTTCTCGATCAGCTCAGCACGCTCTTCGGCATGGACAACGGCGCCGCGATGGGCCTCGAGTACCGCTACGGCATCGCGCGGCACATCGAGGCGGTCGCATTCCGGACGAACATCAATCAGACGATTCAGTTCACCGGCAAGTTCGATGAGTGGCGGCAGGGCGAGAAATCGATGCCGCTGTCGATCTCGCCATTCATCGCCGTCGAAGGTCAGCTGAACTTCCGTGAGAACTATGCGACGTCGCTTGGCGCGTCGGTTGGCCGGAGCTTCAATAAACGCGCGATGGTCTACGCGGTGCCCTGGATGGTCATGAACTCGGCGGCGGGCACGGGCGTGTATCGCAACACCTTCGCGCTCGGCATCGGCGGGCGCCTGATGATCCGGCCGCGGCTGTTCGTCGTAGCGGAGGTGACGCCGCGGCTCGGCGGCTACACGCCAAACGACGAGGAGTACTCATTCGGCGTCGAGACGCGCGTCGGCGGCCACGTGTTCCAGCTCAATTTTTCCAATTCGCAGCAGACGACATTCGGATTGCTTTCACACGGAGGATCGAACGACAAGCTCTACCTGGGCTTCAATCTGTCGCGCAAGTTCTTCTGAGATCGAATTCCGGAAGGCACTCGCGTCTCCCGTTCCCCGGGGCCGCGCACGACTTCGCACGGTCCCCCCGTTACGAGGAGATGACGATGAGACGTGTAATAGGTTTGTCGATGGCGGTCGCGCTGGGCGCGGCTGCCTGCGGCAGTAACTCGAGCACACCGACGGCGCCGACCCCGGCGCCAGCGGCGATCGTGTTCACGCAGCAGATCCTGCCTGCCAACGAAACGCAGGGCATCAGTGGCGGCGAGCAGACTGGTAGCGGCACGGCGACGATCACGTTCAACGTGACGCAGGACTCGACCGGCACCCTGACATCCGCCACGGCGTCGTTCAATGTGTCGCTGACCGGCTTTCCGGCGACCACGAACATCACGATCGCGCATATTCACATCGGCGTGGCGGGATCGGCGCCCGGATCGATCGTCGTGAACACGGGGCTCGCGAGCGGCGATGTGACGCTCGCCAACGGCGCGGGATCGTTCCAGAAGACGAACATTGCAGTCGATCCCACGCTCGCGCAGCAGATCATCAACAACCCGGCTGGGTATTACTTCAACGTGCACTCGACGGCGAATCCGGTGGGGGTGGCGCGAGGTCAGCTGGTCAGAACGCAGTAGCAGGTGGCCGGCGAGGTCGTCCCCGATCGATGCGGACGGCCTCGCTGGCCGGTCTGATCAGAACGACAGGCGGATGTTGCTGCCCCGCCGCTCGGCGGTCTGAAGCGTCGCGTCGCCGCCGTGCACGCGTGCGGCGGCTTTCGCGGCCGCGGCGCCGAGGCTGGCGGCCCAGCCGCCGGGCCGATCGACGTTGGTCGCATCAAAGAAGCGACGGCCCAATCCCTCGGCGAGCGTCACTTCTTCCTGGGCGATGTCGATTGTCTTGAGCTCGCCGTTCTGTTCGACCGCGTGCAGCCGGATGGCCGCCCATTCGTCGGATTTGACGACGCCAATGGTCGCGAGCACGCCGCCGATCAAGCCGATCTCGAGCGCGTCGGCGTCGACCGACACAACGGCTTCCCAATTCGACGCGTGCACCTGCAGGCCGACGTTCGAGAGGCGGCACGCTGGCGCCAGCGCCTCGCGGACCTGCGACAAGATCGCGCCCAGACGCTTGCCGCGGCGGTCGACGCGATGCGCGCCGGCGAGCAGCGCCTCCGCGCGAAGGCTCCACGCGGCACGCGCGGCGTGCATGTTGATGAGATCGAGACTCACGCGCCGCACGAGCGGCGATGTGTCGTTGGCCAGGAGCGCGGCCGCGCCCTGGATCGTCGTCAGATCTTCGATCAGGTGCGGGGACGCCGGGTCGGTTCGTCCCGGCCGCGTCTCCGGCGGAAAGTCCAGCCCGATTTCAGCGTCCCAGTCCGTACCGCGCGCGCGCGATGACGGCCGCGACGCTTCGCGCGGCGACTCCGAACGGCGCGACGTGATCAGATCGACGTAATGCGCATCGGCGCGCATCTTGAATCCCGGCGGCAGCCCTTCGCGCGCCGGCGGCTCGGGCGTCGCTTCCCTTCCTTCTTCAGACAATCCTTCTTCAAATTCAGACACGCAGCCTCCGTGGAGCCCGACACACGAACAAGGAACGGCATCGTATCAGATTCGTTCGACGCGTACGACCTACTTGTTCGGATAGTGCAGTCGGTAAATCCGTCCGTCGCCGTCGACCGCTTCGAGCGTGAGCCAATCGGCGAATCGCTCGTAGCGTTGCGCGACTTCGTCGCGCTCCGTCGGCGGAATCAGATCGATGTGCTCGACGGCGTAGGTCACGCCGCGCTCGAGCAGCGCGCGCAGGCTCGCCTCGTCAGGGAACTTCACGATCTTCCAGTGCAAGTCCATGTAGCCGGGCGGCTGGATGCCGCTGTAGCCTTGCACGATCGGCTGATAGTGCGCGAGCGAGTGCAGCATGAAGAGCGTGTTGCGATGCTCCTGCACGACGACGTTGAGTGAGTCGGGCACGGGCACTTCGACGATCGCGACCGGCGGGGGCGCTGTCGCGAACCAGTAGTCGATGCCGGGCGGATCGACCCGCTCCGGTTGCACGTTCATCGGCATCGTCGCGAACTCACAGAGCAGGAGGACGCCGAGCACCGCGACGCCCACCCGGACGGCTCGCACTGACGCGCGCGCGAACAGGCGATCAAATCCATACCCGCAAAGCACCGCCAGCGCGAGCATGCCGAGCAGCATGAACCGCGACGGCACGCGCACGAAGTTGAGGCCCGGCAGCCAATAGACCCATCGCCAGATGCCAACCGGCGGCCCGATGGCGAACCAGAGGCAGACCAGCACCATCGCCAGATAGAGCCAACGGGCGTCCGGAGCGGGCGACCGTTCGTCCGAGGCACGCTGACGTGGCCGCCCGACGAGGAACGCCGCCGCCGCCAGCAGAATCGGCAGCACGCCGGGGAACAGCCAGGCATCCGGCGGCGTCTTGAGCCACGCCCAGTCGGGCATGATCGACACGAGCCAGCTCTGCACGTGCGACGCCGACGTGAAGAAGCTCGACGTCGAGATGCTCCAGTCGTCGAGCGCGCGGCGCAAACCGACTTCGACCTGGGCGGCTCGGTACGGAATGTAGATCAGCACGGAGGGCACGAGCGCGAGCGCACCCACCCACCCCAAATCGCGCAGCCATCGGATCGGCGCGAACGGTTCGCCGTGCACCAGGCGATCGGCGATCAACAACACGATGCCGAGGACGAGCATCGCCGCGCCGTGGCCGCTCGTGAGCGCTTGCAGCGAGAAGAACGCGGCGGCCAGGCGCAGATCGCGTTTCGAATGCGTTGAAAAGTAGCCGTGCAGATACGCCAGACCAAACGGCACCCACTCGATCGTCGTCAGGTGAAACTGATCGATCCGCAGAAACCGCGGAGGCGTGAACCCGAACACGAGGCCGCACACAATCGCGCCCGCCTCGGACAGCCCGACTCGCCGGCCGAGCATGTAGGCGCCGAGGGCGCTCAGCGGAATCGACAACAGCGAAACGAGATTGAAGGCGAGCAGCGGGTTGTTGGTCAGCCAGATGATCGGGGCGGCGAAGAAGGCGCTGCCGATGACGTT
This sequence comes from uncultured Solibacteraceae bacterium, assembly GCA_964419785.1. Classification (GTDB taxonomy): domain Bacteria; phylum Acidobacteriota; class Vicinamibacteria; order Vicinamibacterales; family SCN-69-37; genus DATEGZ01. The sequence goes on along the minus strand of CAYQRM010000001.1, from coordinate 27,052 downwards.
CTCGGAGTACGCGAGCGTGTGTTTGAACGGAAAGAAGATGTTCGCGTCGAAAATCGAGAACGGGTGGTGCGTGAACGCGTGCACGTCCCAGCCGAGCGCCCAGATGTAGAGATCGGTGTCCGTGCCGATCGACGCGACGCCCGTCGCCGGATGCAGACTGAACGGATACGCCATCACCACCGTGATGGCGGAATACGCAAGAAATAACGCCGGGAGTCTTTTTACCGAAATCGTAAAAAGACTCCCGGCGTCATTTTCCTCCGATGAACGTGCGGATGTTCTGCGAGAGCTGCGCGAGGTCGGCATCACGGACGTACATCATGTGTCCCGCCGCATAGTACTTGAGGACGATGCGATTGCGAATCCCCTCGCGCAAGCCGAGATGGTTCATCGTGTGCTCGGTCGCGAAAAATGGCGTGGCCATGTCGTAGTACCCGTTCTCGACCTCCACGCGCAGGTTCGGGTTGGAAATCAGCGCCTGCACGAGATCGATCTCGGTGTTCGGCGCGCCCGGAAACCCGAACTGCGGCTGGCCCTGATGCTTCCAGTCCCACTGCCCACCCGCCTCGTTCGAGAGAATGACGTAGCCGTGGTCCTGCCCGAAGTTCAGGTCGCCGCGCACGTAGTTGTTGAAGACCGACGCAAACGCGCTGGAGATCATCGACGATTGCGGGTCGTATTCAGCGTTCTCGGTGAGCATGTCGTAGGTCGCGCCGGCAAAGCGCGAGTCCAGCCGGCCCGTCGTCAGCCCGCGCCCGCGCTGCAGTTCAGCCATGAACTGCGCCAGATTCACGCGCAGGTCCGCCTTGACGAGATAGTCCTCGCTCAACCCGGTGAAGCGCGACATCTTCCTCGCGATGTCCGCGCGCTCGCTCGTGGTCAACCGCGAGCCCTTCATGAGCGCCGTCGCATACTCACCTTCAGCAAACGCGCGCGAGTCCGCCAGAAACTTTTCGAGATCCTCAGGCCGATCCTTGATGACCTTGTGGTACCACGCCGTCGCCGCGTAGCTCGGCAGATAGAAGATGTAGCAGCGGTCGTCGCCCGGATTGAACGAGAGCGTGCCGAGATCGAGCACGCTCGAGATCAGGACGATGCCGTTGAGATCCATGCTCTCCTGCGTCTGCAGGTAGTTGCCGAGCGCGGCCGATCGAAACGTGCCGTAGCTCTCACCGATCAGATACTTCGGCGAGTTCCACCGGTGATTGCGGTTGATCCAGGTGACGATGAACTGCCCGATCGACTTGACGTCGCTGTCGACGCCCCAGAAATCCTTGTTCTTCGCCTTGCCGACCGCGTGACTGAAGCCGGTGCCAACCGGATCGATGAACACCAGGTCGGCCTTGTCGAGTAGCGAGTAGGTGTTGTCCTGCCACTTGTACGGCGCCGGCGGCGTCGGGCCGGCGTCAACGGTGACCACGCGCCGCGGGCCGAACGCCCCCATGTGCAGCCACACCGACGATGACCCGGGACCGCCGTTGTAGAGAAACGCGACCGGACGCTGGCCAGCGTCTTTGACGTCGCTGCGCACGTACGCCGTCGAATACATCAAGGCCGTTGGCTCGTCGGCTTCGTTCTTAATCAGCGTCGTCGAAGCCGTGGCCTTGTAGGGAATCGTCTGGCCGCCGAGCTGGATCGTGTGGTCGGTCGTAGACGTCTCTTCCTTCGCTGCCGTTATGTCAGCAGCGGCCTTGGCATCGGACGGCTTCGCGTCCTGTCCCTGCCAGGTGCGCACGGGAGCCACAGTCGCGAGCGCGACGAGGCCGCAAACGGCTGTCCAACCAAGGATTCTCGTCATCATCGTGGGCATTCTAGTTCAGCGGCTGGTGACGTCGGGTCGCGCGCGCCGCAGGCGCGAGGCCTTATACTATGGTCCTCCCGGGTATATACCCCCCGGGTCGTCCGAGCCAGGCACAGAGAGCCAGCGTTGATACACGCACACGACGTGGTCCCCCGCGTCGTCCCCAGCTCCACGCCGCCGGAAGCCGCCCGGGGCGTGACGGCATTCTGCACGCGGCACTTCGCGGCACTCGCCTGCCTCGTGCTGGCGCTCGCCGCGTTCAATCTGACGTTCCGGCTTGGTCACGAGTTCCTGACGGAGTGGGACGAGTCGCTCTACGCGACGACCGCGTCCGAAGCGCTCGATGGCGGACACTGGATCGGCACGACGTTTCAGGGCGAGCTCGACTACTACAACACCAAGCCACCGCTGAACGTCTGGCTGATCGCGCTGTCGCTCAAGCTTTTCGGCAAGGGACTCGTGGCGCTGCGTCTGACGTCGGTGGTTGCGGCCTGGCTCACGGTGCTCGTCCTGTTGTTCTGGACACGACGCGTGCTGGGCCCTGCGATTGGCCTTCTGTCGGGACTGGTGCTCGCGACGTCGTTCGGATTCATTCACATCCATTCGGGCCGAAGCGCGAACACGGATGCGCTGTTCACGCTGCTGGTGTTGCTGACGGTCGTCGTTCTCTGGGCAGAGCGCGAGCGGCCATGGATGCGCGTCTGGCTCGGACCCATTCTCGCCGCGACGTTCCTCCTGCGCGGCATGGCCGTGCTCATGCCGCTGGTGCTCGTGGCGCTGGTGTGGGTGCTCATGCGCGACAAGCGAGTGCGCGCGTGGGGGCCGTCGCTCACGGCGATCGTGCTCTTCGTCGCGCCGATCGGCGCGTGGATGATTGCGCGCTATCGCGTGGATCGTTGGGCGTTTCTCGATCGACTCTTTTTCTACGATTTCGTCGCGCGCACGTCGACCGTGATTGAGGATCATCCCGGCGGCCCGCTCTACTATCTCAACATCCTCCAGAAGCACCAGTTCGACTGGCTGATCGCGGCCGCCGCCGCACTCGTGCTCGCGCCGATTCCATGGGCGAACGTGCGCGCGTTCTTCGCCACGCCGCGCCATAGCGCGCTTGCGCTGCTGTTTCTTGTGTGGGCCGTGGTGACGCTGGTCGAGCCGACGCTCATGCAGACGAAGCTGCCCTGGTATCTGAACTCGTTCTATCCGGTGTTCGCGATTGGCGTCAGCGCGCTCGTCGTCCGCGGCCTTTCACAGCTGGCGCGCCGGCCGCGCGCGTGGCGCGTGCGCGCGCTCGCCGTCATCGCCGTGCTGGCGTTTGGCGTGGCGGAGGGTAAGCTCATCTGGTACTCATTCATGTACCGGGATCTCACGCTCAGCGATCAGAGTCTGGTGCTCGCCGAGATCACGAGCCTCGCGGGTCATCGCGTCTATCGCGATCGGGTGGATCGCGCCGGCACGTTCGTGACCTCCAGCATCGCTGGCGCAAAGGTGCGCTACGCCGCAACCGCCGAAACGTTCGTGAAGGAGAGCGCGCCGGGCGACTACCTGGTCGTCGCCAAGCCGGTGTCGCATCCCGCCCTGGAGTTGGTCCGATCGAACGGCCACTACCGGCTCTATCGCCATCTGGGGACGCGGGCGCTGCGATAGACTGGGAACGCCTCTCCTGCGGGTGTTCCATGTCCATTCGCGCCGTCAAACGCATCATCGAATCTCGTCCGACCCTCGAGGGCGCAGGCGTCAAGCTGCGTCGGGCCTTCGGCTTCGGCGATACGACCGAGTTCGATCCGTTCCTGCTGCTGGACGATTTCCGCAACGACAACCCTGACGACTATCTCGCAGGGTTTCCGTGGCATCCGCACCGCGGAATCGAAACGATCACCTACGTGCTCTCCGGCACGGTTGAGCACGGCGACAGCTTGGGCAATCGGGGCACGCTCGGCTCAGGCGACATCCAGTGGATGACGGCGGGCAGCGGCATCATCCATCAGGAGATGCCGAAGGGCGACGCCGGCGGCCACATGCACGGCTTCCAGCTTTGGGCGAACCTTCCGGCGGCGCTGAAGATGACCGCGCCTCGCTATCAAGACGTGCACGCGACCGACATTCCCGAGGTCGTCGACGATGACGGCACGCGCGTGCGGGTGGTGTGCGGCAGCTTCTGGGGCAAGCGCGGGCCGGTCGACGGCATCGCGGCGGATCCGATCTACCTCGACGTGTCGGTTCCGCCCGGACACCGGCGAACCCTGCCGATCGAAACGACGCGTCACGCGTTCGCCTACGTGTTCGCCGGCGACGGATCGTTCCGCGACGCCTCGGCGCCACAAGGCGTGAAGACGGACACCACCGGCGAGCTCGACGAGCATCCGGTCCTCGACACGACGGGCAACCGTTCGCTCGTGCTCTTCGATCGCGGCGACGAAGTGTCGATCCAGGCCGGCGAGCACGGCCTGCGCTTCCTGCTGGTCTCGGGCAAGCCGCTCGAGGAACCTGTCGCGTGGTACGGGCCGATCGTCATGAACAGCGAAGATGAGCTGAAGCGCGCGTTCGCGGAACTTCGCGCGGGCACTTTCATCAAGCGATAGGCACGAAACGCAAGACCGCGCCACACCTCGCTACTTGCGGTGGACCTCGGTGAGGTAGCAGGCCACGTGTTGATCGAGCGTGGCGAGCGGCATTGAGCCGAAGCTCAGCAGGTACGCGTGAAACTTCCGAATGTCGAAGTCGGCGCCCTGCGCCTGCCGCACCTTGTCTCGTAACTGATGAATCTCGCGTGAGCCGAGTTTGTAGGCGAGCGCCTGTCCGGGCATGTCGCTCGAGTAGCGGAGTGTCTCTGTGTCGATTTGCACGTCCGATTCGAGCGTGTGATCCCGCATGTAGGCGATCGCGCGATCGCGCGGCCAGCCGAGCGCGTTCATGCCGGTGTCGACGACGAGCCGGCTCGAGAGGAACAGGTCCATCGCCAGGCGCCCGGCGCGCGCGTACGGATCGGCGTCATACATACCCATCTCGCCTGCTAGGTCGGACGCGTACTCCGCCCACCCTTCGGTGAACGCGGTGTGCATGAGGTTGCGGCGGAACGGACTCAGCGTCGTGCTCTCTTGCCGAAGCGCGAGTTGGAAATGATGACCCGGAATCAGCTCGTGGTAGATGGTCGCGGGCGCCATCAGGAGCGAGCGCGACTCCGGCTGCGATCCGTTGAAGCGATAGAGCCCCTGCGGATCGGCGGCCGTCGGTATCTGGTAGTAGCCGTACGTCATCGACTGCTCGAGGGATTCGTCGAGCCGCTTCACGCCGTACGGCGCTTTCGGCTCGGTCAGAAAGTACGCGTCGATCTTTGGCTCGATCTTGTGGATCGCCGCCATCATCGTGTTGCCGATGTCATCGGCGCTCTTCGGGAAGAACCGCCGGTCGGTCTTGAGATAGGTCCGGAACTCCGCGAACGTCCCCGTGAAACCGGCGGCCACGCGGACCTTGTCGAGCTCGCCTTCGAGCCGCGAGACTTCCGCAAGGCCGATCTGCTGAATCTGATCCGGTGTGAGATCGAGATCGGTGTGCTGGAAGATGAGGAACTTGTAGTACTCCGCGCCGCCAGGATACTGGCTGACGCCGACGGTCGTCGGCGCGCGCGCGCGATACGGACCGTCGATGTAGGTGACGAGCCGCTGGATCGCTGGGTTCACGACAGACCGCACGGCCTCATCCACGCTGTGCTGGAACATCGTCGCGTCGGCGGCCGAGAGCGCGCTCAGCCTCGTCGTTGCCACCGAGAAGGCGCTTCGTGGCGGCTCGGCCACCAGCGTGCGAACGAACGGCACGACAAGCTTGATCTCGTCGGCCGGAAGCACGATGCGGCGCTCCACCTGGCTCTGCAGCTTGGCCTCATAGGCGGCCATCACGACCGGCACTTGATTCAGTGCGTCCAGGTACGTCGCGGTGTCGTCGACCGTGCGGAACTGGAAGCTCTCGAACGGCGTCGAGAGCGCGCGAAGCGGCGACGAGTAGGGCGTGATCGGAATCACGAACCAGAAGTACTTGTCGGCGCTCGCGCTCAGCGTCAGATCGAACTGCAGATCGCTCAGCGTGATCCACTGATCGTGCGTGAGCTCGAGCGGCCGCACGTCGGCGACTCTTTTCAGCATCGCGTTCGCCCACGCCGCCTGCGCGCGCGCCGCGTCGAGCGAGAGCCCCATCCGATCCGCCGAGAGGCCGCGTGCCAATCCTCCGCCGGCGATCGCCGCGTTGTGCGCCATGTAGTCGTCGACGAGCGAGGTGAGCTTCGCCGCGTCGCCGGCCGCCTGCGCCGACAACACGGCCACGGCGCCAACCGTCGCGAGCGCCCAGGCGATGACGCGAGCTCGACGAAGACTGCGGGGCATCGCGCGGAGTATACCGAAATTACGCCGGGTGTCTTTCTCCGGAAAGACACCGGGTGTCGTTCTAGTGGACAGTGTCACCCAAAAAAACACCCGGCGTCTCTTTCGGCACGACGCGGCGGATCAGCCGGGCCGTGAAGCGAACGTACCAGACGAGCAGCGCGAGTGAGGCGCCGCCGACGATTCCCAGGATCGGACCGATGAGCACCGCGACCCACGGCGCAACGTCCATCGTCACGTAATCCGGCAGCCAGCCGAACGTGGCGAAGACGCCTGCGACGAACACGAGGATGCCGGCGACGCCGAACGCGATGGCGAAGGCGCCGAGTACCGTCACCACGATCAGCGTCGGAATACTGCCGATCGCCACGAGACCGGCGAGCGCGAGGAACCGCTGCGTGCGCGACGATCCGGCCTTCGGCGCCGGGCGGTTGAGCAGCAGTTCGACGGCGTAACCACGCGCCAGGTCCTCGGCCGGTCCGAGCGCGGAGAGCGTCGCGTCGATGGGCTTGCCCGCCGCAGTCGCCTCGGCGATGTGATTGCGAATCTCACTGACGACCTCCGCGCGCTCCGCCGCCGGCAGATCGCGAAGACCCGCGTCGAGTTTCGCAAGATAACGTTCGACGAGCGGATTCTCGCCGGTCATGATTCAACCCCCGTGCGCGTGGCGCGCTCTACCGCGGTCACCATCGCCGCCCACTCCTTTTCGAGCGTCGCCAGACGGCGGCGTCCGTCGGCGGTGAGCCGGTAATACTGCCGCGGCGGCCCGGCCGGCGATTCCTGCATGAACGTGTCGAGCAATCCTTCTGTCTTGAGCCGGCGCAAGAGCGGATACACCGTGTTCTCGCCCGCCGCGAGCGGTCCGAGTGACTCGAGGCGTGTGACGATTTCGTAGCCGTAACTGGCCTCGCGCCTGAGCAGCTGCAGGATGCAGAGCTCGAGCACGCCGCGCCTGAGCTGCGACGTCCAGTCGGCGATCGCGGTGACGCTCACGCTCGCCTCCTACCGAACCCGCACGTGCGCGTCGCCAACGCCCACGCGCACAACGATGTCGTCGGGACCGTCGCCGGTGAGACGCACGCGCTCTCCCGGTCCGGGCTCGTGACCGGCGACGATGTTGTGTCCGTCGACCGAAAGCGACGCGCGTCCGACGCTCGATCGCACGTCGATCCCACCGCGCGGCGTTTCGCCGGCGCGCGCGTCGATCGTGCCCACGCCGAGCGACAAATCGAGCGATCCGCGCGGCACGTCCACGCGAATCGCGCCCGGCGCATGGTCGATGCCCGAATCCGCGCGCGCCCGCACGCCACCTTCGAGGCCGGTGATGTCGATCTGTCCGCGATGGATCGACACGTCCGCCGCCAGCCTCGCCGGCACGCGCACCGTCCAGCGTTCGGTCAAACCGTCGCCGATCGCACCGCGCAGACGCGCGGTCATCGTCGTTCCATGCGTCGACGAATCAAGCGTTGTCGCTGCGGCATCGCCCACGCGCCTGCCGACAAACACGCCGATCGGCGGGCTGCTGGCGAGATCGACCGCGAGCTCAATTTGATCGGAGGCCGACGCGGCGATGGTGACGTTGCCATCGCCGCCGACGATTTCGAGCCGCGTCACGCCGGCCGCGGGCACGACGGCCTGAAGTGCGTTCGTGCTCGGCGCAGGCATCACGACGCCTCGTCCGCTCACGACCGCGGCGACGAGCGCGACGCCCCACACAACCAAGCCGGTGATCACGAGCGAGCGTTTCGACATGAGGCCTCTTTCAGTAATGTGTTCAACACAGTAGCACGCTACTGTGTGAGACGCAATAGCTGATGGAAAGTTCCCAGGCGACGTCCGCCTCATGCCTCGGGTGGGCGCGGACGATCGCGGGACGCGAGCGTTGTGAGCTCTGCAGCTCGCGCCGCGCGATCGTTCGCGCCCACCCGGCTATGGCGATTGGAACGCTACATGGGTCTTACGACTCGATGCCTTTCAATCCACGCCGCCCAGATCGGCAGCAGGATCGCGAGCGCGATTGCCATGATGACCAGCGCCATGACGGACGGCGGCGGTGGCGTGAACGGGCCGCTCAGCCACATCCCGCCGAAGACGACGACGAAGGCGACGAACGCCCACTTCCCTTGCGCATCGATCGCGCGCGTGGCGTGGTGATAGATCGCGATGCCCGCGGCGAAGAGCAGACCTTCGACCTCGATCGTGCCGGAGATCGAGTTCCAGAGATCGAGTCCGACTTTGGGGCCGCCGGGCCAGAGCGGCAGATCTGGCCGATGCGTGACGTAGTCGAGCACCCAGTGACTGACCACCAGCGCGGCGACGACAGCGCCCGCGCGGAAGCTCTTGAGCCAGACGCGCGCGAAGTGTCCGGCGATCGCGCCCCAGACGATGCTCATCAGCAAGCTGTGGCTCCATGGATAGCTGATGAAATTCAGCGGCGTGAAGTCCGTGTTGCCCGGTTCGATGCGCACCACCTCGAGGCCGACCAGCACGAACAGCGGCCACAACACGTCGAGCGCGCACGCCGCGGCCACAAGCGCCGGAAGCGGCACTTTCGGCTCGATGCGCTTGGCGCCGAGCGCCACCGCCAGATGTCCCACGAACATTCGTTCAGCTCCCGGCGCACATCGTAGTCGATCCGCCGGTTTCGCCGCTTGCGCGGTCGGTGGCTTCGTGGTCTGCTCGGGGCATGACAGCGTTGCCATCCGCGTTCACCATCGGATCGACCACGGCGTTGCCCGGCGCGATGGCAGCGGGCGCGCTCGATGTGCCTGCGCGCGGAGGCGGCCCAGGCGCGTCGGTGCCGTTCACGATCGTTCACGGCGCCAGCGTGGGACCGGTGCTCGCGCTCGTCGCGGGCGTGCACGGATTCGAGTACGCGCCAATTCTTGCGCTGCAGCGAATGCGGCACGCCATCGATCCGGCGCGGCTCCGCGGCACCGTCGTCATGGTGCACGTCGCCAATCTGCCGTCATTTCTTGGACGAACGGTGTACTACTCGCCCGTCGACGGACAGAATCTCAACCGCGTGTTTCCCGGCCGTCCGGACGGCACGCTCTCGGAGCGGATCGCGGACGTGATCACGCGCGAGATCGTCGCGCGCGCGACGCATCTGGTCGACTTGCACGGCGGCGACGGCAACGAATCGCTGCGTCCGTACGCGTACTGGATCACGACGGGCGATCCCTCGGTCGCCGAAGCGAGCCGCGCGCTCGCCCTCGCCTTCGGTCTCGATCGCATCGTCGTCGACAACGAGAGACCGACGGACGCGGCGAAGTCGCTCTATCTCTCGAACACCGCGATCATGCGCGGCAAGCCCGCAATCACGACCGAGGCCGGCGGACTCGGACAGACGGACCCGTCCGCCGTCGCGCTCATCGAGCGCGGCGTCTCCGGCGTCCTGCGGCACCTCGGCATGCGCGACGAGGGTCCGCTGCCGCTCGCCGCGCCGGTGTGGATCACGCGCAACGCGGTCCTGCGCGCGAGCGCGACGGGACTGTTTTTCCCTGCCGTCGAATGCGGTCAGACGGTCACCGAGTCGGCGCCCATCGGCCACATCACCGACCTTCACGGTCACGTGCTCGAGCGAATCAGCGCGCCGTTCGGTGGTGAAGTGATGTACGTCGTGCGCACACCGCCGATCACTGCCGGCGAGCCCGTCGGAATGATCGGCGCGGCGTAGCGGTACAATTCGCGGCATGAGCCGCATGAGCCATCGACCGATTCACGCACCGACCTTGCCGAAACCTGCGGGGCCCTACTCGCCCGGCATGGCCTTCAAGCATCTCGTGTTCGTCTCCGGCCAGGGCGCAAACGATCCCGCCACGGGCAAGCTCGCCGGACCGGACGTCGAGACGCAAACCGAACAATGTCTGAAGAACGTCCGCGCGATTCTTCAGGCGGCCGGATCGGATCTGCAGTACGCGCTGCGGTGCGGCGTGTTCCTGATCGACATCCGCGAGTTCGAGAAGATGAACGGCGTCTACACACGCATGTTCGGCGAGCATCGCCCCGCACGCACGACGATCCAGGCGGCAGCGCTGCCGGGACCCGGCCTGCGGGTGGAGATCGACTGCATCGCGTACGTGCCATAAACCCCGCGCCGAAGGCGCGCACAACATTTGCATCGAGCCGGGGGAGGCACCTTGCGTCTCGCGATCAAATTTGTGATCGCGCGCACAGCAAACTCGTATGATGTGCAACGTCCGGCTGGACCCGGCCCCTGGAGTCCTATGAGCAGGATGCGCACGTGCCCCAACTGCAGCGTCACGCTGACGCGCTACGAGTGGTCGAAGCTCTGGTGGATGTCGTCGGTGCTGTCGGGACGACTGGTGCAACCGTGCAAGGAATGCGGCGCGATGATTCGTCTGTCCGCGCTTACGCTGCTCACGGGCGTCGGCGCCGTCGGTCTGATCGTCGCCGCGTTTCTTCTCTTTGAGTACCAGTCCGTCTGGCTGCTCGTGCTCGCGCTGGGATTTGCCATCACGATTCTCATCGGCGTGATGGGCACGCGTCTCGAGACGGTGACGCCGCCGGTATCTAAACACGCGGACGCCGCGCCTGCGGGCAGAGTCGACGAGCTTTGATCCAGATGAACCGAATCAACGCGACGGTCGCTGCCGGCGCAGCGCTGGCCCTGGCGTTCGCCTTCACCTCTGACGATCTGATCGGCGGCCAGCAGGGCGCGACGCGGGCAACCAGCGCGCCGGGGTCAGGGGACACGGGCACAATTTCGAAGGGCGAGTTCACGTTCCATTACGACGACCGCGGCGTGTCCGGTCTCGCGAACGCGCACGATCCGTTTGGCGCGACGATCACTCCGGCGGCGGCCGCTGGTCGCGGAGGACGCGGTCCGGCGAGCGCACCAACGCTGGCACTCACGATCGACTACCGCACGGGCACCGCGGCGGATTGGACGACGTACGCGCGCACGCACCCGGTCGCATCCGCGGACGGAACGGCAGTCAGCTACACGAGCGCAGCCGGTGCACCGCTAAGAGTCGTCGAGTCCTATCGCACGGACGGCCGCGCGCTTGATTGGATCGTCGATCTCGAGGCTGCGAAGTCGGCCGTGCACGTGGGCGATCTCGGCATCACGATTCCGCTGCAAGGGCCGACGGGCGCAACGCCAGCCGACATCTTCGAGCGCGGATTTCTCAAGCATCAATTCATCTCGGGCGCCGGATCGTTCTTCTTCTTCGTGCGCGCGTCAGGTGCTCCGCCGTTCCTGCTCGTAACGGTGCGGCCCGGCACGCGGCTGGAGTATCCGGCGCCGGCCGGCGGCCGCGGCGGCGGCGCGTTGTACGTGCTCTCCGACAAAGTCGCGTCGGCGGAGACCCGCGGCACGTGGCGGCAACCCAACACGGCGCTCGATCTCGCGCCAGGACAGAAGACCTCGTACGGCTTTCGCATGCAGTGGGCGCAGAGCTACGACGAGCTGCGCGATCTCATCTATCAAGCTGGGCTCTTCGACGTGCGCGTCGTCCCAGGCATGACCGTGCCAGACAATCTCAGCGCGCGCTTCTCGCTGCACACGAAGGCGAAGATCGAATCGGTCACCGCGGAGTTTCCCGCGCAGACGACAATCGCGCCGCTCGCGGACCCGGCGGTTCCGGCGCAATCTGACACCCACGTCTACGAAGTCGCATTCAGGAAGCTCGGCGAGAACAGGCTGACCATCACGCACGATGGCGGCCGCAAGACGTATCTGGAGTTCTTCGTCACCGAGCCGATGGAGACGCTCATCAAGAAGCGTGCGGCGTTCCTCGTCAACAAGCAGCAGATCAAAGACCCGTCGAAGTGGTGGAACGGCGTGTACGGCATCTACGACATGCGCGCGAAAGTCACGCGCACCATCGATGATCCCGACATCTTTCTCGATCGCATGGTCTACGCGCTCACCTGCGACGATCCAGGCTTGTCGAAGGCGCCATACATCGCCGAAAAGAACGTCACGTTTCCGGACAAGAGAGAAATCGAGTCGCTCGAGTACTACCTCAAGAACTTCGTCTGGGGCGGACTGCAGCGGAAGGACGACGAGCGGCCGTATCCGTACGGCGTGTACGGCACGCCGAACTGGTTCATCAATCGCGATCCGGGACGGAGGAAAGATTACGCCGAGCACCTCGCCAGCGGCGCGACGGCGCTGCGCGATCTGGACAAAGAGCACGTGTGGCGCTCGTACGACTACCCGCACGTGATCATGTTGTATTTCCACATGTATCAGATCGCGAAGCTGTATCCGGAGATGTCGACCTATCTCGACGCGGCCGGTTACCTCAACCGCGCGTGGGAGACGGCGCGCGCGTTCTACACGTATCCGTACGAGATCTACCCGTCGTACTACGAGACGTACAAGTGGGGCCTCTACAACGAGCTCGTCGTGCTCGATGTGATCAAAGCGCTCGATGCGGAGGGCTTCCCCACTCAGGCGCAGTGGCTGCGCCATCAGTGGGAGATCAAGACGAAGTACTTCGTCTACGACGATCCGTATCCATTCCGGTCGGAGTACGCGTTCGATCGCACGGCGTTCGAGTCGACCTACGCGTTTGCGAAGTATGGCGCGACGCACGACATGGCGCCGGACGAGAATCTCTGGTACGACGTCAAGCTCAAGAAGTGGTACTCGCATCCCTCCGTCACGCGCGAAGACTCGCGCGCCTTCATGGATCGCCAGCTCGCGTCCGGCCTCGTCGTCCGCGGCTGGCTGAATCCGGCGTACTACACGCTCGGCAGCGACGCCGGCATGAGCTACATGGCGGCGATGGGCGGCTGGGGCGTGCTCGATTACGCGCTCGACTTCGCGCCGCGGCCGACAGACTGGCTGCAGCTCGGCTACGCGTCATATCTGAGCTCGTGGGCGCTCATGAACACGGGGCGGCCCGACACGAACTACGGCTTCTGGTTTCCGGGCCAGGAGAACGACGGCGCCGCGGGCTGGCAGTTCACGTCGACGAAAGTCGGCAACGCATGGATGGGATCGAGCTTCCCCGGCGGCGTCACCGAGCCGCGCGGGCCGTGGCACTACGACGGCGAGATCGATCTCGGCTTCGGCGGCGCGCTCCGCATGGCGGCGACGATCGTCGCGAAGGACCCGACATTCGGCTGGATCGCGTACGGCGGCGCGCTGACTGAATCAGCCGACACGCTCTCAATCATTCCGCGCGACGGCCTCCGCCGCCGCTTCGACATCGTCATTCCCGACGCGCGGCTCCCGTTTGCCGAAGACGTGAGCCGGCTCAAACTCGAGCTCGATCGTGACGGTTTCGCGGCTGAATCCGCGATCACGATGGACAAGAGCGCGCACGCGATCGCGCTCACAATCGAAAATCGCACCGGCAGCGCGCACACGACAACCGTCCACCTCTCGATGCCCGTCAACACGACGTACGAGCTGCGGCAAGATGGCAAGGTTGTGCCGCTTACGCAGACGGGTGACTGGGATTATCCGTGGGCGGCGAAGCTTACGATTGGCGGGGCGACGACGAAGATCGAGTTGGGGCGAGTCGCGCGATAAGTTCCTATTCACTCCAGTCGATTTGAACCTCTTTCGACCAAGCGCCGCCGCGCGAAAAGGCGACCGCGTGGCGACCGGACGACATGAGACTAGCGTGGTACGCTTCAAACGTGCGACGACGATCGACCGCGTTGGTCTTCGCCGGTTCTCTGGTCGCCTTCGTCCAGGCCCCCGCACCGACGCGCATCATCCACTTCGACCCGCCGCCGGCGTCGCTCCCCGACCGCGCACAGAGTGCCGATTGCCGTCCGTCCGTCGCCGCCGCATTCCGCGCCGACGCGTTCGCGTGCACGGCCGGCGTCAAAGACTACGATCCGTGCTTCGAAACGAGGGGCCCAGGCGTGCTCCTCTGCGGCGTCGATCCGCGCGTCGCGTCGAGCGGCACGCTCGTGAAATGGACGCCGCCTGAATCGCCCCCATCGGACACGCGGGGCCCGGCCACGCGCGCCTGGTTCTTCGAGTTGCCCGACGGGACGACGTGCCGACCCGTCACCGGCGACCGCCGCGAGATCGCCGGCCTCACAGAAATCTACGCCTGTCAGTTCGCCGAGCCTGGGGAGGCTGACGCCGTCCTCGGAGAACTGGACGCCAGTACCCCGGTCTGGACCGTCCAGCAGGTGTTGATCAACAAGAAGGTCGAGCCGCCGACGATCAAGTCGCTGCTCGCCGCGCCCGTCAAGACCGTCTGGCGGTAAGATGACTGGCTGAAACGCGATTTTTCGCCAGGCCGTCGAACCGTCGAATCCCTGGAGGAGAAGAACATGGTCAGACGAATCGTTCCAGTCGCCGCCGCGATCGTGGCGACCGTTCTGTGCGCGAGTCCCACCTCCGCACAAAAAGGCAAGATGAGCTTTGCGGACGTGATGCAAGCCATGAACAAGTGCAAAGTCGACGACATCAAGTCGATGATTACCGGCGTGCCATCCGGCGGCCTCGATGCCCAGACCGCCGCGGCGTCGCAGAACGCCTTCGCTGTCGACGCCTCGACGATCAAAGACGCCGATGGCACGCCGGTGCTCGTCGCCGCCGCCGCCACCGACTGCGTCGAGGGCGTGCACGTGCTGCTCAACAACGGCGGCGACGTCAACGACACCGACAAGAACGGGCGCACGGCGTTACACGCCGCGGCTGCCACTTCGACGCAGTCGATGGTGCAGCTGCTCGTCGAGCGCCACTCGGATGTCAACGCGAAGGACAAGAACGGCGACACGCCGCTCTCGCTCGCCAAGACGAACAACTACAAGGGCAAGACCGATCAACGCGACAAGATCATCAAGTACCTGACCGGCAAAGGCGCCAAGGACAAGTCGTAAGGAACATTCGTCGTCCGAGGTCCGTAGTCCGTAGTCCGAGGTCCGCTTGACGTCCGGGGTCCCCGGTCGTCAGGCGTCCGCCCACGCATGATTGCTGTCTCGCACCTCGGCAAACGCTACGGCGATCTTGTCGCCGTCGACGATGTGAGCTTCACCGCGGAGGGCGGGGCGGTGTTCGGCTTGCTGGGCCCGAACGGCGCGGGCAAGTCCACGACGATCGGCTGCATTTCCGGATTGCTCACGCCGACGTCCGGCCACATCACCGTCCTCGGGCACGACGTCGTCAGCGATCCGATTGCGGCGCGGCGCGAGCTCGGCGTCGTGCCGCAGGAGCTGGCGCTCTACGAGGACTTGAGCGCACGCGAAAATCTGTCCTACTGGGGCGCGGCGTACGGGCTCAGCGGCGACACGCTGAAGCGGCGTGTCCTCGACGTGCTCGAGCGCATCAACCTTGCCGACCGCGCGAAGGAGCCGGTCAAGCGCTTCAGCGGCGGCATGAAGCGCCGCCTCAATTTCGGCTGCGGCATCGTGCACAAACCGAAAGTCCTCCTGCTCGATGAGCCCACCGTCGGCATCGATCCCCAGAGTCGCGTCCGGCTGCTCGAGCTCGTCCGTGAGGAAGTCGGTCTCGGGACGTGCGTGCTGTACACGACGCACTACATGGAAGAAGCGCAGGAGCTTTGCCGCGTGATCGCGATCGTCGATCACGGCAAGCTGCTCTCGATGGGCACAATCGACCAGCTGCGCGCGCTCATCGGCGAGAAGGACGTCGTCCGCCTTTCGGGTCGGTTCGATCCGCAGGCCGCGCGGCGCGCGCTCGACGCGGCCGGCGGCGTCGACGTGGTCTCGGCCGACGAGCGGATGCTGCGCCTCGCCGTCGAGGGCGCGTCGAAGAGGCTGCCAGCGATTCTCGCGGCCATCGCGACGTCCGGGGGCGAGCTGCAGGAGACGGCGCTCAGCCAGCCCAGTCTCGAAAGCCTCTTCATCAAGATGACCGGCCGGGAGCTCAGAGAGTAGCCGTGCCGTTCGCGCTTATCGCGGCACGCAAGGACTTGCTTCGCCGCATCAAGGATCCCGCAGCGCTCCTGCTGTGGATGGGCTTGCCGATCATCATCGGCCTGCTCCTGAGTCTCGTCGGCAACGGTGGTCCCACACCGAAAGCGCACCTGCTCGTCGTCGATGAGGACCACACCTTGCTCAGTCGCTTGCTGATTTCCGGCGGCAGCCAGGGGCGGCTCGCCGACGCGTTGCAAATCGAGACCGTCGACGCGACGGCCGGACGCGCACGCATCGACAAGGGTGAAGCGAACGCGCTCTTGACGATCCCGACGGGATTTCAGGACGCCGTGCTTCGCGACAAGCCGATGACGCTCTCGCTCGTCACCAATCCCGCCCAGCGCATTCTGCCCGCGATGATCGAGGAAGCCTTGAAGATGCTCGTCGAGGCCGAGTTCTACGTGCAGCGACTGTTCGGCGAAGAGCTGCGCAGTGTTGCGGACACGATCGGACAGGGCAAGGCACCGCCGGACGAGGCCATCGCCGCGATCGGCCGCGCGTTCAACGGCCGGATGCGCGCGCTGCAGGACACGCTGCTGCCCCCGGCGATCTCCCTCGAAGCGAAGAAGGCAGCCGAAGAGCACGAAGCGAAGGATTTCTGGGCGATGTTCCTGCCTGGACTGCTCTTCATGTCGCTGATGTTCACGGCGCAGGGCATGAGCCTCGACATCTGGATTGAGAAGACCTCCGCGACGCTGCGCCGCACGATCTCGACGCCGCGCGGTGCGAGCGCGCTGCTCCTCGGCAAGTTGCTCGCGGCGATGGTCGTGATGACGATCGCTGCGCTCGCCGCGCTCGTCCTCGGCGTGACGGCATTCGGCGTGTCGATCACGCGTGCGCCGCTCGCGCTCGTGTGGTGCACGTTCACCGGCGGCGCGCTCTTCAGCGACCTCCTGTTCATTCAGCTGCTCGCGACGAGTCAGCGGGGCGGGCAATTCCTGTCGTCGATGATCGTCTTCCCGCTCATGATGATCGGCGGGTCGTTCTTCCCGCTCGACGTCATGCCCGAGTGGATGGCGCGCATCGGACGATGGACGCCGAACGGCCTCGCGGCCGTGCAAACGCAGAATATTCTGTTCGGCCATTCGAGCGGCTCGACGCTCGGCGTCGCGATCGCTGTCATTGGCGTGCCGGCTCTCGTCGCGCTGTGGCTCAGCGTGCGCCGGCTCCGCACGTTCGCGGTGAGCTGATGTCGTTTCTCCAAGCCGCGACGTTCATCGCACGAAAGGACATCGCCTACCTGCTCCGGCGGCGGGAAACGATTCTGTGGACGTTCGTGATGCCGGTGCTGTTCTTCTATTTCATCGGCACGGTCATGGGTGGGCTCGGGCCGGGTCCCGATCAACGCAGCCCGCTCGCCATCCGCGGCGGCAGCGGCGGTGGCTTTCTCGTCGACGAAATCGAGCGGCGTCTCGTGGCGCAGAACTTCAACGTCATGCGTCCTGCGACGGACGCCGAGTTCGCCAAGTCCACGCGGCGACTGACGATTCCCGATCCCGCGCCGTACTCGACGTTCACGGACGCGATCCTTGCGGGCGCGAAACAGACGCTCACGCTCGAAGACAACAGCGATCCGCTGGCCGGCACTTACAATCAGGTCCGCGTCTCGCGCGCAGTCTACGAGGTCGTCGCCGATCTCGCCGTCGTCAAGATCAATGGACAGACGCCCTCGCACGAGACGTTCGCCGAGCTCGCCGCGATGCCGCGCATGCTCACGCTTTCGGTGACATCAGCCGGCCGCCGGCTCGTGCCGCCGACAGGCTTCGCGCAGGCCGTGCCGGGAACGATGGTGATGTTCACGATGCTCGTGCTGCTGACGGCCGGATCGGTGTCGCTCATCATCGAGCGCGAGCAAGGACTCCTCAAGCGTCTGGCGTCCACGCCGATGTCGCCGGGCGCGATTGTCCTTGGCAAGTGGTGCAGCCGCCTCGCGCTCGGGCTCGTGCAGATCGCGTTCGCGATGGTCACCGGACGGGTGCTGTTCAAGATCGACTGGGGAACCTCGCTGCCGATGGTCCTGGTCGTGCTCTTCGGCTGGGCCGCGTTCTCCGCCGGACTGGCGATTGTGCTCGCCAACATCGCACGCACGGTGGCGCAAACGGCCGGCCTTGGCGTGCTCGCCGCGCAGGTGCTCGCGGCGCTCGGCGGCTGCTGGTGGCCGATCGAAATCACGCCGCCCTGGATGCAGAAGCTGTCGCTCGTGCTGCCCACGGGCATCGCCATGAACGCCCTGCACAAGCTGGTGAATTTCGCGGATCCTTGGCCATCGGCGATTCCCCACGTCGTCGTGCTCCTCACCGGTGCGCTCGTGCTCGGCTGGATCGGAACCCGCATCTTCAAGTATCAGTAGTGCGTGACTTCACACGACCTGCAGCAGCTGGCCGCGTCCGGCCCCGCATTTCCCACGCTCGAGCGCCTCGGACCGATTGACTGGCACCTCTGGAAGACCGCGAGCGACCGACTCGCGCGCGATCTCGCCGGCGCCGCCGATCTCGATCGCCGCATCCATCATCTCTACGTACCCGTTATCGCGTTCGCGGTCGCGCAAACGCGCGCGTCCAAGCGGCGTCCCGTGTTCATCGGCATCCAGGCGCCTCAAGGCGGCGGCAAAACGACGCTCGTCACGCACGCCCTCGCGCTTCTGCCCGAGCTCGGCTTGCGGGGCACGGGCGTGTCGATCGACGACTTCTATCTCACGCGCGAGGAACAGCTGCGACTCGCTGCGGCGTATCCAGGGAATCCGTACCTCGAGCACCGCGGCTATCCCGGGACGCACGATGTCGGGCTCGGCGAACGGACGCTCAACGCGCTGGCCGCCCTCGGATCGGACGGCGCCGGACGCACGGTGCGCGTGCCGGTCTACGACAAGTCCGCGCACGGCGGCCGCGGCGATCGCGCGCCCGAGACGGCGTGGCGCGATGTCACCGCGCCGCTCGACATCGTCTTCGTCGAAGGCTGGATGTTCGGCTTCACGCCGGTGCCGGAGGTCGGCATCGACGATGCGCATTTCAAGGAGCCGAACCGGCGGCTCGACGCGTACGAGCGCTGGTACCGATTCCTCGACGCGTTCGTCGTGCTGCGGGCGATCGATCCGAATTTCGTTCTGAAGTGGCGCGTCGAAGCGGAGGAAGCCGCGAAGGCGAAGGGCAAGCCGGGCCTGGATCGCGCGGCGATTGAAGACTACGTGCGCCGGTTCTTGCCGGCCTACGCACGCTACGGCGGTGGTGCGCCGCCGAACGTGCCTGCGGACCGGCGGCTCGTCATCGGTCTCGACGAGCTTCGGCGGCCGGTCGAAGCGCCCGGGAACTAACGAAAAGGATACCGGGAATACTTTCCCAAAAAGAGGACAGGAAAGTATTCCCGGTATCCTTTTCGGTGATAGCTTTGCGGCCGCAGGGGGCTTCCCTATGCGCATCCATCTGAACTCGAGCGGTCGCGTTGCGGCGGCAAGCGGCGTGCTCGGCGTCTGCCTCATTCTTCCCGTCCACGCACAGCAACCGGCCGCGTCGACCGACGCTCCGCAGAGCGCGAAGATCTGGATAGGACGCGAGGCGGAGATCGAGAACTACCTCCGCACCGCGCAAGTGGTCAAGCTGGCGGATCTGTCGGTCGGCGTCACGCATCCGCGCAAGGCGACGCTCGCCCCTGGCGGTCCCGTCGACGCGTTCGCGTGGAAAGTGATTCCGCCAAATCGCTACGAGGGCTTCTGGGAGAGCTACTGGTCCGAGATCGCCGCGTACGAGCTCGACAAGCTGCTCGATCTCCACATGGTTCCGCCGACGGTCGAGCGCGAGTACAAAGGCGACCGTGGCGCGGCGGTGATGTGGGCCTCGCCGACGAAGAGCTTCAAGGACATGGGCAGCCGCAATGGCGCGCCCGACGCGCCGCCGCAGTACGCCGACGCCTTCGCCCGGCAGATCGTCAAGGCAAAGATGTTCGACAACCTCATCAACAACACGGATCCGAATGCCGGTAACTGGCTCGTCGATCCGGCGTGGAATCTGATCCTCATCGACCACACGCGGGCGTTCACGCCGGGGAAGAACATGATTCACGAAATGAATCACATCGACGCCGATCTCTGGAAGCGCATGCAGGCGCTGACCGAGGCGTCGATTCAGTCGTCGATCGGCAAGTGGTTGATGCGTGGCGAGGCGAAGTCGCTGATCGAGCGGCGCGACAAGATGCAGCAGATCGTCGATGCGCTCGTCAAAGCCCACGGCGAGGCATTCGTGTTCATGAAGGGTCAATAGCCGGCCCTCATGACCACGGCGGAGATTCTGGCCCGGACGCTGCGCGAGTCCGGGATCACGCGCATGTTCGGCCTGCCTGGCGGCGAGGTGCTCGACTTGATCGACGCCGCGCGCCGCGAGGGCATCGAGTTCCTGCTCACCCGCCACGAGGCCGGCGCCGCGTTCATGGCTGATGTCACGGGCCAGATCCAGCGCGCGCCGGGCATCTGCGTCGCGACACTTGGGCCGGGCGCCGTGAACATGGCGCTCGGCGTCGCCAACGCCTATCTCGATCGATCGCCCGTCCTCGCGATTACGGCGACGCTGGCGCGCAAGAACGCGCGCGTCGCCACGCACCAGGATCTCGATCTCAACGCGATCTACCGGCCGTTCACGAAGCTCGCGATCACGCTCGACGGCCACGACACCGCCGCGAAAGTCAGACATGCAATCGCGGTGAGCGTCGCGCCTCGTATGGGGCCGGTCCACATCGCGCTGCCGAGCGACATCGCCCGCGCGGCAGAGATCGAGACGAGCGCCGACACCGGCCCTGGCGCGCCGCCGCCTGACGATCGCGCGTCCAGCGACGCCATCGATCGCGTCGCCGCGGAAATCAATCGCGCCCGTCGTCCGGCCATCATCGTCGGCCTCGACGTGAACCCGCACGTCGACACTTTTGGCGTGCGCGCGTTCGTCGACGCGCTCGGCGTGCCGGTGTTCACGACGCCCAAAGCCAAGGGCATCGTCTCGGAGGATCATCCGCTCTTCTACGGTGTCTGCGCCGGCGTGTCGGGTGACGCCGTCGTCGTCAAATCTCTGGCCAGCGCGGATCTCCTCATCGGCGTCGGATTCGATCCGGTGGAGTCGGACAAGACCTGGCATCACGCGATGCGCATGGTCTCGATTGGTCCGGTGTCAATCGCGAAGGACGACTTCACGCCGGCGGCCGAGGCCGTTGGAGATTTGCAGCAGGCGCTGGGCGTGCTCTCGCGCCGCATCGATCCGCGACAATTCGTTTGGCCGGCCGACGATCGGCGCGCGTTCCGCGACGCGCTCGAGGGCGTGCTGCGTCCCGCCACCCGCCCGCGCGGTCTGTCCGGCTACGAGCTGACAAAAAGACTCCGGGAGTCTTTTCCGCGCGACACGATCTTCACGACCGACGTCGGATCAGTGAAAATGGTCACGTCGCAAGCGTGGGAATCGTACGAGCCGCTCACGTTCTTCGAGTCGAACGGATTGTCGGCGATGAGCTACAGCCTGCCCGCGGCGATGGCCGCGCGGCTGAAGTTCCCGGACCGCCCCATCCTCTGCACGATTGGCGACGGCGGATTCGGCATGACCATCGCCGAGCTCGAGACGTGCGTCCGCGCGCGCCTGCACTTCACGATCGTGGTCTACAACGACAGCAGCCTCAGCCTGATTGACGTCGCGCAGGAGCGGCGCGGCTACCCCACCATCGGCGTCCGGCACGGCGCCGTCGATTTCGCCGCAGCCGCCGCCGGCTTCGGCGCCTGGTCGCGGCGGGTCGAGACCATGGATGAGCTCGACGCGGCCCTGCGAGACTCGCGGGGAATCGATCGACCGGTGGTGATCGACGCGATCGTGGATCCGACGGAGTACAAGGCGCACACCAGAGCAAGTTAGAAGTGAGAAGCCAGAAGTTAGAAGTTCGGAATGCACACCGTCTGGTTCCTACCGATATCCCGCCGCTTGCAGTTCGAACAGCTGCGCGTAGCGTCCGCCCGCGCGCAGCAGCTCGTCGTGTGTGCCGATTTCGGTGACGTGGCCGTCGGCGATAACCGCGATGCGATCGGCGATGCGCACCGTCGAGAAACGATGCGAGATCACCAGGCCCATTCGTCCGTGCAGCTGATCCTTGAGCTCGGCGAAGATGGCGGCCTCGGCCTCCGGATCGAGCGAGGACGTCGGCTCGTCGAGTATCCAGATGTCAGCATCGCGGTACATGATGCGCGCGAGCGCGAGCCGCTGCCACTCGCCGCCTGAGAGGTCGTGGCCGCCCTCGAACAGCCGACCGACCTTCGAATCGAGGCCGTGCGGCATCTTTCTCACCAGCCAATCGCTCCGCGCGTCGCGCAGTGCCTGCATCACGTGCTCGTCGCTCACCGGCGCGTCCGGCCGTCCCATGACGACGTTCTCGCGGACGGAAAACTCGTACGCCGCATAGTCCTGAAACAGCACGCCGATGCGATCGCGCAGATCGCGCGGATCCATCTCCCTCGCGTCGATGCCGCCGATTCGCACGTGGCCCTGACTCGGATCGTAGAAGCGCAGCAAGAGCTTCACGAGCGTGCTCTTGCCGGCGCCGTTCTCACCGACGAGCGCGATGAGCTCACCAGGACGAATCTTCAGATTGAGATTCGACACGGCGGGTTCGGTGCCACCAGGATACGTGAACGCGACGTGGTCGAACTCGATCCCGTCGATCGGCCCGGCCGGCAGTTTGCGCGGATGCGCGGGCACCGGCACCAGCGGCTCGATCGCGAGAAACGAGAAGTAGTCCTCGAGAAACGTCGTGTGCTGATCGACCGCGACGAAAGTGCTCGAAATTTGGCTGAGCGTCCCCGACACCGTGCCGAACGCGCCAATCACGAGCACGACGCCGCCGGGATCGATCGACCCATTCATCCCGCGCACCGCGACAAAGAGGTACGCCAGCGCCAGCGTCGTGCCGGTCACCAGCCCCGTCAAGAGCGAGATGCGCGTGCCCGATTGGTACATCCGCTCGCGCTCGACAAACAGATCCTCGGACAGCTTCTTATGACGTCCAAGCAGATAGTCGGCCAGCACGTACGCCCGGATTTCTTTTGTCGTGCGCGGTTGAACGAGCAAGTCGCCGATGTACTCCCGCTCGCGCTCTTCCGGTGTCTCCTTGTAGAAGAACTCGTACAGCTTCGACGTCACGCGCCGCTCGAGCAGCAGCGACAGAAACGCGGCGCCAAGCGCGAGCACGACGAGCAGCGGGTGCAGCGTCGCAAGCAGCGTCGCCATCAACGCGATGGTGACGACGTTGCCCGAGAGGCCGAGGACGGACCAGGTGAGATCGCCCGGCCGCCACGACACGTCGCGCTTGGCGCGCGCCAGCCGGTCGTGCCAGTCCGAGTTGTCGAAGTTACCGAGATCGACGCGCGCGGCCTGATCGAGCAGCCGGCGTTCCGCCTCGAGCTGCACGCGACGCACGAACAGATTGCGCCCGTAGCCCTGATACGCGCCGATCGCGCGCTGCACGCCGACTGCGACCCACAATCCGAAGACGATCGGCAGCACGTTGCGGAATTCGAGCGGGTGCAGCCTCGCCTCGGCGATTCGGTTGACGAGCATCGCGCCAAACAGCACCGTGAGCGGCGGCAATGCCGCGCTGACAACGCCGAGCACGGAGTAGCGGATGAGCAGGCGCGGCGAGGCGGCCCACGCGAGCGCCATGCCCTTTTCGAGGTTGCGACGAACGCGCTGCGCGCGGCCTCTGGCGACCGTCTCGGCGGGCGTCGGCGCGGGGGTGTTCACGCCCTATCCGCCGCCCTTCCGGATCGTCGTCGTGACGACGCCCGTCTCGACGCCTCGTTCGACGACGGTCGCGCGAATGGCGTACGTCCCTGGCTGGAGATCCTCAACGGGCAGCTCGGCGATCGCGGATCGCACGGTGCCGACGATCGCGGGGGGAATCTCGCGCTCGAAGATCGGCGTCTCGCTGCCGACGGGCAGCATCGCGAAGCGCACGAACACATCCGGCACGGCGTTCGGGTCGTCCGGATAGAGTTCGAGCGAGGCACCGATCGTCGTCGCAGCCGCCGGCAGCCGTTCGAGCGCGAGGAATCGCGGCTGGCGATCGGCGCCGGCCCACATCGTGAAGAGGTCGCTCACGGTGAACGCTCCGAGGTGCGCGAGGCCCGAGGTGACGCTGTGCTCGACGCTGCCGACGTTGTTCCTGGCGTCCGCGGCCGCGAATCGGAACCGGTATTTGCCGGCCTCGATCGGCACCGGAAACGCGAGTTGATAGTCGTCGCCCGCCGGCGGCGTCGGCACGTCGCGGCGGCCCGCCTGCGCGACCTGCCCCGCGTCATCGACAAGCGCGTACATCACGGTGAGTGGCCCCGGCACGCTCGCCGGCACCTGTACGTTCACGGCGAGCTGGAGTTTGTTCGTCGCGGGATCGCGCCGCTCGGCAGTCGCAAGCGCGATCGGCACGCCGAATGCCGCGCCGCCCTGGGCGAGCGTCGTCTTCAGCTGCTCGGCGATCGGCACGGATTCCGGCAGCACGGATGCCATCAGCGCCTCGCGATTGACGCGCACGGTGGCGCCTTTTGCGCGCACCGACACCTTCGTCGACAGATAGCGATGCTTGTCTTTCAGCACCGGCGCTTCGATGCCAAGCCGATAGAAGCCTGACGTCTCCGCCTCAATGCGCTTGAAGAATCGATCCGCGGTACCGACGACGAGAAACGCCTCGCCGCCGGCATTTTCGGCGACGGTCTGCGCGCCGGAATTGAGGAACTGACTCTCCACGCGTCGCGCTTCGGTCCGCGCTTGCGTCTGCTCGCTGACGTCGACGAGATCGCCGAGCTCGGACAGGGCGTAGAACTGCACGCCGGCTTCAGCCGCGGCGCGGCCGAGCGGGTCGAGCTGGCGCTTGATGTCGAGGTCGATCCCGATGGCGACGCCAGCCGACAGCGTGACGATCACGCGCGGCGCCGGCGCGGTCTTGAGCGCGTCAATCAGATGCTGGAACGCGGCGATTTGCATCGACGTGCGGTGCAGCAGCTGCTGCGCGTACGCACGCGCGATGCCGCCGATCATTCCCTTGCAGCTGTCGATGGGAAATCCGAGGATTGCGCACTCGCGTGCGGCGACCTCATCGAGCGTTTGCGGTGGAATGCCGCGATCGATCTCGATCGCCTCGGGTACAGAGATATAGAAGGGCGCCGTCAAGTCGTCGTTGCGCCCGATCATCCTCTTGTCGCGCAGCGCCGCGAGTACGGCATTGCGATCGCGCGTCGGGTTGACCGTCGGCCCGAGCCCGCTCGTCGTCGTAATGCCGACGAGATCGTCCTCAGCAAACGTGCTGAGCATGCGCTCGGCGGCAAACAGCAGCGTCTTGCCGGGACCAGGCCGATACGACAGATCGTCGAAGAGCAGCACCACGACGCGCCCGCCGCGACGGGCCGGCGCGGGCCCGGTCTGGTTCGTCGTCTCGCGTGGAGTCGCGTTGGATCCGTCGGCCGATCCGAAGTCGAGGAAATCGATTGCGCGCACGGGTCGATTCTGTCCCTCGAGTGTGACCACGAAGTCGTCAGCGGTGAGACCGCGAATCGGCTGACCGTCCTTGTCGACGACGGTCACATCGAGCGTGACGAGATCGACGCCGCCGCGAAAGACGGGCTGCTGAGACGTCTGCTGCGCAAACACCGCCGCGCCGCCGAGCAGGATCCCGACGAGCCAGAGGACGCGTCGCATCGATCTCACTCCCGGTAGTTTCCGAACTGGAGCTCGACGCCGAAGTCGTGCGCCTTGAGCAGCCGCATCGCCCCCTGCAGCTCGTCCTTCGACGGCGACGAAATGCGCAACTGATCGCCCTGAATCGCGGCTTGGACCTTCTTCAGCTTTTGATCTTTCAGGTATTTGACGATCTCGCGCGCCGCTTCGATTGGAATGCCCTGCTGCAGCTCGATGGTTCGCGACACGAGGCTGCCTGCCATCGGCAGCACGTCGCCCGCCTTGAGATTCTTGACGGGCACGCCGCGCCGCACCATACGCGTCTGCAGGATGTCCCAGACGGCCTCCATCTTGAAGTTGTCGTCGGCGACGATCTCAATCTTGTTTTCGGCGCGCTTGAAGTCGATCGCCGCTTTCGACCCCTTGAAGTCGTAGCGTTGCGCAATCTCCTTGCGCGCCTGGTTGACCGCGTTGTCGACTTCCTGGAGGTCGACCGTGGACGTGACATCGAATGAGGGCTGGCCCGCCATGCCCCAAATCGTAGCCCGATCTATCATTCGCCGTGCTGTCGATTGACGACGGCCTCGCGCGACGGCTCTACCAGAAGGCCAACGCCGGCCGCTGGCGCGTGGCTCCGGCTGATTTCGCGTCGGCGCTGGCCGCAAGCGCCGCGAAAGCGCTCGGCGAGTCAGCGCGCGACCCCCGGGAGATCGAGCGGTACCTGACCTCCCTCCACCTCGAGGATCTGTCGCTCGCCTGCGCGTGCACGGCTGGCGACGACGTCGCCTGGGATCACTTCATTCGGAAGCATCGCCCAGCGCTCTACCGCGCGGCCGACGCGCTCGATCCCTCTGGCGGCGCACGCGAGCTGGCCGATTCGCTCTATGCGGACCTGTTTGGGGCCGCTGCGGCGTCGGGCGAGCGCAAGTCACTTTTTCGCTACTTCCATGGGCGCAGCAGTCTCGTGACATGGCTGCGCGCGGTCCTCGCGCAGCGCGTGGTCGATCGGGCACGGGTCAGAAAGCACCACGACGCGCTGCCAGACGATGAATCATCGGCCGCGATTGTCGCTCCGGCGGCGGCGCCCAATCCGGATCGAGTGCGGCAACTCGAACTCATGCAGCGCGCGCTCGCTGAAGCCGTCGCCACGCTCAATGCGCAGGACCGCCTGCGTCTGGGTTGCTACTATGCGCAAGGGATGACGCTCGCAGAAACCGGCCGGCTGCTCAGCGAGCACGAAGCCACCGTGTCGCGACAGCTTGCGCGCGCTCGACGCACGATTCGCGCCGACGTCGAGCGACGCCTGGGCCAAGCGGGCC